>CAIMCI010000364.1 GCA_903839465.1 uncultured Pseudomonadota bacterium
ATGGCGCGGCGCACGCGGCGGCGGCGCAGCGCGACCGCGATGCCGGCTGGGCGGCGTGTCAGGCCGGCCAGTACGCGGACGGCGTCAGCCAGCTGCGGCGGGCCCTGCACGCGATCGGCGTGAAGCCGGTACGCCTCGGGGTCAGTCCTTCTTCCTGACGGCGCGCGGCGCGGGCGAGCGCCGCCGCGTGGCGGCGCGCCGGCCGGTCGCGAGGTCGAGCGGTACCGGGGCGGCCGGATCCGCGGTCTTCGGCCGGAACCGGCACAGGTCCGCCACCGGGCAGCGATAGCACTCCGGGCGACGGGCCTTGCAGACGTAGCGGCCGTGCAGGATCAGCCAGTGATGGGCGTCGCGGGCGAATGGCGCCGGCACTACCCGCATCAGGCGGTCCTCGACCGCGCGGACTGTCTTGCCGGGCGCCAGACCGGTTCGGTTCGCGACCCTGAAGATGTGGGTATCGACGGCCATGACCGGCTCGCCGAATGCCGTGTTGAGCACGACGTTGGCGGTTTTCCGGCCGACCCCGGGCAGCGCCTCCAGCGCCTCCCGCTCGCGCGGGACTTCGCCGCCGTAGCGGCTGGCGAGGATGCCGGCCGTGGCGATCACGTTCTTCGCCTTGGTCTGGTACAGGCCGATCGAGCGTATGAACGGCGTCAGCCCGTCGACCCCGAGCGCGCTCAGGCTGGCAGCCGTATCGGCGACCTTGAACAGCGGGCCCGTGGCGCGGTTGACCGACACGTCGGTTGCCTGCGCCGACAGGATGACGCTGACCAGGAGTTCGAACGGCGTGCGATAGACGAGCTCGGTCGTGGGCCTCGGGTTGAGCGCACGCAGCCGGGTGAAGAAGGCCTCGACGGCGACCGGGGTCATGTCGGCCCCGGTGCGGCGTGGCTGGCGGCGAGCAGCGCGGCGAGGTTCGCGGCGCGGGCGCGTTCCTCACGGGCGCTGCGCGCGTCCATCCGGTTGCGGTAGGCGAGGGCACGGTCGCTGATCTCGGCGGGCGTCAGCGGCGCCGCTGCCGCCGGCTGCATGCTGATGCAGTCGACCGGGCAGGCCGGCAGGCACAGGTCGCAGCCGCTGCAGTCCGCGGCCAGTACCGTGTGCATGTAGCGCCGGGCTCCGACGATGGCGTCGACCGGGCAGGCGGGGAGGCATTTGGCGCAGCCGATGCACAGCGCCTCGTCGATCACGGCCACGGTGGGCGGGGCGAAGCTGCCGGTCGACGGCTCGAGGGGCAGCGGTTCGCGGCCGAGTGCCGCCGCCAGCGCCGCGAGCGTGGACGGACCGCCCGGCGGGCAGCGGTTGGCGGGCGCGGAGTGCTCGGCCATGGCCTCGGCATACGGCCGGCAGCCGTCGTAGCCGCAACGGCGGCACTGCGTCTGTGGCAGCAACCGGTCCAGCAGGTCGGTCAGGGTGGCCACCGGCTCCGTCCCCGCGCGGCTACTTGACCCGCATGCCGGGCGCCGCTCCCGGGTCCGGGGTGACGAGGAAAATGTCGCCGCCGCCGGGACCGGCGGCCAGCACCATGCCTTCCGAGAGGCCGAATTTCATCTGCCGCGGCTTGAGGTTGGCGACAACGACGACGTGCCGACCGACCAGTGACTCCGGCGCGTAGGCGGCGCGGACGCCGGCGAAGACGGTTCGTTCGGAGTCACCGAGCGACAGGCGCAGGCGCAGGAGCTTGTCGGCGCCCTCCACCAGGGCGGCCTCCAGCACCCGCGCCACGCGCAGGTCGAGCTTCGCGAAGTCGTCGACCGTGATCTCGGCGGGCGCCGCCGCCGCCGGGGCGGCCTTGGTCGCGGCCTTCGTCGCGGGCTTGGCGGGGGCCGCGGCCGCGAGCGGCTCCGAGGCGACGAGCGCGCGCACGACCTGGGGGTCGAGCCGCATGAAGAGCGGTGCGTAGGGTGCCAGCGCCGTGCCGAGCAGCGGGCTCGCGAGCTGCTCCCAGGAGGTAAGCGGCGCGGCCAGGAACGCTTCCGCCGCGCGGGCGACCTCGGGCAGGACGGGCTTGAGGAAGCCGATCAGGACGCGGAAGAGGTTAAGACCCTGCGTGCACACCGCGACCACCTCGGCGGTGCGGGCCGGGTCCTTGGCCAGGTTCCAGGGCTTGTGGGCGTCGATGTACTGGTTGGCACGGTCGGCGAGCAGCATGATCTCGCGCATCGCCGCGGCGTAGTCCTTGGCCTCGTACAGCGCCCGCACGCCGGATCCGGCGGCAATGAAATCGGCGTAGAGGGCGGGATCGGCGAGGTCGCCGGCCAGCCGGCCGCCCGACTTCTCGATGAAACCGGCGCAGCGGCTGGCGATGTTGACGACCTTGCCGACGAGATCCGAATTGACCCGGGCCACGAAGTCGTCGAGCGCAAGGTCGAGGTCATCGACACCGGCGCCGAGCTTGGCGGCAAAATAATAGCGCAGCGCCTCCGGCGGCAGCTTCGAGAGGTAGTCGCGGGCGAGGATGAACGTGCCGCGCGACTTCGACATCTTCTGGCCATTGACCGTGAGGAAACCGTGCACGTGCACGCCGGTCGGCTGGCGCAACCCCGCGCCGGCAAGCACCGCGGGCCAGAACAGTGTGTGGAAGTAGAGGATGTCCTTGCCGATGAAATGGTAGAGCTCGGTCGCGCTCCCTGCGCCCCACCAGTCGGCGAAATCGAGGCCGTGCGTTTTCGCATAGTGCTCGAAGCTGGCGATGTAGCCGATCGGGGCGTCGAGCCAGACGTAGAAGTACTTGCCGGGCGCACCCGGTATCTCGAAGCCGAAGTACGGCGACTCGCGTGAAATGTCCCAGTCCTTGAGACCCGCCGTAAACCACTCGTCGAGCTTGTTCGCGACGCCGTCCTGCAGGGCGCCGGACCGGGTCCACGCCTTGAGCATCGGCTCGAAGGAGGTCAGTGCGAAGAACAGGTGCTCGGACTCGCGTTCGACGGGGCGCGTGCCGGTGACGACGGAGACCGGATCGATCAGTTCCGCGGGGCTGTAGGTGGAACCGCAGGACTCGCAGCTGTCGCCGTACTGGTCGGGCGTCTTGCAGACCGGGCACTTGCCCTTGACGTAACGGTCGGGGAGGAACATCCCGGCCTGCTCGTCATAGGCCTGGCGGACCGCGCGGCGGCGGATGTGGCCGGCCGCATCGAGAGCGCGGAAGATCGCTTCCGTGCGTTCGCGGTTCTCGGCGCTGTGGGTCGAGTGGAAGTTGTCGTGGCCGATCAGGAAGCCCTGGTAATCGGCGCGATGTTCGGCGGCGACCCGGCCGATCAGGTCCTCGGGGCTGATCCCCTCGGCCTGGGCCTTGAGCATGATCGGCGTGCCGTGGGTGTCCTCGGCGCAGAAGTAGTAGGCCTCGTGCCCCGACAGGCGCTGGAAGCGGACCCAGATGTCGGTCTGGATCGCCTCCAGCAGGTGGCCCAGATGCAGCGGTCCGTTAGCGTAGGGCAGGGCGCTGGTGACGAGAATACGGCGCATCGGCGGGCACTTCGCGGAACGTGGATAGACCCACTAGTATGCCACCGGGCGTGGCGTTGCGCGCGCCGCCTGCGGCCGGCCTCAGTCCGGCTCGGAGCCCTTGTACTGCTCGAAACGCGACTTGTTGATCGCCTTGCGGAAGGCGTCGAGGCCGGTGATCAGGCCGGCGTCGAGCAGGGACTGGATCGCCGCGTCCATGGTGCGCATGCCGTGCTGCGAGCCGCTCTGCATCGTCGTCTCCAGCTGGTCGATCTTGCCCTGCCGGATCAGGTTGCCGACGGCCGGCGTGTTGATCAGCACCTCGAGGGCCGCCACCCGGCCGCCCTTGCCGCCGGCGCGCGGAATCAGCTGCTGGGAAATCACCCCGCGGATGCTGGTCGAGAGCATCGTGCGGACGTGATTCTGCTTGTCGGCGGGGAAGGCGTTGACGATGCGGTCGATGGTCGCGCCCGCGCCGTTGGTGTGCAGCGTGCCCATTACCAGCACGCCCATTTCGGCCGCAGACACGGCGATCGAGATGGTTTCCAGGTCGCGCAACTCGCCGACCAGCACCACGTCGGGATCCTCGCGCAGCGCCGAGTGGATGGCGGCCGCGAAGGACGGGGCATGCACGCCGACCTCGCGCTGGCTTATGAGGCTCTTCTTGCGCGGGTGCACGAACTCGATCGGATCCTCGATCGTCAGAATGTGGCCCTGCATGTTCTGGTTGATGTCGTCGATCATCGCGGCGAGCGTGGTCGACTTGCCGCTGCCGGTCTTGCCGGTGACCAGTACCAGGCCGTTGGTGTGCCGGCAGAGCGCGCGTACCGCCGGCGGGATGTTCAGCTCGTCGAGCGTCAGCGCCTTGGCCGGGATTACCCGGAAGACCGCGCCCATGCCGCCGAGGTGGCGCAGGACGTTGACGCGAAAGCGCGCCAGGTCCGGCACCGCGTAGGCGAAGTCCGCACCCTCCTTTTCGGCGAACCGGGCGCGCGCCTTCGGCGGCATGATCTCCTCCAGCGCCTCCTTGACGAAGGACGGCGCGAGCCGTTCCTCCGACATCGGCCGCAGTTCGCCGTAGATGCGCAGTCGCGGCAGGTCGCTCGCCATGAAATGCAGGTCAGACGCCTTCTGCTTGACGATCTGGTGCAGGAAGCTGTCGATCTTGTTGGCCATGGTCAGGTACCCGTCCCGTCCGCCTGGCCGGCCCGGGTCGGGTCGGTCACGAAGCGCTGGAACTGCTTCTTGTCGACCGCGTAGTCGTAGGCATCGTTCGGGTCGAGCTCGTGGGCCTGCAGGCCGGCGAGCAGGGCCTGGTCGAGGAGCTGCATCCCGACGTCGCGGCCGGTCTGCAGCTGGGCAGGCACCTGGTGCGTCTGGTCCATCTGGATCAGCTTGCCGATCGCGCGGTTCATCAGCATGATCTCGCAGATTGCCTTGCGGCCACGGCCCTCGGCGCGCTTCACGAGTATCTGGGTCACGACGGCGATGAGGCTCTGCGAGAGGAAGGCCTTGGTCTGCTCCCGCTCCTCGATCGGCAGCGCATCGATGATCCGGTCGATCGGCTTGACGGCGCTCGTCGTGTGCAACGTGCCGAACACGAGGTGGCCGGTCTCGGCCGCGGACATCGCCATCCGGATGGTGTCGGCATCGCGCATTTCGCCGACGAGGATAACGTCCGGATCTTCGCGCATGGCGGCGCGCACGCCTTCGGCGAAGGACGGCACGTGCGTGCCGAGTTCGCGCTGGATGACCTGCGACTCCCGGCTCGGGTGGACGAACTCGATCGGATCCTCGAGGCTGATGATGTTGAGCCGCCGGGTCTGGTTCAGCTCGGCGATCATGGCGGCGAGGGTCGTCGACTTGCCGGTGCCGGTCGCACCGGTCACCAGGATCATGCCCTGGTGGTAGTCGAGGAGCTTGTTGATGACCGGCGGCAGCCCGAGCGTGTTCAGCGCCGGGGTCGTCGTCGGGATGGTCCGGAAGACCGCGCCGACCCCGGTTTCCTTGCGAAAGAGGTTCACCCGGTACCGGCCGCCCTCCTCGCTGACGTAAGAGAAGTCGAGGTCGTGTCCGGAGGCGAACTGGCTGCGCTGGGCGGGCGTCATGATCTCGTGCACGTAGCCTTCCAGTTCCGAATCCGAAAGGTCACGGAAGCGGATCGGCAGCAGGTCGCCATGCATGCGCAGCATCGGCGGTACGCCGACGGCGAGATGGATGTCCGAGCAGCCCTGGGCGTTGCCCAGCTTCAGGAACGCGTCGATACGCGGCATGGCTAGCCCTCTGTGCTACGGCTCACCTGAATCTGGCGAGCTCGGCCTTGAATTCTTCCATCGACTGGAAGCGTTTGGACTTGTCAACGGACATTGCCTTCATGATGAAGTCCGACAGGTCCTTGGACATGCTCTTGTTGACGTCGATGGGCGCCGCGGCCTTGCCCTGCACGTGCTGGTACATCACCGACATGTGATCGCCACGGCTGTACGGCGGCACGCCCGTCGTCATCTCGTAGAGGATGACTCCGAGACTGTAGACGTCGGCGCGCGGATCGACTTTCTTGCCCAGGATCTGCTCCGGGGCCATGTATTTCGGCGAGCCGATGACGTAGCCGGTCTTCGTCAGCTGCGTGTCGCCTTCGCGCTGCACGGCGGCCACGCCGAAGTCGACGATCTTCAGCAGACCCTCGTCGTTGATCAGGACGTTGGCGGGCTTGAGGTCGCGGTGCACGACGCCGGCCAGGTGCGCCACCGCCATGCCGGTCGCGATGTCGTCGGCGAAGCGCAGTGCGCGCTGCAGTTCGATCGGCTGGCCCTGCGACAGTTCCTGGCCGAGCGTGTGGCTCTTGAAGTACTCCATCGAGATCGCGTAGTTGCCGCGGATGTACAGGAAGTCGTAGATGCGGATCACGTTCGGGTGGGTGATCTTTCGCGAGTAGCGCAGCTCGTGGACGAAGCGCTTCATCATCTCCTCGTCCTGGGACACGTTCGGGTTCAGGAACTTGAGGATGAGTCGCTCGTCGACGACCGTGTCTTCCATCAGGAGCACGGTGCCGAACGCACCCTTGCCGATCTTCTCGATGAAGCGGTAGCGACCCTCGACGACGTCGCCCGGGTTCAGCGTCGATATGTCGAGCGGCGAGCTGACCGACTCGTTCTGTTTGACGATCTCGGCCACGTCGGCGGCCTCGGCGAGCATCGTGCGCGAGGTTTCGATCTGCTGGTCGACCGACAGGCGGGAGTGCGTATCGCCGGTCTCTGAGAGGCGATTCTCGAGTTCGGCGAGCGCGCGCTTGGCGGCGATCTGCAGCGTGTTGTCGCTGGCCTTGCCGAGCGCGGCGATCTCGCGGCGCACGAGATCGGCATGCTCGGTATCGGCGACGCGCGCGACCGCGACCATGGCCTCGACGCGGATGGCGTTGTGCATGCTGGCCAGGTACGGCATCAGCACATCGAGCGTCGCCGCCTTGCCGATCTGGCCGAGCGCCCGGATGGCGACCGGCGCCGCCTTCGGGTTGGTCTTGAGGATCTCCACGAGGCGGGGTACGGCGCGGCCTTCCTTCATGGAGCCAAGGGCGTCGATGGCGCGCTCGCTGACCCACCAGTCCGGGTCCTTCGTCGCCTCAATCAGGTAGGAGACCGCGCGCTCGTCGCGGGTCAGGTTCAGGATCTCGATTGCCGTGCGGCGCAGTTCCTCGTCCTTGTCCTTGACGAGCTCGAGCACGGCGTCCACGACCCGCGGGCCGCCGATCTTGCCGAGCGCGTCGGCGGCGCGGCTGCGCACCCACCAGTCGGCGTCCTTGATCGCGTCGAGCAGGTACTTCACCGAGTCGGCGGTGCCGATTTCGTTGAGGACCTCGACGGCCGAGCGGCGGGCGTACTCGGACTCGTCCTGCAGGACGTTGACGAGATACCTGACCGTCTGCGGGTTCTTGACGCGGATGAGCACGTCGACGGCGCGGTTCTGGACCTCGATGTCGCTGTCGGCCAGCGCATTGACGACCGGCTCGATCTCGGCGATCCGGTCGAACTTGCTGAGCGCCGCGAGGACGGCCTGGCGGATGAACTTGTTGGGATCCTTGATCTGGGCGGTGATGGCCCTCTCGACCGCCGGCGTCTGGAAGCGGGCGAGGATCTCGAGCATGTGGCGCCGGACCACCGGGTCCTTGCCGTCGACCCTGGCGATCAGGTCGGGGATCGCGTTCTCGTCGGCGATCTCGCCGACGATCTTGTAGAGCGAGGCCTTGTCGCCGGATTCGAGACTGGCGGCGGCGCCGAGCAGGTCGCGGACCTGGAAGCGCTCCTTCTGGGCGGTGATGACGTCGACGAGCGCGGCACGCGACAGCTCGGGGTCCTTGAGCAGGTCGAGGATGGCCGCCGGCGAGAGGTTGCGCGAGCCGGCCAGCGCCCAGGCGACGGCCGAGACCACCCGGGGGTTGTCGTCGGCCAGGCCGGCCGCGACCTTGGCGAGCGTCCGGTCATTGGCGAGCCCCGACAGGACCTCGACCAGCGCCATCGTTTCCTTTTTTCCGGCTTCCCCGATCGCCTTGTGCACGAGCGGGATCACGCCCGGACCCAGGTCGACCAGGCGCTGAATCAGCTTGCGGGTTTCCGGACGGGCGGGGTCGCCATCGGTGCGCAGCTCGGTCAGCAGGCGTTCGCCGCGGAAGGTAGAGAACATTGCCACAGGCGCTACGTCATCCTTCGTCCAGGGCGTGCAGCCCGAAAAATGCCTGACCCGCGCCCGAAACGCGCCGGTCGGCCCCAATCCAGAGGTATATCGGCAAAAACCCGCATCTATTTACAGAGTATGCCACAGGCCACGTAGGGACCTGCCAAGCGCGCGGTCGTCAGCTAGACTGTGCGGCCCCCACCGAGAGCACGCCATGACCCCGATCGAGGCCCGCGCCGTCGTTGAAGCTGTCGTCGAGCCGCTCCTCGGCCGGCCGCTCGGCGCGGCGGTCGAGGACGTCAGGTCGGGGGCTGCCGGCATCGAGGTGCGGCTCGTCCTGCCCTTCCCGGTCGGCGGCTACGGCCCGCTGACCCAGGCACGCGTCGCCGAGGCGCTGCGCCGCCGCGGCCAAGACGGGCCGGTCGAGGTCGTTCTGCGTGCCGCGATCGGCGCCCATGCCGCGCAGAAGGGCGTCCCGCCGCTGCCTGGCATCAAGAACGTGCTTGCCGTGGCCTCCGGCAAGGGTGGCGTAGGCAAGTCGACGACCGCGGCGAACCTTGCGCTGGCCCTGGCCGCGCAGGGGGCGGCCGTGGGTCTGCTGGATGCCGACATCTACGGCCCGAGCCAGCCGCTGATGATGGGTCTGGCCGGCCAGCGGCCAAGAACCCGGGATGGCAAGAAGCTGGAGCCGCTCATCAGTCACGGCGTGGCGGTGATGTCGATCGGCTTCCTCATCGATGCGTCGCAGCCGATGGTCTGGCGGGGCCCGATGGTCACCCAGGCGCTGCTGCAGTTGCTTGGCGACACCGTGTGGGGCGAGCTCGACTACCTGATCGTCGACCTGCCGCCGGGCACGGGCGACATCCAGCTCACGCTCGCCCAGAGGGTGCCGGTCAGCGGCGCGGTGATCGTCACGACGCCCCAGGACATAGCCCTGCTCGATGCGCGCAAGGGCCTGCAGATGTTTCGCAAGGTCGACGTACCGGTACTCGGCCTGATCGAGAACATGAGCACGCACGTCTGCCCCAACTGCGGCCACGAGGATGCGATCTTCGGCCACGGCGGCGGCGAACGGCTGGGCCTGGAGTTCGGCGTGCCGCTGCTCGGCTCGCTGCCGCTGGACACGACGATCCGCGCCCAGGCCGACGGCGGGACGCCGACGGTGGTCGGTGCGCCGGGCGGGGCCCTTGCCGAGCGCTACCACGCGATCGCGCGACTGGCGGCGGCGCGCCTCGAGGTCATCGCGACCGGCAGCTTTCCGACGCTCAGCGAGAGCGACGACTAGGCGCCCGCCGGGCGCCGCAGAACAGAGATCCCGGCGAACCGGGGTCGGTGACGGGGGAATCTGCTAACAATGAGCATCAAGTCGGACCGCTGGATCAGGCGCATGGCCGCGCAGGGCATGATCGAACCGTTCGCCCCCGAGCAGGTTCGCACGGCGGACGGCAAGCGCATCGTGTCCTACGGCACGAGCAGCTACGGCTACGACGTGCGCTGCGCGAACGAGTTCAAGATCTTCACCAACATCAACTCGACGATCGTCGACCCGAAGGCCTTCGACCCGCAGAGCTTCGTCGACGTACAGGCCGATGTCTGCCTCATCCCGCCGAACTCGTTCGCCCTGGCGCGGACGGTCGAGTTCTTCCGCATCCCGCGCAGCGTGCTGACCATCTGTCTTGGAAAGTCCACGTACGCGCGCTGCGGCGTGATCGTCAACGTGACGCCGCTGGAACCCGAGTGGGAAGGGCACGTGACGCTCGAGTTCTCCAATACGACGCCGCTGCCGGCGAAGATCTACGCGAACGAGGGCGTTGCGCAGATGCTTTTCTTCGAGTCCGACGAAGTCTGTGAGACGTCCTACGCCGACCGGGGCGGCAAGTACATGGGCCAGCTCGGGGTCACGCTGCCGAAGGCCTGACCGGCCGCGTCGACGCCGCGCACCGTCAGGGTTCGAGCGTTGCCCGCGACAGCTCGAAGAGCAGGCGGGTCTTGCCGTCCTCGAGTTGCGCGGCTCGCACCGGCAGGTAGCCGAGGGCCGGCGCGTACCAGTACCTCCAGGTCTTGTCGCGCCCGTCCGAACCCTTGCGCGCGCTCACCCAGACGACGGTTTCGTAACTGCCCTGCGGCGTGCGGACGGTCTCGTGGCCCACGGCCCGGTAGACGAAGGTCTTGACTTCACCCTGATCGATCATCCGGTATTCCGCCGTGGTCTTGCCCGCCGCGAGGTCGTAGAGGATCGCGGCGCGTATCGACATCACGTCCTGCGTGCCCGCCGCCAGCTCGAGATCGAGGGGGTGGCCGGCGCTGGTGCCCGTGACGCGCCCGCGTTCCCAGTCGTAGTGCATCCTGACGTCGTCGGTGTGCGAGCCGCCGTCGTCCAGGTGGTATGACTCGGGGACCACGCCGTTCGGGCCGACCTCGAATTCGCTGACCTCGCGCGAGTCGGCGCTGACCAGGAGTCGCGCGAGCAGGACCGGGTGCGGAATCGTCTCGTAGCGGTAATGGCCGGCCGCCGGCAGGGCCCGTAGCCTGAGTTCGAAGTCGCCGGCGCCGATGCCCTTGAAGGCGACCCGGTAGACCGCCGTGTGCGCCCGAAGCAGGGGTTCCGGGGCCGGTGCCGGCGCGCTTTGCGCCCGCGCGGGCAGGGCGGCCGGACCGAGCGCTGTGCCGGCGGTCGCCACGACGGCCAGCCACGTCGCGACGTTGCGGGCGGCGCGGTTCACGACGCGGCCTCGGGCGCTTGGAAGCGGACCGGGCGCGCGAGCGGCAGGCCGTCGAGGAAGACGGTCGCTCCCTCAAGCCGCAAGCGGCCGGCGGCAAACCAGTCGAGCACGACCGGATACAGCCGGTGCTCGGCAGCGCGCACGCGCCCGGCCAGCGAGTCGGCCGTGTCGTGCGGCTGCACGGCCACTTCGACCTGTGCGACCAGCGGACCGCCGTCGAGATCGGCGGTTACGAAGTGGATGCTGGTGCCGTGCACGCGATCGCCGGCGGCCAGGGCGCGATCGTGCGTATGCAGGCCGGGGTAGGCCGGCAGCAGCGACGGGTGGAGGTTGAGGAGCCGACCGGCGTAGTGATCGACGAAGCCGGCGCCGAAGATGCGCATGTAGCCCGCCAGCACGACGAGCTCGGCACCGCTCGCGTCGATCGCCGCCATCAAGGCCCGCTCGTGGGCCGCGCGGTCCGCATAGTCCGCCGGTGCCACGGCCAGCGTCGGAATGCCAAAGGAGGCGGCACGCGCGAGGCCCGCGGCGGCAGGGCGGTCGGTCGCGGCGAGGCAGAGCTCGAGCGCCAGCCGGCCACCCGCCACCGCCTCGGCGATGGCCACCAGATTCGAGCCCGTGCCGGAGAAGAGGACCGCCGCGCGCGTCCGGCCCATGACGCGCATCAGGACAGGACGACGCCGCGATCGCCCGCGGCAACATGGCCGATGATGCGCGCATCCTCGCCACCGGCGCGCAGGCCGGCGAGGGCACGCTCGGCGTCGGCCGCGGCCACGTGCACGGTCATGCCGATACCGCAGTTGAACGTCCGGTGCATTTCCTCGTTGCCGAGCCGGGTCGCCTTCTGCAGCCATTCGAAGAGTTCCGGGCGGCGCCAGGCGCTGGCCTCGAGCCGGACTTCGAGGCCGTCGGGAATCACCCGCGGTATGTTGTCCAGCAGGCCGCCGCCGGTGATGTGGGCGAAGCCCGCAACCGGCATCTCGCGGAGCAGGGCAAGCGCGGATTTCACGTAGATCCGGGTCGGCTCCATGAGCCGGTCGGCAAGCGGCACGCCATCGAGCGTCGCCGGCAGACGGTCGGCCTCGAGCGCGAGTACGCGACGGATCAGGGAGTAGCCATTCGAGTGGGCGCCGGACGAGGCGAGGCCGATCACGACGTCGCCGGCCCTCGTCGTGCTGCCATCGAGGATCTTCGGCTTGTCGACGATGCCGACGCAAAAGCCCGCGAGGTCGTAGTCGTCGCCGTGGTACATGCCCGGCATCTCGGCCGTTTCGCCGCCGACCAGGGCGCAGCCGGCGCGCACACAGCCTTCGGCAATGCCGCTGATGACGCTTTCGGCAGCCGCCACGTCGAGCGCACCGGTGGCGTAATAGTCGAGGAAGAAAAGCGGTTCAGCACCGCTGACGACGACGTCGTTGACGCACATCGCCACGAGGTCGATGCCGACGGTGGCGTGGCGCTTGAGGTCTATGGCCAGACGGAGCTTGGTGCCGACGCCGTCGGTCCCGGAGACCAGCACGGGCTGGGTGTAGTTCCTCAGCGGTACTTCGACCAGCGCACCGAAGCCGCCCAGTCCGCCCATGACCTCCGGGCGCATCGTGCGCCGCGCGTGCGGCTTGATGCGTTCCACCAGCGCGTCACCGGCGTCGATGTCCACGCCCGAATCCCGATACGTCACCGGCCGCCGATCGTCGCTCATGAACGTCATCCCCAGGCGCCAGTCGGCGGCGCGTCCTGTGGTAGTTTACACGCTCCGTCCACTACCCGGCACGCGCGTGAGAGCGGCTTTATCGCGGTTTCTGCTGCAAATTCCCTACGGTGCGCGCCTGCTGCGCGTGCCGCTCGTGGTTGCGGCCGTCGCGTGCGCCGCGCCGCTGCCGGCCGCACCGCTCAATCCCTACGAGATCACCCTGCCCGGCGAGGCGAACGAGCACGCGCGCGCGGCACTCGCCGGCGAGGCGCTGCGCCAGGTCGCCGTGCGGGCGACCGGGCGGCGTTCGGCGGCGTCCGAGCCGGCGCTCGCCTCGCTGTTCGGGAGCGCCCGCGAGTACGTCTCGACGCTGACGGCAGCGGGGCCGGGGCGCGTGCGCGTCGGCTTCGATGCCGCGACGGTCGAGGCCGCGCTCGCCCGTGCCGGTCTGCCGATCTGGGACCGCGACCGGCCGGCCACGCTCGTCGTCTTCGCCGCCGGGGCGGCCGCCGACCCGGCGGCGCTGGGCGACGCGCGCCGTGCGCTCGACCGTGTGGCGCAGAGCCGCGGCCTGTTGCTCGTCTGGCCGACCGGAGAGCCCGCCGAACGCCTGACGGTGCGGGTCGATGCCGCGGGGCGCGGCGACCAGGGCCCGCTCCTGGAGCTGGCCCGCCGCTACGGAGCGGATGAGGTGCTGCTGGTCAGCCGTGCCGCCGGTGCGGCCGAGGCGGGTGTCGCGGCCTTCGGTCGGGTCGCGCTGCCGAAGCTCGGCGCGCACCCGGACGAGGGACTGCAGGCCTTGGCCGATCGCTTTGCTGCCGACGCGGGCCAGGGCGCGAACCAGGCGCTGGCGACGCTGGTGGTCGACGTGCACGGCGTGGCGGACGTGCGTGCCTACGCCGCGGCGCGGCGCGCGCTGGAGGGGTTGTCGCCGGTCAGGACCGTGACGCTGACCGACGCCGCTGGTGACGTCGCGCGCTTCAGCGTCTCGCTGCGCGGTGGGGCGGACGCCCTGAAGCACGCGCTGCAGGGGACCGAGCGCCTGGCGGTCGATGCCGAGGCTACCGGTGGGGTGCTCGCGCTGAAGCTCGCGCCGTGAACCTCGCCAGCCTGCCGAACATCATCTGCGTATTGCGCCTCGCGCTGGTGCCGCCGGTAGCGTGGGCGATACTCACCGGGCGCTATGCCCTGGCCCTGGCACTGTTGCTGATCGCGGCGGTGTCGGACGCGCTCGACGGGTATCTGGCGCGCCGCTTCGGCTGGATCACGGTGCTCGGTCAGGTGCTGGATCCGGCTGCCGACAAGCTGCTGCTCGTGACCGTCTTCGTCACGCTCGCGATGCAGCAGCATCTGCCGGCCTGGTTGTGCGTGGCCGCGGTTGCCCGCGACGCCGTGATCGCCGGTGGCGCTGTCGCCTACCGGCGGGTCGCCGCCAGCTGGGGCGCCGGGGCAACGGGGGTCTCCAAGCTCAACACCGCCCTGCAGCTCGGCTTCCTGTCGGTCGTGCTGCTGCGCGCATACGACGCGGACCTCGTGCCGGCGCCGCTGCCGCTGGTGCTCGGTTCGGCCGTCTTTCTGACCATCGTGGTCAGCGGCATCGACTACGTGCTGACCTACGCGCGCCTGGCCGGCAGCCGCCGCAGGACCGCCGCATGATGCAGCAGCTGCCACTCGGCGTCCGGCTGCGGCCGGCGTCGACGTTCGAGACATTCATTTCCGCCAGCAACGAAGCGGCGGTGGCCGCGCTGCGCCTGCGCGCCAGTGGCCAGGAGGCGGCGACGCTGTGGCTGTGGGGTCCGGCCGGGTCCGGTCGCAGCCACCTGCTGCAGGCGGCCTGTGCGGCCGCCGGCGCTGCCGGCCGGCGCGCCGCCTACCTGCCGCTCGGCGACGCCGACGTCGAGCCCGAGCAGCTGTATGGCCTCGAGGAGCTCGATCTGGTGTGCGTTGACGATGTCGGTGTCGTCGGCGAGCGCGCCGAGTGGCAGCGCCCGCTGTTCACGCTCTACCAGGGCTTGCGCGAGCGCGACCGCCAGCTGGTGCTGGCCGCCGGCGCCTCGCCGCTCGCCGTCCGCTTTCCGCTCGCCGATCTGGCCTCGCGGCTGCGCGCCGCCGAGGTCTGGCAGATACGGCCGCTGCCGGAGGCGGCCCAGGGCGAGGCTCTCGTGGCCCGGGCGGCGGTACTCGGTCTCGCGCTGCCGGGCGAGACCCTGGTCTATCTGCAGCGCCGGCTGCCGCGTGACTTCGCCGCGCTGTGCGACGTCCTCGAGCGGCTCGACGCCGCGGCGCTGGCAGCCCAGCGGCCGCTCACGGTACCGTTCGTCAGGGCCGTGCTTGACGGCGTGGCGGACGGCGACGCGGCGGGAGGGCGCTGAAACTCAGCGCTGCAAGGCGCCTGTCCGCAGGGCGTGAACGATCGCCACGAAGAGCGCGAACGCCGTCAGCACCGTCATGCCGGCGTAGACGCGGGCACCGGGATTGGCGAGCACCTCAGTCAGGCCGTAGACGAGATAGGGCGTGGTCAGGAAGGCCGCCATCTGCAGCGTTCGTCGGTGACCGCGCGCGACGCCGGGCAGTGCCAGCAGCCACGGCGTGAAAAGCAGGCTGAGCGCGATGGCGGCGGCACCCGCCGAGTAGCGGCGCACGTGCCAGACGGTCAGCACGGCGAGCAGCGTCGCGATCAGCGTCAGTACCGGCCGGCCGGGCGACGGCGTGGGGGCGGTGCTCACCGCGGGCCGAGCTTGAGCGCCGTTTCGGCGACCCGACGACCAAGTGCGCGCGCGATCGCGATCTCCGCTTCGCGCAGTGCACCACCGTGCGCGCCGTGCGCGACATGGCCAGCCCCGTACGGCGTTCCGCCGCCGGTCGTGTGACTTAACGCCGGCTCGGTGAACGGCACGCCGACCAGCAGCATGCCGTGGTGCAGCAGAGGCAGCATCATCGTCAGCAGCGTGGTTTCCTGGCCACCGTGGGCGGTCTGCGTCGACGTGAACACGCCGGCCGGGCGGCCGACGAGCGCGCCTGAAAGCCAGAGCTCGCTCGTGCCGTCCAGAAAATACTTCAGTGGCGCCGCCATGTTACCGAAGCGGGTGGGGCTGCCCATGACGAGGCCCGCACAGTCGCGCAGGTCGTCGAGGGTCGCATACGGCGCGCCGGCGGGCGGAACCGGCGGCGCCGCCACCTGGGTCGTCGGCGCAACGGGTGGCACCGTGCGCAACCGTGCCTCGGCGCCCGGTACGCTGTCGATGCCGTGGCAGACCTCGCTGGCGAGCGCGGCGGTGGTGCCGTGCCGGGAGTAGAAGAGAACGAGAATGTATTGCATGCGGCTGGCGCCTCGATCGCCGTGTCGCGTAGCCCGTGGAGTTTGCGCGTGTCAGTGGCGACGCGGCCGGCGTCGCAGTAACATCATGGCATGTTTGGTGTTTGCCGACCCTCGTCAATCCTCGTCGCCGCGCTCCTGCTCGGTGCCTGTGCCGGCGCGCCGGTGCAGACGATGTCCGACACCCGCCAGACGCTCAGCGCGGCCGAAGCCGCCGGTGCCGCGGTCAAGTCGCCATCCTCGTACACGCAGGCGGTCGAGGAGTTGCGGCGCGCCGAGGACGAACTGAAGCGCGGCGATTATCGAGAGGCCAGCCGCCGGGCGGAAAGCGCCCATCGTGACGCCCTGCAGGCGCTGCGCGACGCGCAGGGCGGCGAGACCCGGGCGCAGTGACGCCAGAGCGGCGCGGCTGCAGTGGCTGCCGTGACGGCGCCTGATTCACCGGCCGATCTCCGGGCCCGACGCATGCTCGTCTCGGGGCGGGTCCAGGGCGTGTATTTCCGCGCCCACACGGCCCGTCACGCGAGCGAGCTTGGCCTCGTCGGCTACGCCCGCAACCTCGAGGACGGGCGTGTCGAGGTGCTGGCGGCCGGATCATCCGCGGCGATCGATGCGCTGCTGCTGATCGTGCGCGCGGGACCGCCGCTGGCGATCGTCGAGGACGTGCTGGTCAGCGAGGCGACGCTCGCCGACGTGGCAGGGCTCACGGGTTTCGCCCGCGAGTAGCGCCCCTCAGGCGCGCCAGCGGTCCCAGAGGCGGGCCATCACCAGGTCCGGATACTGGTTGCGGCCCACGCTGCCGTTGTAGCGGGCGAGCGCCCGCCGGTAATCGTTGCCCTCGATCAGCAGGTAGTAGGCGAGGATTTCGCAACCGAGGCGGACGTTGAAGCCGATGCTGCCAAAGAGCCGGTTTTCCACGCCGAGCTTCTGCGGCCAGAAGGGCATGACCTGCATCAGACCGACGGCGCCCGCCGGCGAGACGGCATAACGGTCGAAACGGCTCTCGACGTCGATGACGGCCAGCACGAGTTCGGGCGTCAGTTTCAGCTCTAGACGCTGCTCGGCCCGGTATCGCTCCACCACCCGGCGGGTCTCGCACCAGACCTGCTTCAGGATCTCCACGCGCTCGCCGGGATCCTTGACGTAGTGCCGAAGGCGCGGCTCCTGCAGCTTGAAGTACACCTCGGCGTCGAACCGGTTGATGCCGCCGGCGCAGTCGACGTGGTGGATGGCCTGTTCGATGACCCGGCCGAGCTCGGGATCCATCTGGCGGTCGGCGCGGGCGGCGAAGGGCAGCGTGAGCGCGAACAGCGCCAGCGCGCCCGCGGCCCGGATGCCAGGCCAGCGCCAGCCACGATCCATCACACGCTGCCCGGTGTGCCGCGCGCGATCCGTTCGGCAAGGAACGCAGCCAGCCCGTCGAGCGGTGCGTCCTCGTTGTCGGTGGCCCGGCGCTGACGGTATTCAAGAACGCCGGCGTCGAGGCCCCGCTCGCCGATCACGATCCGGTGCGGTATGCCGTACAGCTCGCCGTCCGCGAATTTCACGCCCGGCCGGGCGTCGCGGTCATCGAGCAGAGGCTCGAGGCCCGCGGCCTCGAGTTCCGCGTACAGCCGCTCGGAAACTTCGCGGACCCGGGCCGACTTCGCCCAGTTCATCGGCACGAGCAGGACCTTGAAGGGCGCGATCGGATCGGGCCAGATGATCCCGGCTGCGTCGTTGTTCTGCTCGATGGCGGCCGCCACCACCCGCGTCACGCCGATGCCGTAGCAACCCATATGCATGGTGACCGGCTGGCCGTTCTCGTCGGCGACCGCCGCCGACAGCGCTGCCGAATACTTCGTGCCGAGCTTGAAGATGTGGCCGACCTCGATGCCGCGCGTGATCGACAGGCGCCCCGTGCCGGTCGGCGACGGATCCCCGTCGACGACATTGCGAAGGTCGGCCGTGACCGGCTCGGCCGCGTCCCGCCCCCAGTTGCAGCCGGTCAGGTGGTAGCCCGGCTTGTTGGCACCGCTGACGAAGTCGGCGAGTGCGGCCGCGGCGTGATCGACGATGAGCCGGCAGCGAAGCCCGATCGGGCCGAGCGATCCGATCTCGCCCCCCAGTTCGGTGCGGATGCGGTCGGGCGCGGCCATCCTGAGCGGGCTGGCGACATGCTCGAGCTTCTGCGCCTTGATCGCATTCAGTTCGTGATCGCCACGCACGACCAGCGCGACGAGATCACCCGCCTCGCCGTCGACGATCAGGGTCTTGACGCACTGGGATGCCGGCACGCCGAGCTGTCGCACGAGGTCCGCGATCGTGTGCGCCTTCGGCGTCGCGACCTCGTTCAGGGGCGCCGCGGGCGCCGGCCGCGCGGTCGCGGGCGGCAGGGCGGGCGCCATCTCGAGATTGGCCGCGTAGTCATCGCCGTCGGAGAAGACGATCGCGTCCTCACCGGAGGGCGCGAGCACGTGGAACTCCTGTGAGCCGGTTCCGCCGATCGAACCGTTGTCGGCCTGCACGGCCCGGAACGACAGGCCGCAGCGGGTGAAGATCCGCTGGTAGGCGTCGTGCATCCGGCGATAGGCCTCGTCCAGCGAGGCCTCGTCGGCATGGAAGCTGTAGGCATCCTTCATGATGAATTCGCGGGCCCGCATGACGCCGAAACGCGGCCGGATCTCGTCGCGGAACTTCAGCTGGATCTGGTAGAAGTTCACCGGCAGCTGCCGGTAGGTACGCAGTTCGCGGCGGGCGATGTCCGTGACGACTTCCTCGTGGGTCGGCCCGTAGACGTAGCCGCGGTCGTGGCGGTCCGTGAGGCGCAGCAGTTCCGGGCCGTATTCCACCCAGCGCCCGGACTCCTGCCACAGTTCGGCAGGCTGGATCGTCGGCATCAGGATCTCGAGCGCCCCGGCCCGGTTCATCTCCTCGCGGACGATCGCCTCGACCTTGCGCAGCACCCGCAGACCCATCGGCATCCAGCTGTACAGGCCGGCCGACAGGCGGCGGATCAGGCCGGCACGGAGCATCAGCTGGTGGCTGACGATCTCGGCATCGGCCGGTACTTCCTTGAGGTTGACGATCGGGTAGGCGGACAGGCGCATGAAGGACTCTCGGCAGTCGGTACGGTGCCCGCATCTTATCAGGCCCCTTCGCCGCCCTCCGGCGTGGTTGTTGGGGGTGCCAACACCCCCTATGATCGGGATTCCGCCGCCTTTCTGGAACACGATGACCGAGCCCGACACGACCCTCCCGCCGGCCGGTGCCTCAGGCCCCGTTCGCCGCCGTCGCCGGGGGATCTACCTGCTGCCGAACCTGCTGACCACGGGCACCCTGTTCTCGGGGTTCTATTCGATCATTGCCGCGATCGACGGCCACTACGAGGCCGCGGCGCAGGCGATCTTCGTCGCCATGGTGTTCGACGGCCTGGACGGCCGGGTGGCGCGCTGGACCAAGACCGCGTCCAGCTTCGGCAAGGAATACGACAGCCTGTCGGACATGGTGGCCTTCGGTGTCGCCCCGGCCATCGTCGTCTACCAGTGGGGCGTGACGCGGATCGCCGAGTACAACGCCGTCTGGGGCCGGGTCGGCTGGGCGGTGACGTTCCTGTACGCGGTGGCTGCCGCCCTGCGTCTCGCGCGCTTCAACACCCGGACGAGCGTCGTCGACAAGCGCTACTTCGAGGGCCTGCCCTCGCCGTCCGCGGCCGGGGTCGTCGCCGGCTTCATCTGGTGCGCGGCCAGTTTCGGCCTGGCCGGCCTGCCGGGCCTGCTGCTGGCCCTGCCCGTGACGGCCATCGCCGGCGTGCTGATGGTCAGCCAGTTCTACTACCCGAGCTTCAAGGGCGCGCGCCTGACCGGACGGGTGCCCTATACCTACGCGCTCCTCATTCCGCTGGCGTTCGCGCTGATCGTCCTGCATCCGCCGCTGGTACTCCTGGCGCTCTTTTTCTGCTTCGCCGCTTCCGGCCCGCTGGGGGCGACGATCCGTCGCCTCCGCGGCACGCCGATCGTGGCGGCGGCGGATCCGGAGCACTGATGGACGCCGCCCGGCGCGAAGCCGTGCTCGCCGCGCTCGGCGTCGAGCGCTACGTGCCGCGCGCCGCGCGGCGCGCGGCGCCTGCGCCGTTCGCGACCGGCGCGCTGTCCTGGGACGAGCTGTCGGCGGCGGTCAGCGGCTGCACGCGCTGCGCGCTGTGCGAGACGCGTACCCAGACCGTCTTCGGTACCGGTGACCGGGCGGCACGCTGGTTCGTGGTCGGCGAGGCGCCGGGCGCGGACGAGGACCGCGCCGGCGAGCCGTTCGTCGGCCGCGCCGGCCAGCTGCTCAACGCGATGCTGCGTGCGATCGGGCTGGCGCGTGAGTCGGTCTATATCGCCAACGTGCTCAAGTGCCGGCCGCCCGGCAACCGCGATCCGCGCCCGGACGAGGCCGGCGAGTGCCTCGGTTACCTGCGCCGCCAGCTGGCCCTGGTCGAGCCCGACGTCGTGCTGTGCGTCGGGCGCATCGCGGCGCACAACCTGCTCGGCACCGACCAGGCCCTCTCGCGGCTGCGGGGCCGCACCCACGAGCTTGCCGGCCTGCGCGCGCCGGTCGTGGTGACCTATCACCCGGCTTACCTGCTGCGCACGCCCGCCGACAAGCGCAAGGCCTGGGAAGATCTGCAGTTCGCCTCGGAGGTGGCGCGTGGCGCTCGCGCGTGACGAGGTCCTGCCGGCGCCGGTGATCGAGCGGCCGATGCACGCCGACGACGTGGCGGCGGTCGGCATCCTCGAGCGCGCGTCCTACCAGTTTCCGTGGAGCGAGCCGATATTCCACGACTGCCTGCGGGTCGGCTACGTCTGCCGCGTGCTGGAGGCCGGCGATCGGATCGTCGGTTATGGCATTGCCTCGATGGGAGCGGGCGAGGCGCACATCCTCAACCTGTGCGTCGCCGAATCCCTGCGCGGCCGCGGCGTGGCGCGCCGCCTCCTCCTGTCGCTGCTCAAGCGGGCCGAACGGGCCGGCCAGCACTGGGCCTTTCTCGAGGTGCGGCCGTCCAACGAGCCGGCCCTGCGCCTCTACCGGGACCTCGGCTTCGTCGAGGTCGGCCGGCGCCGGGACTACTACCAGGCGGTCGGCGGCCGCGAGGATGCCATCGTCTGCCGGCTGGCGCTGGGCGGCGCCGAACTCCTCGATCCCGAGAACTGAGGGCCGGCGCAACCGGGCCGGCGGGCGGCCGCGCGATTCGGTACCATCGCGCCACCGTTCCGGATCCCGACCCTTACACGTATGACTGAATCCCCCACGGCCGGCGAAATCGCCCGCCGCCGCACCTTTGCGATCATTTCCCACCCGGACGCCGGCAAGACCACGCTGACCGAAAAGCTGCTGCTGTTCGGCGGCGCGATCCAGATGGCGGGTACCGTCAAGGGCCGCAAGGCCGCCCGCCACGCGACCTCCGACTGGATGCGTCTGGAGCAGCAGCGCGGGATCTCCGTGACCTCCTCGGTCATGCAGTTCCCGTACCGCGACCGGATCGTGAACCTGCTCGATACGCCGGGCCACGAAGACTTCTCCGAGGACACCTACCGCACGCTCACCGCGGTCGACTCGGCGCTGATGGTCATCGACTGCGCGAAGGGTGTCGAGGAGCGGACGATCAAGCTGATGGAGGTCTGCCGGCTGCGGGATACGCCGATCATGACCTTCATCAACAAGCTCGACCGCGAGGGGCGGGATCCCATCGAGCTCTTCGACGAGATCGAGCGCGTGCTCGGCCTGCGCTGCACGCCGGTGACCTGGCCGATCGGCATGGGCCGCTCTCTGCGCGGCATCTACCACCTGATCGAGGACCGCATCTACGCCTACGAGGCCGCCGAGAAGGGCCGCGCCGGCGTCAACCTGACGATCGACGGTCTCGGCTCGCCGGCTGCCGACGAATTTCTCGGCGACATGGCCGCATCGTTTCGCGACGAGGTCGAGCTCGTGCGCGGCGCCACCGACCCGCTTGACGTGAATGCCTACCTCGCCGCCCGCCAGACGCCGGTCTTCTTCGGTTCCGCCGTCAATAACTTCGGCGTCGAGGAGCTCTTGGCCGCGTTCGTGGAGAACGCGCCCGGGCCCAGGCCCCGGGCGACGACGGTGCGCAGCGTCGCGGCCACCGAATCCGCCTTTAGCGGCTTCTGCTTCAAGATCCAGGCCAATATGGACCCGGCCCACCGCGACCGGATCGCCTTCGTGCGGATCTGCTCGGGGCGCTACGAGCGCGGCATGAAGATGCACCATGTCAGGCTCGACAAGGACGTGCGGATCGCCGACGCCCTGACGTTCATGGCAGCCGACCGGGCCGCGGCCGAGCTTGCCTATGCGGGCGACATCATCGGCCTGCACAACCACGGGACGATCAACATCGGCGACACGTTCACCGATGGCGAGGACCTTAACTTCACGGGCATCCCGAACTTTGCCCCGGAGCTTTTCCGGCGTGCCGTGCTCAAGGATCCGCTGCGCGCGAAGGCGCTGCAGAAGGGTCTCGGCCAGCTGTGCGAGGAAGGCGCCACGCAGCTTTTCAAGCCGCTGAAGAACAACGACCTGATCCTCGGCGCGGTCGGCCAGCTGCAGTTCGAGGTCGTGGCGTTCCGCCTTCAGGACGAGTACGGCGTGCAGTGCGTGTTCGAGCCGATCAGCGTTGCGACCGCGCGCTGGGTCAAGGTCGCCGACGCGAAGAAGCTGGACGAGTTCCGCAGCCGGGCCTACGAGAACCTGGCGATCGACCATTCGGGCGAGCTCGTCTACCTCGCGCCGTCGCGCGTGAATCTCGAACTGACGATGGAGCGCTGGCCGGACGTGTCGTTCCGCGAGACGAGGGAGACGATCGCGAGCTCCGGCTGACGCCGGTTCCGGCCCGGCCGTCCGCTGGATCAGGACGCCGGGTGTTCGGTGCGCAGGGCGTGCTCGATGCGCCGGTCCGGCACCAGCCAGATCAGTGCGACGAGCGTGTACAGCGCGAGCGCCCCGTAGCGCGTGGCGAAGCTGAGCGCGATAGCCAGCGCGTACAGCACCGGGGAGAGCTTGCCCTTCCAGTCGCTGCCGATCGCGCGTCGCAGCAGAGAGGAGTCGCCCTCGGCGGCGATCAGGGCCCGCTGCAGCAGGTAGTAGGCGATCGCGGCGGCCAGGAGCACGATCCCGTAGAGCGCGGTCGGTGCCGCCGCGAAGTGGTTCTCGCCGAGCCAGCCGGTCATGAACGGGAACAGCGACAGCCAGAACAGGAGATGCAGGTTGGCCCACAAGGCCGCGCCGCTGACCCTGCGCGCCGCGTGCAGCATGTGATGGTGGTTGTTCCAGTAGATGCCGACGTAGACGAAGCTCAGCACGTAACAGAAGAATGTCGGCGCCAGCGGCAGCAGCGCCGCGAAGTCCTCGCCCCGCGGGACCTTGAGGTCCAGCACCATGATCGTGATGATGATGGCGAAAACGCCGTCGCTGAAGGCCTCGAGGCGGCCACCGTGCAGCACGGCGCGATGGTGGGCCGGACCGTGGCCCGGCGGCGTGTCAGGCGTCGTAGGCATGCGGATCGTAGCGCTCCATGTGCAGATCGGGCCGGTTGAGTGCGGTGAAGCCATAGCGCGCGTACAGGCCGTGGGCACTGCTGGTGGCGAGTGTGAACCGACGCAGGCCGGCGAGGTCCGGGTGGGCGACGATCGCTTCCATCAGCCGGGCCGCATAGCCGCGGCCGCGGTGACCGGGCAGGACGAACACGTCCACCAGGTTGGCAAACGTCGCCCGATCCGTGATCACGCGCGCGAAGGCGACCTGGCGGCCGGCAAGGTAGCCACCGAAGCACAGCGAATTGGCGAGGGCGCGCTCCAGCGTGGCACGCGGTATGCCGCGGGCCCACGGCGACTCGCCGCCGAGAAAGGCATGGATGGCGTCGACATCGAGCCGCCGGCTGTCGCTCGAAACGACCAGTGCTTCCATGGCGTCGCTCACCGGTTGCGCGGATCCGCGCGGGCCTGTCCCGCGACCGCCAGTGTACACGGCACGCGGTTTGACAGGGACAGCCGGCAGCGCCACCCTAGCGCCGGTCGGATCCGGGAGGTCGTGTGGCAATCGTGGCAGGGCACTGGCTGGACGAGGTGGTCGCGGATCTGGCGGCGACTCGCCTGTCGCACCTCATGCAGGACGTCGACTGGCTGGTGCCGGCGGTCCAGACCGTGCACATCCTGTGTGTCGCGGCCGTCTTCACGGCGACGCTGATGCCCGCGCTGGCGGCGCTCGGGCTTTACGGCCGGGAGCAGTCGCTGGCAGCCGCCTACGCCAGGTTCCTGCCGACGGTGCGCTTCGGCCTGCCGGTCCTGCTGCTGACCGGTGCGCTGATGGTCGTCGCCGAACCGGACCGGGCGCTGCCGAATACGGTCTTCCAGGTCAAGATGCTGCTCGTGCTCGCTGCCGGCGGCCTGACGCTGGCCGGGGCGCGCCGCGCGCAGCGCGCGGCGCCGGCCGACGGCCTGCAGCGGGTGCTCGGCCTCGGCGCGCTGCTGCTCTGGACGCTCGTGGTCGTCGCCGGCCGCTTCATCGCCTATTCGCTGTCGCGCTGACGGCTAAGCCAGGCCACCCAGTGAGCGCCATGTCACCCGAGACACTGTTCGATGCCCTGTACCAGACGAGCCTTGCGGGGCTGATCCGCGAGAACGATCTGGCCTTCCCCGTCATCGAGACGGTGCACGTGCTGGCAATCGCGCTGGTGGTGGGTTCGATCGCGATCGTCGACCTGCGGCTGCTCGGCATCGCCTCCCGCGAGCGCGCCTACAGCCGCGTCGCCGGCGACGTACTGCCCGTGACGTGGCTCGCCTTCGCCGTTGCGGTGCTGTCCGGTGTCCTGATGTTCATTTCCAACGCGCCGACCTACGCGCACAACCCGTACTTCAGGGCGAAGCTCGTCTGCCTCGGCCTTGCCGGGCTCAACATGGCGGTTTTCCAGGGCATCACGGGCCGCGACTGCGGGCGCTGGGACCGGTCGTTGCCGACGCCCGTGCCGGTGCGGACGGCCGCCGTGCTGTCCTTGCTGCTGTGGACGCTGATCGTCACTGCCGGCCGCTGGATCGGCTTTACGATGCTGGCCGGATACTGAGCCCGCCCGCGGGCGGCAACGAGGAACTGCGCGATGCAAAACGTCAGGGGTGTCTTTTCGGGGTTGCGCGGCCTGCTGCTGGTCGCCTTCGCGCTGGGGTCCGGCGCCGCGCTGGCCGACGGTACGATCAATCCAGCGCCGCGGGCGAAGGACTGGACCGCCCTGTCGCGACTGCCGGACTGGAGCGGAGTGTGGACCCCGTACATCACCGACCAGGACGAGCGCATCACCCGTGACCCGACACCGTGGCTGCCGGCGGTCGCCCAGCAGATCAAGGTCATGGAGCAGGCCGAGGAGGACGGCCATCCGCGCGGCCTGTTCATCGATTGCCTGCCGGAGGGGATGCCGTCGTGGATGCTGATCACGCACAACGCCTTCGAGGTGCTGTTCACCCCGGGACGGGTGACTCTGCTCGGCGAGATGGACGGCAACCGGCTGCGCCGGATCTACACCGACGGCAGGGGCCATCCGCCGGACCCCGACCCGTCGTTCCACGGTCATTCGATCGGCCACTGGGAAGGGCAGACGCTGGTCGTCGACACCGTCGCCGTCCTGCCCCAGTCATTCATCGCCGTCGGTGAAGCGGTCGGCGTACCGAACAACGGTGACATGCACATCGTCGAGCGGATCCATCTGGCGGACCGCGACCACCTGCACGACGAGCTGACGATCACCGCGCCCCGGGTGCTCAGCAAGCCGTGGAAGACGACGCGCATCTACTTCCGCCAGCGCGCCCGCAAGTACGACATCGTCGAGGGCGTCTGCCTGCAGGGCGGCATGAGTGGCCGCGAGGACGAGCACGGCAATGCGATCTTCGTGCCCATCCCGCAGGAAGACGGCAATCCGGTTCCACCGCGCTGAGCGCCCGCGGCGACGAATGACAACCCAGTCCAGGAGACATACGCCCATGAAGTACCTGATCCGCCCGCTGCTCGCGGTCGTCGCCGTCGGCCTGTCGGCGGTCCCGGCCGGCGCCTTCGCGCACCACTCGTTCGCGATGTTCGACTTCACCAAGACGGTCACGATCACCGGTACGATCAAGGAATTCCAGTGGACCAACCCGCACGTGATCGTGTGGGTCAATGCCGACGCGGCGGGCAGCGAGCCCTCGGCGGTCTGGTCACTCGAACTGACGAGTCCCGGCAATCTCACGCGCACCGGCTGGGACCGCAAGGCCCTCAACAGCGGTGACAAGATCTCCGTCGACCTCAACCCGCTGCGCAACGGCAATCACGGTGGTGCGCTCGTCGCGATCCGCAACCTGACGACCGGCAAGACCTTCACGACGAATCTGCGCGAGATGGAGCGCCCCGGCCTCAACTAGGCGCCGGCCCGCGCACCGCCGGCAGGGCTCCTACCAGCCGGCGGCGGCGCCGTCCTTGCGGTGGTCCGATGCCGCCCGGTACACGCCGTCCACCGGTCCCGTGCCGTCGGGCGGCGCCGGATGCGCGCTCGCCGGCTGCCACCAGATGCCCTGGAAACCGCCCATGTCCTCGCCGCTGCCGGCCACCACCCTGTGGCCGCGCGCGCGCAGCTTGGCGCCGACGAGGCGTTCAAGGCCGGTCTCGAGCTCGACGGTATCGGTCGCCTGGAAGTGGCTGAAGCGCGCGGCGTCGCTCGCGGCCTGGGGGTTCGCGCCGAGGTCGAGCATGTCGACCAGGACCTGGGCGTGGCCCTGCGCCTGCTGGCCACCGCCCATCAGGCCGTAGGCAAGGAGCGGCTGCCCGTCGCGGGTCACGAAGCCCGGGATGAGGGTGTGGAACGGGCGCTTGCCCGGCGCGATGCGGTTGGGACTGCCGGCTTCCAGCGAGAACAGCGCCGCACGGTCGTTCAGCACGAAGCCGTAGCCGGGCACGGTGACGCCGGCGCCGAAGGTGTCGTAGATGCTGTAGATGAACGACACCATGTTGCCGAACCGATCGGCGACCGCGATGTAGACGGTACCGCCGACCGGGTCGCCGCGCCGCGGGGGCGCGTGCGCGTGCTTGAGATCGATGCGGCTGCACAGCGTCGCGGCATAGGCCTTGCTGGTCAGCCGGCCGACCGGGACCTCGACGGCATCGGGGTCGGCGTTGTGCGCGTAGAGGTCGGCATAGGCGAGCTTCTTGGCCTCTATGAGGAGCTGCCAGTAGTCGGCCGACCGCGGCCCTGCCTGGCCGAGGTCCACCGCCAGCTTCGGTGCGCATACTTCGAGGATGTTCATCATCTCGAGCACCGCAAATCCCTGGGTGTTCGGCGGCAGCTCGTGGATCCCGTAGCCGTGGTAGGTGGTCGCGATCGGTTCCACCCACGTCGCGTGGGTTGCGGCGAGGTCCTCGGCCGTGAACGTGCCGCCGAGCGCGGCCGACTTCGCCAGCAGTGCCGCGGCAATCTCGCCGCGGTAGAACGCATCGCGTCCGCCGGCCTCGATGGCGCGGAAGGCCCGCGCGAGATCCGGATTGCGGAAAATCTCGTAGGTTGCCGGTACGCGGCCGCCGACCAGGTAGGTACGGGCCGAGTCGGGATCGCTCTGCAGCACCTCGAGTCCCTGCGCCCAGTCCGAGTGGATGCGCTCGGTGACCGCAAAGCCTTCCTCGGCGAGGTGCGCCGCGGGCTCGAGCAGTTCCTTGAAGCCGAGTGTGCCGTACCGGCCGAGAAGCTCCGCCCAGCCGTCCACCGCGCCGGGGACCGTTGCCGAGTGGATGCCCGTGTGCGGCACGCGCCCGTCGCGCGACAGGGCGGCGATCCGCTCGGCCGTCGCCCCGGCCGGCGCACGGCCGCTGCCGTTCAGGCCGATGAGCCGGTGTTCCCGGGCGCTCCAGGCGAGCACGAACACATCACCGCCGATGCCGGCGCTGGCCGGCTCGACGACGTTGAGCACGGCCGCGGTCGCGACCGCGGCATCGAAGGCGTTGCCGCCGCGCTTGAGCACCGCGAGCCCGGCCTCCGCGGCCAGCGGCTGGCTGGTGGCCACGACGCCGTTGCGGGCGAGCACCTCGGAGCGGGTCTGCTCCGCCCAGCCGCTCGCCCGGTCGCCGCGTAGCGCCGCGAAGGGCGGCGTGGCGCGCGCGGCGAGCGATGCGGTGCAGAGCAGGGCAAGCGTGAGCTGGCGGGTGCGGCGGGCGGAACGTGTCATGCGGACTCCCCGGACTAGAGACGGCGGCAGCGTCTGCCGGCAGGTTGCGAGCTTGCGCCGCGGCGCCGGCGGGCTCAAGCGACCGGTGCGGCGGGCGGCTCAGGGCCGGAAGCGGCGCACCCGGCCGATGAATTCCTCGGTGTCGGCGGCGACCGGCGCGCGCTCGTAGCGGATCCTGACATAGCAGCGCACGAGCTCGTCGAAGGCCGCGCCGTCGCCGGGGCGGGCGGTGCGCACGCGGCGCGCAAAGTCGAGCGGACCCTCGGCCGGGTCGCGGGCAAGGCCGCGACGGGCGAGGCGCCGGCACGCGAGCTCCCAGGCGCGCTGCACGCGGTCGGGCCGCGGACGGACGCGGAACGCGAGCTGCAGCGTAAGCAGGGTCAGCGCGGTCAGGGCGAAGCCGGCGCCGAGGAGTGTCGCGAGACCCGTCAGGGGGTCGCCGATCCAGCCCAGCCGGTCGAGGAGGCGCGCCTGTTGCCTGCTCGAATAGCCGAGCACCAGCCGGTCCCAGCCGGCCTTCAGCGCGTCCAGCGCGGCGCGGGATTCGAGCACCCACGCGAAGTGATGGCGGTAGCGGCGGGCCTCGGCCTCCGGCAGCGCGCCGTCGAGCCCGGCACGGATCCGCTCCGGCGCGATCGCCGCGGTCGGATCGAAACGCACCCAGCCCTCGCCGTCGAGCCAGACCTCCGCCCAGGCGTGGGCCGCGGATTGGCGCACGAGGAGAAAATTGCCGTAGGCGTTCAGGTCGCCGCCCTGGTAGCCGATCACGACCCGCGCCGGGATGCCGGCCGCGCGCATCAGCACGACGAACGCCGAGGCGTAGTGTTCGCAGAAGCCGGCGCGGCTGGTGAAGAGGAACTCGTCGACCGGATTGGGTCCGAGCGGCGGCGGTTCGAGCGTGTAGGCGAACGGCTCCGTGCGGAAGTAGCCGAGGACCCGCGCGATGTAGTCGCGCGACGTCGCGCTCCCGGCCCGCATCTCGCCGGCCAGCGCCCTGCTGCGCGGTGCGCTGCCGGACGGCAGCGACAGCGTCCGGCGCCGGGTGGTCGCATCGAGCTCACCCGTCGGCACGGCGGACGGTGGCGTGGCGCGCGCCGAGTAGCTGGTCAGCGAATCCACCTTCTGCGGCTGGCCGGCCTCGTTGTCCTGCAGCGCCAGCGTGCCGTCGGCGTCGCGCCTCGCGCGCACGCCGCTCCAGTCGACCAGCCGCTCGAGGTTGGGCAACCACGCCTGGTGACTGGGCTCGAGCTCGACGCTGTAGCGGACCGCCACCCGGGAGTCGGCCGGTTCCGCCGGTGCCAGTGTCGCGGCGAGCGCCGAACGGCGCCAGGTCTGGCCATCGAAGGCATCCAGGGCGAGCACGCGCCAGTAACGGGAGGCGCGTTCCGGCAGCGGCCCGTCGAAGCGGACGCGGAATGCCGGCTCGTCCGACAGCGCGAGCTTGGCGATCGCGCCGGGGTTCATTTCCTCGGCGACGCCGCTCGTCGCCTCGCTGCCGCCGCTCGGCACGGCCCAGAAGCGCCCCTCGAGGCGCGGCACGAAGATGAACAGCACCACCGCGAGCGGCAGCCCGAGGCCGAGCAGCCTTGCCGTCTGGCGCGCCGCCGGCAGCGGCGAGGCAGCTGCCGGCCGCTGCGTCTCGAGCAGGAGCTGCACGCCAAGCCAGGTGCACGCCAGGGCGTGCGCGAGGCGCAACGGTGACGGCGCACGCAGCAGCGAGGCGAGGCTGAGGAAGAAGACGATGAAGGCGAGCGTCGCGTAGTCGCGCGGCCGTTCGGTCTCCACGACCTTGAGGGCAGCCATCGCGACCAGCAGCGAGGTTCCGGCCGTCAGGCCGTTCAGCGTCCGGAAGTTGGCAAGCACGACGACCCCGCTGCCCAGCGCGAAGACCGCGAGCACGGTGCGACGCAGGATCGGTCGCGGCTGCAGCACGCCCAGAAGGCGGGTGGCCAGCGCGACGATGAACAGCAGGCCGATCCAGGTCGGCAGCACGCCGACGTGGCCGAGCACGGCGAGGCCGAGCGCGCCGCAGGCGAGCGGCAGGTGCCGGTCGGCCGCGGACGGCGCCCGGCTCACGGCGACAACCCGTAGCCGGCCAGAGCCTCCAGGCACCTCGCCCGGTGCGCGGTGCCGCTGCCGCTCGCGACCTCATGGTCGCCGAGGCGCAGGCCGTAGCGGTCGCCGCGCGCGGCGGCGTCGACGATGAGCCGGCACAGAACGGCAAGTCGAGCCTCGATGTCGGCGCCGGCGATGTCGGCGAGATCGAAGTACGACGGCGCACCGCCACTGCCGGACAGGTCTCGCACCAGCAGGGTGCCGCCCCGCGCGTAGGCCTTCCAGGCGACGCGGCGCAGCGCGTCGCCCGCCCGGTAGGGCCGCAGGTCCGCGACGTCCTCGTCACCGCGCGCGGTCTCGGTGCGCCGACCCTGGTCGCCGGGATCGGCGACGCGGCGGTCCGGCGCCCGCGCGGCGGGGCACGGGTAGACGGTCAGCGGCTGGTCGAAGTGCAGCCAGCTCCAGGCCCGGCAGAGTCCGAGCGGGAACCGCGACTCGACGGCCAGCCGTGGCAGGACAAACCGACCCCGGCGCGGGCAGGGCAGCTCGATGGTCGCCAGGACCGGCAGCGCGGCCGGGTCCACGGCGGACGTGGCGCGGGTCGGGCCGATGGCAAGCTCGATGTCGTGGCGGGTGCGGCCATCCCCGGCGCTGAGCGCATAGGTGAGGTGGGCGGCGTCGCCGGCAAAGGGTGCCCGGACTTCCTGCACGCTGACGGTCAGCCCGGCGAGGTTCCGGTGGCACTCGTGCATGGCGACCCAGCCGGCGGCCGCAAGCACGAAGGTCAGGCCCAGCGCCAGGTTGTTCGCGTAGTTAAGCCCCGCCAGCAGCATCGTGAACAGCATCAGGCCGTAGACGAGCCCCAGGCGGGTTGGAAGGATGTAGATGCGGCGCCGTTCCAGCGTGACCGGCGACCGGTCGGCGCCGGTGCGACGCCGCGCCCAGGCGGCGATCGGGCGGCCGAGCCGTTCGCGCAGACGGGAAGGTGCCGCCGCGCCTGCCGCCATGGGCCGTCAGCCCGTCGGTACGGCGCCGAGAATCCGGCGACCGACGTCGAGAGGATCGGCGGCGCCGTCGGCCGTCTGCAGGCGGTGCGCGGCCACGGCCACGAATACCGCCTGCACGTCCTCGGGGAGGACCGCACTGCGCCCGTGCAGGAAGGCCCAGGCCCGTGCCGCGCGCACGACGCCCTGGCCGGCGCGCGGCGAGAGCCCCGGTGCGTAGCGCCGGTCGGCGCGGGTGGCGGCGATCAGGGCCTGCACGTAGTCGAGCAGCGCATCGGACAGGTAAACCGACCGGACCGCGTCCTGCAGCGTGCCGAGCCCGGCGGCCGACAGCACCGGCTTCAGGCCCGCGATCATTTCCCGGCGGTCGACGCCGGCCAGCAGTTCGCGCTCGAGCGCGGCGGGCGGGTAGCCGAGGCTGATGCGCATCAGGAAGCGGTCGAGTTCGGACTCCGGCAGGGCATAGGTCCCGAGCTGATGGCTGGGGTTTTGCGTCGCGACGACGAAGAAGGCGTCCGGAAGCGCATGCGTCTCGCCGTCGGCCGTTACCTGGCGCTCCTCCATCGCCTCGAGCAGCGCGCTCTGGGCCTTCGGCGTCGCGCGGTTGATCTCGTCGGCCAGGACCAGTTCGGCAAAGATCGGCCCGGGCTGGAAGATGAAGCGCGCGGTCTCGCGGTCGTAGACCGACACGCCGATGACGTCGGCGGGCAGCAGGTCGCTGGTGAACTGGATGCGCCGGTAACGCAGCCCGAGTGTGCGGGCGAGCGCCTGGGCAAGCGTGGTCTTGCCAACCCCCGGGACGTCCTCGAGCAGCAGGTGGCCGCGCGCCAGGAGGCAGGCGAGGGCGAGGCGCACCTCGCGGTCCTTGCCGAGAATGACCTTGTTGAGCACGCCAATGGCCGTGCTGAGCGCCGCCTGCGGCGTCGGTTCGGTCACGTCGGGGCCAGCCGGCGCAGTCGGGTGAGGTTTTCCTCGAGCGCCGCGCAGTCGCGTTCGAAGCCCGCCAGCCGGTTGCGCTCCTGTTCGACGACCTCGGCGGGCGCCTGCGTCGCGAAATGGCCGTTTTCGAGCTTGTTGCGCGCCTTGTCGCGCTCGGCACGGGCCTTGGCGAGGCGCTTGTCCAGTCGCGCGATCTCGGCGTTAACGTCGATCAGGCCAAGGAGCGGCACCAGCAGCTTCAGATGCCCGGCGAGCGCCACGGCCGATTCCGGCTCGGTCTCGCCGGGGAGAAGCGCGCGCGCGTCGCTGATGTTGGCCAGCCGCTGGATCAGGTGCCGGCCTGCAGCGAGCCGGTCGAGGTCGCGCGGCGTCGAATTGCCGAGCAGTACCTCGAAGCGCCGCGACGGCGCGATATCCATCTCGCCGCGGATCTGGCGGATGCCGAGGATGAAGGCCATGACCCAGTCCATTTCCTCCTCGGCCGCGGCGTCGGCGCCCTGCGCCGAGGGATAGGCGGCGTTCATGATGCTCTGGCCCGCGACCGGGCCGCCGGCGACGGCGAGGGGCGCGACGCGCGACCAGATCTCCTCGGTGATGAACGGCATCAGCGGATGCAGCGCCCGAAGCAGCTGCTCCAGCGTGCCGAGCAGCGTCGCGAGCGTCGCCTGGCGCTCGGCTTCGGTGATGTCGGCCCTCGCCAGCGTTGCCTTGGTGAACTCCAGATACCAGTCGCAGTACTCGTACCACGTGAACTCGTAGAGCTCCTGTACCGCGAGGTCGAAGCGGTACTGGTCGAAGTGCCCGCGGGCCCGGCCGACGCGCGCGGCGAGGCGGGAGCGGATCCAGCGGTCCGCCAGGGCTTGGCTCTGCGCCCCGACGGCCGTCGCTCCGCCGTAGCCGTGCGTTTCCGCGGTCTGCAGCACGTAGCGCGACGCGTTCCACAGCTTGTTGCAGAAGTTCCGGTAACCCTCGATGCGACCGACGTCGAAGGAGATGTCCCGCGACAGCGTCGCGAGCGAGGCGAACGTCATGCGCAGGGCGTCCGTGCCGTAGGCGGCGATGCCGTCGGGGAACTGCTTGCGGGTAGCCTTCTCGATCGCCGGCGCGAGGCGCGGCTGCATCAGGCCGCTGGTGCGCTTCTGGACGAGTTCCTCGAGGCCGATCCCGTCGATCAGGTCGAGCGGGTCGAGGACGTTGCCCTTCGACTTCGACATCTTCTGGCCTTCCGAGTCCCTGATCAGGCCGTGTACGTACACCTCCCGGAACGGCACGTCCTTCATGAAGTGCAGGCCCAGCATGATCATGCGCGCGACCCAGAAGAAGATGATGTCGAAGCCGGTGACGAGAACGGCGGTCGGGTAAAAGGCCGTCAGTTCCGCGGTCTGCTCGGGCCAGCCGAGCGTCGAGTAGGGCCACAGCGCCGACGAGAACCAGGTGTCCAGCACGTCCTCGTCCTGGCGCAGCGGCACCGCGTGACCGTGCCGGGCCTGCGCCTGGGCCTGGGCCGCCGCCTCGTCGCGGGCGACGTAGATGTTGCCGTCGCTGTCATACCAGGCCGGGATCCGGTGTCCCCACCAGAGCTGGCGGCTGATGCACCAGTCCTTGATGCCGTGCATCCAGTCGAAATACGTCTTCTGCCAGTTCTCGGGCACGAAGCGGATGCGGCCGTCCTCGACGGCGCGGATAGCCGGTTCGGCCAGCGGCGCGATCCGCACGTACCACTGGTCGGTGAGCCACGGTTCGATGACCGCGTTGGAACGGTCGCCGCGCGGCACCATCAGCGTATGCGGATCCACGTGGTCGAGGGCGCCTTCCGCCTCGAGCAGGGCGAGCACCGCGGCGCGCGCGTCCTCGCGGGACAGCCCGCGCAGGGCGGCGGGAATGGCCGCGAAGGCCGCCAGCGAGGCCGCATCCTCGCCATCGGCCGCGGCGATGATTCTGGCGTCCCGATCGAAGATGTTCAGCAGCGGCAGATGGTGGCGCGTGCCGAGTTCGTAGTCGTTGAAGTCGTGCGCGGGCGTGATCTTCACGCAACCCGTGCCGAAGGCCGGGTCGACGTAGTCGTCGGCGACGATCGGGATCAGGCGGCCGGTGATGGGCAGGCGTATCTCGCGCCCGACCAGTGCCCGGTAGCGCTCGTCCGTCGGATGGACGGCCACGGCCGTGTCGCCGAGCATCGTCTCCGGCCGGGTCGTGGCCACCGTCAGCGAGCCGGAGCCGTCGGCAAGCGCGTAGCGCAGATGCCAGAGCTGGCCCTTCTCCTCGGTCGGCAACACCTCGAGGTCCGACAGGGCGGTGTGCAGGACCGGGTCCCAGTTGACGAGGCGCTTGCCGCGATAGATCAGGCCCTCCTCGTGCAGCCGGACGAAGGTCTCCGTGACGGCCTTCGACAGGCCGTCGTCCATCGTGAACCGCTCACGGCTCCAGTCCACGCTCGTTCCCAGCCGGCGCAGCTGGCGGGAGATCGTGCCGCCCGATTGTTCCTTCCATTGCCAGACGCGCTCGATGAAACCGGTGCGGCCGAGGTCGTGGCGGGTCTTGCCTTCGGCGTTGAGCTGGCGTTCGACGACCATCTGTGTCGCGATGCCCGCGTGGTCGGTGCCCGGCTGCCAGAGGGTGCGGTCGCCCTGCATCCGGTGGTACCGGGTCAGCGCATCCATGATCGTGTCCTGGAACGCGTGTCCCATGTGCAGCGTGCCGGTCACGTTCGGCGGCGGGATCACGATGCAGTACGGCGTGCCGTTACCCGTCGGCCGGAACCGGCCCTCGCTCTCCCAGCGCGTATACAGGCCGGTCTCGATGTCCGCCGGGGTGTAGGTCTTCGGCATGCCCTGCGCATCGCTGGCAGGTGTCGTCGGCGCGTCGTTGGTCATGGGCTGTGTGAGTCGCTGTGCTTTGGATGGGATGGTGCGGTCGGAAAACCGGGCCTCGCCTAGGGGCGCGGGCCGTCGCCGCCGACGTTGTGGGTCAGGGCACGGATGCCCTTCTCCCTGTAGAACGCGAACCGGCGGCGGCCCTGTTCACGGCGCGCGGCGTCGGCATCGACGAACTCGGCGACGCGTTCGAAGGCCGCGAAGAAAGCCGGTGCATCGGGTGCCAGATTGACCAGAACGCGCGCGGCACCTTCGCCGGGCGTGCCGGTGCCGATCGTTACGGGCGCCTTGCCCGCGCCGGCGCGGGCATGCGGTACGAAGCTGCCTTCGCCGAAGGTCCACAGGTACTCGTCCAGAGCCACGGCCTCGGCGTCGGTCGCGACGTTTACGTAGACCGTCTGGTCGGCAAGGTAGGCTTTTTCAACCAGCCGGCACGCGTAGTAGAGGCGCGCCCGCGCCTCGCTGGATTCGAGTACATAGAAATCGACGCGCGTTGTCGGCTCCGGATCGGTCATCGGCCGTGATTGAGGCAGAAGTCGAGCAGCATCGACACCGGTCGCCCGGTGCTGCCCTTGGCCGCGCCGGTCATGTAGGCGGTGCCCGCGATGTCCAGATGCGCCCAGCGCAGTCCGTCGGCGAACTTGGCGAGAAACGCCCCGGCCGTGATGGCGCCGGCCTCGCGGCCGCCGATATTGGCCAGGTCCGCGAAGTTCGAGCGCAGCTGCTCGCTGTAATCCTCGGTCAGCGGCAGGCGCCAGCAGGGGTCGCCGGTGCGCTTGCCGGCCTCGGTCAGTGCTTCGGCGAGGTCGTCGTCATTGCTCATCAGGCCGCTGAAGTGGCTGCCGAGCGCGATCACGCAGGCGCCGGTCAGCGTGGCGACGTCGACGACGACGCTGGGCTTGAAGCGGCGGCTGTAGGTGAGCGCGTCGCACAGGATCAGGCGGCCCTCGGCATCGGTGTTCAGCACCTCGATGGTCTGGCCGGACATCGAGGTGACGATGTCGCCCGGTTTCGTGGCCCGGCCGCTCGGCATGTTCTCGCAGGTCGGCACGACGACCGTGACGTTGACCGGTGCGGCCGCGCTGGCGAGCGCAGCCAGCGTGCCGAGCACTGTCGCCGCGCCGCTCATGTCGAATTTCATCTCGTCCATGCCGGGAGGGTCCTTCAGGGATATCCCGCCGGTGTCGAACGTGATGCCCTTGCCGACCAGGACGATCGGCGCCTTGGCGGCGGTGGCGCCGCGGTACTCGGCCACGATCAGGCGCGGCGGTTCGTCGCTGCCGCGGGTAACGGACAGGAACGATCCCATTTTCAGGCGCTTGATCTCGGCGGCACCGAGGACCCGCACCTTGATCCGGCGCTGGCCGCGCGCAAGGCGCTTGGCTGCGTTGCCGAGGTAGGTCGGGGTGCAGACGTTGCCAGGCAGGTTGGCGAGGTCGCGCGACAGGCGCTGGCCGACGCCGAGGGCGGCGCCGTGGTCGAGGCCGCGACGGGCGGCGGCGAGGTCGGCGCGCTCGCCCATGACCGCCGTGACCTGCGCGAGCTTGCTCGGGCGCGGCTTGCGCCCCGTCTTGAAGTCCGGAATCCGGTAGAGCGACGCCGCGGCGAGTTCTGCCGCGTAGCGCGCCCGGTAGTAGGCGTCGACGTCCGGAACATCGGCGGCAGTGAAGAAGATCGCGGCGTGGTCCGCGCCACAGCGCACGAGCGCGCTGCCCGCTTCCTTCAGGGCGCGACGGTAATGGCGTCGCGACCACGTGCGCTTCGGGCCGAGGCCGATCAGGAGGAGCCGCCGGCCCGCGGCTTCCGGCAGCAGCAGGCTGTCGCCGAGCCGCCCGGCGAAGTCGCCGGCGCGGTGCAGGCCGCCCACGACTGCCTCGTCCCTGGCGTCGCGGCTTGCGCCGCCGATCGTACCGTCGTCATGGACGCCGATGACTGCGCATGCGCTGCGGCGCACGCCGGTGGACAGACTCGCGTTGAACTGCATCAGGCTCTCCGACGGGCGGGCCGGCCGCGGTTCGCGTTGCGACCCTTCTACGCCACCCGCTTTGGGTTTAACTTAGCCGGGTTGGGACCCGGGGTGTGTCCCGTGCACGGCGGCCCGGGACCTGTGTCCGGAGTGTAGCAAGAGCACGGCCCCGCGGGCCGAGTCCTGGCCGGTCGAAACCGGCCAACCGGGGGTGTGGTGGGACGGCTTGATCGCTACATTCTGCGCGAGGTTGCGACCAGCTGGGCAGCGGTGACCGTGGTACTTCTGGTCATTCTGGTCGGCAACCAGGTGGCGCAGGTGCTCGGCCAGGCGGCCGAGTACCGCTACCCGCACGGGGTGGTCGGCCAGCTGATCGTCCTGACCTCGATTCAGAACCTCTCGGTGGTGCTGCCGGTCGGGCTGCTGCTCGGCATCATGCTGGCGCTCGGGCGGCTGTACCACGAGAGCGAGATGGCGGCGATCCGGGCCTGCGGCATCGGTCCGCTGCAGCTGCTGAAGCCGGTCCTCCTGCTGGCGACCGCCGTCATGCTGGTTCTCGCCTGGCTGACGCTGGTGCTGGCGCCGCGCGCCTTCGGCGAGGCGCAGCAGATCCGGCGCGACTCTCTGCGCGCGGCCCAGTTCGGGGCACTGGTTCCGGGCCGCTTTCACTCCTTTGCCGGCGGTACCGGCGTCTTCTACGCCGAGTCGGTCGGGCCGGACGGCGACCTCTACAAGGTGTTCATCGAGCGACGGGTGCAGGGGCATCTGGAGATCGCCCTGGCCGCGCGGGCGAGCCACCGCTCGGAGGAAGGCGGGCTGCTGCAGGTGATCACCCTCTATGACGGCGAGCGCTACGAGGGCACGCCGGGCCTCGCCCGGCTGCGCCGCATGGAATTCCGCGAGCATGGCATCCCGATCCGCCTCGGCGATCCCGCAGCCGGACCCGCGCGGGTCGAGACGATGCCGTCGGCGCTGCTCGCGGCATCGCGGAGCGTCGGCGAGATCGCCGAACTGCAGTGGCGACTGTCGATGCCGCTCATGGCGTTGCTGCTGGCCCTGCTGGCGGTGCCGCTCGCCGAGCTCAGCCCGCGGGAGGGTCGCTACGCGCGCATCGGCTACGCGATACTCGTGTACTTCATCTACGTAAACCTGCTCACCGCGGCGCGCAGCTGGCTGGAGAAGGGCAGCCTTGCCCCCATGCCCGGCCTGTGGTGGCCACACGTCGGGCTGTTCATCTTTGCGCTGCTGCTGCTGCTCCGCCAGGCGTACCCGGCGGCGTTCCGGTTGCTGCGCCGATGAGCGCCTGGCCCGGGCGCCCGCTCGCCGTGGCGGGGTCGCCGTGAACCGGCTCGACCGTTACCTCCTGCGCACCGTGCTCTGGTACACGACCCTCGCCGCGGCCGTCCTGATGACGCTCTCGGCACTGTTCGTCTTCATCAGCCAGCAGGAAGACGTCGGTACGGGCAGCTATGACCTGGTGGACGCACTGCTGGTGACGGTGCTCCTGCTGCCTGCGCAGGCATTCCAGATGCTGCCCGTGGCGGCACTGCTGGGCGCGCTGCTGGGTCTGGGCCAGCTGGCACGGGGCAGTGAGCTGATCGTGATCCGCGCCGCCGGGGTGTCGGTGTGGCGCATTGCGCGTGCCGCGGCCCTGGCCGGTGTCGTGCTGGCCGGCCTGATGTGGCTGGTCGGCGAACGCGTCGCCCCGCCGCTCGAACAGTATGCCCGCGAGATAAAGGCACTCGCGAAAAGCGGCGGCAACGCGCTCGCTGCCGGGGACGGAGCGTGGGTCAAGGAGGGCAACCGCATCGTCAGCGCGGCGGAACAATCCGCCGACAACATGTTCGGTGGCCTCTATATCTATACGCTGCGCACAGACCCGGACGGCCGCCAGCACCTGGAGAGCTTCGGCCACGCCGATCGGGCGACGCTCGTCTCACCCCGGCACTGGCGGTTGGACAACGTGCTGCGTTCGCTCTTGGGCCCGGACGGCCGCGTGTCGGCCGAGCATGCGGCTGAGCTCGAGGTGGACAGTGACATCAGTCCGCAGTTCCTCGGCGTTGCGGTCGTCGAACCCTCGAGCCTGCCGGTGCGCGGCCTCCTGCGCTACCTGAAGCACCTGCGCGCCAACGCGCTTGAGACCCGCGCCTACGAAGTGGCGCTATGGTCGCGGCTGGCGCGCATCGCCTCCGTGATCCTGGTGTGCGTGCTCGCCGTGCCGTTCGTGTTCGGCTCGCTGCGCTCGGCGGGGACCGGTGCGCGACTGATGCTGGGTGTCGCGATCGGTGTCGGCTTTCTGCTGCTGAGTCGCGTTCTCGGCAACAGTGGCGAGGTCTACGGTCTCGATCCGCGCCTGGTCGGCGTCGGGCCTACGGCACTGCTTGGCCTCGTGGCCGTGGTCGGGATCTGGCGGACGCGCTAGGGGTGGCCCGGAGGCTGCCCGCGTCAGGACCGCGGAATCACGACGACCCGCGTGGCCGAGGCCCGGTCGTGCAGGCTGGTGCCGTGCGGCCAGGCGGCGGCGAGGCTGATGCCGAGCGGCAGTGCCGCTGCCAGCGCAAGCCATCCCGACACGGAGTGATGCATGAACAGCAGCAGTCCTGCCAACGGCGTCAACCACAGCGGCAGCGCGACCGCCAGGCGCACGAGGACGTGACGCCAGGTCGGCAGCGTGCCCTGGTCGGTCAGCAGCCGCAGGCGCCACGCCTTCATGCCCAGCGTCTCACCGCGCCGCGTCCAGGACACGCCGCAGTAGGCGGCGATGACGGCGAGGGCTACGCCCTGGTAGAGCAGTCGATGCGGAAAGGCTTCAAGAGTCGCTCCGCCAGCGGCGGGACGCGTCAGGTAGGTCGCGAGGCCCACCGACACCATCAGGAGGCCGCCGAGCAGCAGGCCGTCATAGCAGCCGGCGCCGAGCCGCCGCAGGATGCCGCCCGCGCCGCGAGCCGCCGTAGGGGTGACCGTCATCGTCAGTCCGCCGCCGGGAACAGGATGGCGTAACGCGCCGCCGGTATGTCGACCTCGAACGCCTGGCCAAGAACCTGGAGTCTAGCGGCGAGCCGGCGCGCGTGCTCGATCTCGTCGGCAGCCGCGCCCGGCGCCGGCACCGTGCCCGCCCGATATCGCAGCCAGTGGCGGCCCGGATCGGCGCGACCGGCGAATTCGATCCGCAGGCCATCGAAAGTCTCGACCACGGTCTGCGCGATGAACGGTTCGCTACGGTTGAGCGCACGAGCGCCGAGCACCGGCAGGGCGACGACGAGCGTCGCCGGCGCCGTGGCCAGTGCCTCGGCGGTCGGTGTGCCGGTACGGGCGCCGGCCCACGCGAACGGGGCGCCCGGCGCCGGACGGGCAACGTCAAGGGGCGCGGTGTCGGCCGCGTACACGAGGCGCCTGACGGCGCCGTCGGCGATATCGACGAGCGGACTCGCCAGCCAGTGGCCGGCATCGGCGTCGACTGGCGGCGCGGGCCCGGCGATGCCGATCGCATCGGCCGCATCGATCCGCACGTACGCGGTCTCGGGGCCCGCCGCGGGCCCGATCCTGATCTGCCGTGGCGCCAGCCTGCCGCTCAGCGCTACCGTCATCGCGCCGTCCTGGTTGACGAGGTGTCCGACGTCCCGTGATGCCAGATGCAGGTCGGCCAGCGCGGCCAAGAGCTTCTGCACACGCTGCCGATCGGCCGGATAGCCGTCGAATTCGGCGATGCCGAAGGATTCACCGCGGCGCTCGATCGTCACGTGCCGGCCGTCGGCAGCCGTGATCGACAGGTGGTCGACCTGCGGCAATTCTCCGGCCAGACCCGGCAGTGCGCTCGGCCCGAAGCTCGCATCGCGCGGCAGGTGCCGTTGCAGCGACAGCCAGAAGGCGCCGGTCGCGCCGAGCAGCGCGAGCAGCAGCACGACGAGGAACCTGCCGGGCGTCATGGCGGGACCTCAGCGTTCCGGGGGAATCGCAAGCCAGTCTTCAGTCATCCTGCTTGTAGCGCTCGTGGCAGCTCTTGCAGTTGGCGGTGAGGTCGGCGAAGGCGCTGCGCACACGCTCGCGGTCGCTGCCCGCCGCGGCAGCGGCAAGCGATTCGCCGGCCGCCGTCAGCTTCGCCAGGCGGCGCTCGAAGTCCGGCCAGTCGCGCCACACCTCCGCCCTGGCGGCGGACTTCGGCGGCAGGTTGCTGTCGGTCGGGAACGCGTCGGTCAGCAGCGGGCTCAGGGCGGCGACGTGGCCTGCGGCTGCCGCAAAGCGCGCCTGATCGAAATCGTGGCTGCCGTCGAGCATGACGCGCATCTGGCCGACGTTCCAGGCGATGGCGGTGTAGAGCGCGTGGCGATACCGCACCGCCTGCTCGCCGGGACTGAGTGTCTCCCCGCCGTGTGCCCACAGGACGATCCCGAGCAGGCCTGCGGCGAGCGCGAGGACGTACTGCACGAGGCGTGCGAGAGCCAGAGGACGGTGGTTGCTGGACGGCGTTGCGGTCATCTGTTCCTCAAGGCAGCGTGCGGTCGACGGCGCCTGGCGCCGCCGAGCATAGTGGATGGGCCCGGCGCGCGGAAGGTTCCCGGCTGCTCAGTCCGCCGCGGGTGCGGACGGGCGCGGCGCGCCGGCCTCGATCTCCGCCTTGTGCGTACGCAGGATCCGGCGCACTTCCTCGGTGGAGGGCCTGCCTGCCATCCGCGCGATGGTCAGAGCGAGTTCGTGCCATTCGCGGCCCCACTTGCGCAGGCGGATGGCGTCGGCGATGACGACGGCTACCGGATCGCCGGCCGGCCGCGTCTCGAGGAGAGGTTTCTCCGCCGTATCGCCCGGCCCGCCGCGCGCTGTGCGCAGCGCAGGCATCTCACGCGTATCGGCCACCGACGGTGGGGCGCGCAGTTTCGGCATCTCGCGCGTGTCGGCCGCGGTGGGCCTTGCCATCACCCGGGTCTTGTCGACCGGGATCGAACCGGTGTCGTCCTTGTCGAGCAGCGAGACCACCGCTCGGCCCCGGCCCGGCGGGCGCGTCGTCGCGGCCGGGCCAGGCGCCGGGGTGTCAGCCGCGGGCACGCGCTCGCTGGCGGGATCGGCGAGCGGAATGAAGCGCGAAATGTGTTCGACGCCGACGAGATTGGCCAGGAACAGCATCGCTTCCATCGCCTCGGCGAACGACGAATCTCCGGCATCGCGGCGACGTGCCGCCTCGGCGGCCAGTTCTCGGGTCCGGGTCTGGGCCAGGTCGATGATCCAGAGGCTCGGTCGTTCGTGCGGCGACCACGGTTGCACCTGCCAGTAAGCCTCGTCGGTCAGCGCCGCGTAACGGCGATGGGCCTCGAGGCTGGCCAGCCACTTATCGAGCAGGAGCTGCAGTCTTTGGTCGGCGTCTGCCATGGATCGAAACCCTAGCGGAAGGCGCCCGGTGAAGCCAGTGACCGTCTCGCATCGGCGACAGGCCGGGCTGCCGAACCGGGTGCCGTCATCCTCAGCGCTCCGGCCGGCCCGGGTCCAGGCGCCGATGCACGCCGGCCATGGCCGGCCGGACGAACCGCCCGAGCAGTTCGCGCAGCGCGGCCTCCGAGTAGGTAAGCCCGTCGATCGTCGGCAACAGGCCATGCTCCGGTCCGGCCAGGACGTCGGCGAGGCGCGGCGCGAACTGGGTCGGGCCGGCATACGCGGTCAGGCCCGCCGCACGGAACTCCGCGGTCGCGCGCGGCGCATGGTCGGCGTCGGTGACGACGATGACCCGCGTCAGGCCCGCGGTCCGAAGGAGCGCCGCCGAGTGCCGGGCATTGTCGTACGTATCGGTCGACGCATCTTCCACCCACCGCGCCTCGGTGCCCAGATCGCGCCGGAGGGTATTCGCCATCCCGGCCGCTTCGTCGCCGAATCCGGTGACGAGGATCGGCAGGTGCAGCCGCTTGGCGACGTGCGCCCCGTAGACGAGCCGCGCGAGCGTGAGCGACAGGGGCGCTGCCGTGCCGCCGTACTCGGCGGCGTGGCTGTTCTTGCCGCCGCCGAGCACGGCGACCGCGTCGGCGGCCGGCGGGTGGTCGAGATCGAGCGCCGGTTCCGTTTGCGCGAGGTGCGCGAGACTCACGCCGACGACCGGCATGGACAGCAGGGCGAGCAGCGCAAGGCTCGCCGCCAGCAGGGCACCGCCGAGTCGCGGACGGCGCGCTCTGAGGTAAAGTCCGGCGACGGCCACGAGCAGCAGGCTCATGGGCGGCATGGCCAGGACGTGCAGCAGATGCTTGATCCCAAACAGCATGGACGGAGATCCGCGGCGAGGCAGCCGGTATTGTGGCGGACTCGAGCGCCGATTGCCGGGTCGGCGGCCCGCGGCAGGGCGGCATGAGCGCGGCCGAGCCACCGATCCGGTTGCGCGAGGCGGTGCCGGGGGACGCCGCGCCGCTTGCGGCGCTTGCCGCGCGGACCTTCGCCGCGACGTTCGCGGAGCTGACGCCGCCGGCGGACCTGGCGGCTTTCCTGGCCGAGACCTACGGCGTCCGGCAGCAGGGCGCCGAGATTGCCGACCCCGACGTGATCACCGTGCTCGCCGTGAGCGGCGAGGCGATCGCAGGCTTCGTGCAGATACGCCGAGGTTCGCCGCCGCCGTGCGTTCCCGCGGACGGTGCCATCGAGCTCGGCCGGTTCTACGTCGATGACACGCACCACGGTCGGGGCGTGGCGGCCCGGCTGATGGAGGAAGCGCTCCGCCGCGCCGGCGAGTCCGGCGCCGCCGTGCTGTGGCTCGGCGTGTTCGAGCACAACGCCCGTGCCCGGCGGTTCTACGAGAAGTGGGGCTTCCGGCCCGCCGGCTCGCACGTCTTCATGGTGGGCGCCGACGCGCAGCGCGACCTGATCATGGCCCGCCCGGTCGGCGCCGGGCCCGCTAGCGCCGGCTAGCGCCGGCTAGTGTCCGTGGGCGGGTGCTGCCGGCGGTGCTCGCCCCGCAGCTGACGGGTGATCCCGCCATAGACGGCGAGGACGATGCCGACGGTGAGGATGCCGACCGCATAGTCCGGCCAGTAACCCGCGTAGAGCGCGATCGCGAGCGCCATCGCGCCGAGCAGCGCACCGAGCGACAGGCACGCGGCCGGTCGCGTTTCGTAAAGTGCGCGCGGCCACCAGATCTTGCGGGCAGGCGCTGTCATGGCCTTGCTAGCGGACCGGTTCCGGCGACGGCCGCAGGCGCGTGCCGAGGCGGACCGACAGTTCGATCTCCGCCGGCGCGAAGTGGGCAGGGAAGTAGACGCCGGAGACATGCGCGGCGTGCAGGCTCGCGCCGTCTAGGCGGCAGCTGCGAAGGTCGAGGCCGCGCAGGTCCGCCTGGCGCAGGTAGCAGTTGCTGAGGTCGAGCGCCGACGGGTCCAGTTCCTTCAGATCCAGCCCGCGCAGGTTGCAGCCGGTGAGGTCGACCGACTCGCCGGCCGCGCGCCGCCGGTTGAACTCCTCCACGCGACCCTCGCGCAGCAAAAGGTACAGCGGCTCGGTGCTGGTTCGGGGTTTGCCGGAGGAACCCGTGCGCGGTTTGCCGCTGGTCACGTCGGTGGTGTCCTTGTCATGGCGACGACCGTTTGGCCGCGGTGCACGCTATGGTACTGTGAAGCGCGCGGATTGCGAAAAGGGTGGGCCGTGGACAGCCTCGCGCGCTGGCGGCCACGTAGGGGAGCGCGATGACAACGACCGGGCACGGTGCGGTGGGGCACCATCAGGGCGGTTGCCTGTGTGGTGGCGTGCGCTACGAAGTTCGGGGTCCGCTGCGCGACGTGATCGCCTGCCACTGTTCGCAGTGCCGGCGGACGAGCGGCCACTTCGTGGCGGCGGCGGCCGCCTCGACGGCCGACCTCCACTTCATCTGCGACGTCAGCCTGACCTGGTACGCGTCCTCGGCAGCGGCCGAGCGGGGCTTCTGCTCGACCTGCGGCTCGAACCTTTTCTGGCGGCCGACGACGCCCGAGGCCCACACCACGAGCATCATGGCCGGAACGCTCGACGTGCCGACCGGGTTGCGGGTGATCCGCCACATCTTCGTGGCCGACAAGTCCGACTACTACGACATCGACGACGGCCTGCCGCAAGAGGCCGGCTGGTAGGGACGGCGCACCGCGTCGCCGCGCGGCGCTGTCGGTGCGCCTTACACCGGTGCGTGCGGGCCGCGAAGGACTGGCGCCAAGTCACTGATCGCTAACGACACGACCGGTCCGGCACGCGACTTGCATGCTGCATTGCATCAACGCACAGACGCGCTGACACAGACACGGGGTACCGAACGGATGAAGCGGGTGGCAGTAATCGGACTGATCTTCGTCGTCGGGCTCGTGCCGCTGGTCGGCGCCACGGCCGGCTTCGACCCCGCGGCGATCCTCGACGGCCGTGCGTCGCGCCCGGGGCTCATCGCACGCAAGCCGCTGCTGCAGGCCATCCCCGCGGCCCGCGCGCTCGCGGCCCCGGACGCGCCTCGCGTGGACCCCTCGGTGCTCGCGACCTCGGCTCGCGCCCGGCTCGGCACCGCCCAGTGGCTGCTGCTCGCCGGCGTCACGGCATTGCTCGGCGTCAATCGGCGGCGCCTGCCGCGCTGAGTCGGGGCCGGCGCCCGCCGGCTGCGGTCCGGGTTCCGCGCCGCTATAGTGGCCGCGGATCGGACGCAGACCCTACGCACTGCGCGGCCTCGTCACGGGACACCCGCCGCGCGCCGCATCCCGGAGTACCCATGACCCAGCGCCACGCCGGCTTTTTCCTCGTCGCCCTGCTGGCTTCCTGTCCGCTGCCCGCGGCCCCGCCGCAGTACCTGAACTCGCCACGCGCGGCGGGCTCGCTGCCGTTTTCCGAGGCGGTGCGCGTCGGCGACCTGCTGTTCCTGTCGGGCCAGATCGGCGTCCGGCCGGGGACCCTCAGTCTCGTGCCGGGCGGGCTCAAGGCCGAGACGGCGCAGATGATGGACAACATCAAGGCGACGCTCGCCGACGCCGGGCTTGGCCTCGACGATCTCGTCAAGTGCACGGTGATGCTCGCCGACATGGCCGAGTGGCCGGCCTTCAACGAGGTGTATCGCGGCTACTTCCCGCATCATTTCCCGGCGCGCTCGGCCTTCGGGGCCACGGGTCTTGCGCTGGGGGCGCGCGTCGAGATGGAGTGCATCGCCGCGACGCGCAGGCCGGACTGACCGGGCCGGCAGGCGTTGTGGCGCCCGCCGGTCCGTCTTCTGCTCAGTGCAGCAGGTCGGCCGGGATGTTGCCGCCGTTGGCGGCAAGCTTCTGCAGCACGGTCTGGTGCAGCCACATGTTCATCTGCGCCGAGTCCGCCATTTTCTCGGCAGGACAGGCGAGCTCGGTGGCGAGTTCCTTGCGTGCGGCGAAGCTGCTGTCGAGGCCCAGCAGTTTCATCAGATCGACAATCGACGTCCGCCAGTTGAGCTTCTCGGCGTTCTTGGCCGCGAGCGCCTCCAGCTGGCCGACGACGTCCACGACGCTGATGGCCGCCGGTGCGGCAGGGGCTGGCGCCGCGGCGGGGGCCGCGGGCTCCGCAACCGGTGCCGCTGCGGGTGCGGCGGCGGCCGGCGTCGCGGCGTGTGCCGAACCGAATCCCAGTTTGGACAGGATGTTGCTGAAGATGCTCATCGGCGCTCCTAACGAAAGATCACGAACCGTGCTGGCGGCCGTCGTCGGGTCCGCGCCGACGTTATAACAAGATATCGGCGACAGCATCGTGAACGTCTGTCGAGACGGTCCAGTACCGTCGACGGTCCGGCCTGCGCCTCAGGGCAGGGCGGCAAGGTCGGGTTCAAGCCAGCCGAGCCGCGCCGCCGGCGACAGCAGGCGCTCCCGGCTGTAGTAGCGAAACGGCAGATCGCGGGCGCCCAGTCGGTCGATCATCGTCTTTGCCAGTTCGTCGACGGGCCGGCGGCGGTCGGCGTGCTGCACGAAGTCGTCGATGACGTGGACGTAGAAACGGGTGATCGTCTCGTGGTATCCCGACGTCGGCGTGTTCGCAACGCCCGATGCGACGTTATAGGCCCCGATCCGCGACCGCAGCAGGGCCAGGGCCTCTGGCGGGGAATGGCGCAGCGCATGCCACAGACCCGCCTTGAGATGGGCTTCGTGGGTCCACTGCTCGCGCGGCAGCGTGCAGTCGAGTAGTCCGGCCACGATCGCGTCGACATCGGTCGTCGTCGACATCCGCAGGAACTCCCCTGTTTGCGTGCGGGCCGAAGGATCGCTCGCCCGGCTCCACTCTCCGGTTGCGTGCGGGTTTTTGCACTGGACGCGGAGATTTTCGCACCACGACGTGTGCCCCGTCACCGGCAGTGGTAGCGTTGCGCTCATCCCGCCCTGCAACGAGTAGTCCACTGATGGCCTGTCGCGTCCGTCCGTCCGCTTGCGCCGCCATACGCCGAACCTGCGACGGTGGCCGATCGTGAGCCGGTCGCTGGCCGCGCTTCGCACCGCGCCGGCGGCCGTGCTCGTCCTCGGCTTCGGCGGGTTGCTGCCCTTCGTCCTCCTCGCGCTCTTCGCCGCGTTCCGGCCGGAGCACGGCTACGCGTACTTCATCGCAACGCTGGCGCAATATGCCGCCGTGATCTGTTCCTTTGTCGGTGCGCTGCAATGGGCCTATGCCGTTCGTGACGATGCCCGGGGGGGCGAGGCGTGGCTGCGCTACGGTTTCAGCGTCATCCCGGGCCTGGGCGGCTGGCTGGCACTGCAGACTCCGGTGTGGACGGCACTTCGCCTGCAGGCGGCGTTGCTCGTGCTCTGCCTGGCGGTCGAGACCCGCCTGCCGTCGAAAGCGCACCCGCCGGCGTGGCTTGCGCCGCTGCGCTACGCGCTGACGCTGGTGGCGGCACTGTCTCTTGCGGCCGCCAGTGTCGCCTGAGGCACCCGCGGCCGACGGTGGCGTCGCCGTCGTCATCGGCGCCGGCGGCGCGATCGGGGCGGCGCTGCTGCGCGGGCTTCTCGACGACCCGCGCTACCCGCGGGTCGTGGCGTTTGCCCGCCGACCGGCCGACCTGCCGGAGGGGCTGGCCGCCGCCGGCTACCTCGACCTCGAAGACGAGGCGAGCATCGAGGCTGCGGCGGCTCTCGCCGCCCCGGTCGGAACCGTGCGCCTCGTCATCTGCGCTACGGGGTTGTTGCACGATCAATCGATCGATCCCGAGAAACACTGGTCGGCGATCCGTGCGGCCTCGATGGCCCGTGCCTTCGCGGTCAATGCCACGGGCCCGGCGCTCGTCGCTCGCGCCTTTCTGCCGCTCCTGCCGCGCGCGGGTCGCAGTGTGTTCGCGGCCCTCTCGGCGCGGGTCGGCAGCATCGAGGACAACCGGCGCGGCGGCTGGTACGCCTATCGTGCCTCCAAGGCCGCGCTCAACATGCTGCTGAAGAATTTCGCCATCGAGCTTGCCCGCCGCGCGCCCGGGGCGATCTGCGTCGGCCTGCATCCGGGCACCGTCGACTCGGCGCTGTCCCGGCCGTTCCAGGCCGGCGTGCCGGCCGCGCAGCTTTTCAGTCCCGCGCAATCGGCGGCACACCTGCTGCGCGTGCTCGACGGCCTCGGGCCCCGGCACAGCGGCGGCGTGTACGCCTGGGACGGCGAGCGGGTGCCCCCGTGAGCCGTCGAATTCCCGTCAACTCCCCATCGGCTCCCTAACTGACCGGAGACTCGTCATGCAAAAGCTGTTTCGTCTGCGCCCGTCGGTCGCCGCCCTCGCACTCGGCATCTGCTACGCCTCGGGCGCGCTGGCAGGCGACTGCCCGGCGTTTCTCGATCACGACTTCGCGCGTCTTCGCTCGAGCGAGAAGGTCAACCTGTGCAAGGCCTATGCGGGCAAGCCCCTGCTGATCGTCAACACCGCCAGTCACTGTGGTTACACGCCGCAGTTCAAGGCGCTGGAAGCCGTACACGAGAAATACGCCCCGCGCGGACTGGTCGTCGTCGGCTTCCCGTCGAATGACTTCCATCAGGAGGCCGACGACGCCGCCGAGACGGCTGAAGTCTGCTACGGCAACTACGGCGTCAAGTTCACGATGCTGGCCGCCAGTGCCGTGAAGGGCGCGGACGCGAATCCGGTGTTCCGCGAGCTCGGCCGGCAGACGCAGGCACCGAAGTGGAATTTCAACAAGTACCTGGTCAAGCCCGACGGGACGGTAGCCAAGTACTTCGACAGCACGGTAACCCCGGACTCGCCGGAGTTCACGCGCGCGATCGAGGCACTGCTCAAGTAGCGGCGGCTGCCCCTCGCGCGGAGGAGGAAGGCTGGGCTTCGGGCTTTCGGGCGATCACGTTGAAGGCCTCCACCTGGCCGAGGTCATCGGTCGGGTGGACGGTCTCGCCGTGGGCGTTTTCGAGCAGCAGCGGGGCGGGTTCGAATCCGGCTGCCAAGAGGTCGAGGACCTGCCTCCCGAGCGTCGTGTAATGGACCAGGAGCGCGAAGTCGTGGGCGGAGAACGGCGCGACTTCCCAGCCCTCGCCGCGGACCCGACGCCGTCGGTTGCGGGCATAGGCGAGGTAGCGGCGCGGGTAGCGCCAGAGCCAGCGCAGGGTCTCGATGGCAAAGCGGTTCTGCGCCGGCCCCGGTAGGGCGTAGTTCCACGGTCTCTCACGGGCATGCGGGCCGCTGAGGTTGAGCGTCGAGAACCAGAAGTGGCCGCCCGGGCGCAGCACCCGGTGCGCCTCCGAGAGGATCCGTGCGCGGCCCTCGCGGTCAACGGCATCGATCCCCATGAAGCTGAAGACGACAAGGCCGAAACGGTCCGCTGCGAACGCCGAGAGATCGCGCGCATCGCCGAGGCGGATGTCGGCATCCGGATAGCGTTGCCGCGTCGATTCGACCATCGGTGCCAGGTAGTCGATGCCCACGTAGTCGGTGCTGAGGTTTCGCAGCAGCGGAACGGCGCGTCCCGCACCGACCCCGAGTTCGAGGATGGGCAGGCCGCGGACGCGGGGCGCGAGCCGGCCGTAGGCCGCTACCTCGCCGGCGTCCGTGAAGCCCTCGAGCGAACGCAGCCAGTCGTGGGACTCGGCCAGCGACCACGTCGAGCGGTTCATCGTGTCTTGAGGATTGAGCATCGTTTGCGCCTGATCCGGACGGGTGCCGGCGGGAAGCGCGTCGCGCGCAAGCTGTAGACTGCCTTCCTGAAAGCACGATCATGCTAACCGACGCAGCCCCGCGCTCAACTACGGATTGCCCTGATTTTTTTCGGCGCACGTGGTGTGATTATGTTTGCCGGGGTGACATGGCCCGCACGGAATGACATTGTTCCGCGTCGTTGGGTATGGCGCGGACCTCGGCTGCCGCCATTCTTTTCGGGGTCGGGTCGTTTGGATTGATCGGCCTCCCGACGCGTGCGCCGCTGGGCGCCGCGAACCCTAGAGGGTCGTCGGCGCGGGCGCAGGCAAATAACTAGATCATTGAATCAACGGAGCTTCCAGGCGGCTGAGAATCCTCGTCCCGGTTCCCGTCTAGAGCCGTCGGGCTAAAAGGATCAGGGCAGTTCGTTGTGGCGCGCCGAAGTCGGGCGCAACTACCGCCGAGTGGCTTTTCTCTTAGCCGGTACGGGAGTGAAGACTGATTGCGGAAGTTCTATACGGATAAGCTTCCAACTGAACAAACCTCGTCGCTCAATCGTCAGCGCAAGCGTTTGATCGGGGATGTCACTGCGTCGCATTGCGATGCGGAAACGATCGATGGTTCTGTACGACTGCTCGATTTCGACCGCTGACGAGTTCGATACAACGCCGGATTCGTTGCCAGAATCCGCTTCCGGCTTAGATACCTTGCCCTGACTCAACATCAGCGCAATGCCATCGGGCGTCACGTAGCTGTCGATCATGCGATCCGTGATTGCCGGGACCAACAACGCGCTTGCGGCGGCAAAAGAGTTGTCGCGCAACTTGGGGTCGGCGCTTATGGATTGCATGAGGTCGGCGGAGATCTGCGACTTGAAACTCTCACGTACCGCGGCAAAGTCGACTGCCTGTTCTAGGCGGTCTCGATCCCCGCTTCTCGCGGCTTCCCTTAGATTAGCGAATGCCCAAAGTGGTGAAAGGCCATAGGCCGCGATTCCAATAATCACCGCGACGGCAACGGCGACCAAGGTCCAGGGTCTTTTGCTCACAGCCCACCTGTGGCGGATACGGCAGATTTAATTAGAACCCGGCTGTCGGGGCGCCAAGAGGCGCGGACGCCACCGGGAGCCATGATTTATAGATAATTTCGTATCGACGGATTGTTACACAGGCTGCGAATCGCCGGGTTTGGCCCTGGAGCGCGGCGTTTGCAGTCCCGACGAAATGGCACGCCTCGACGGCAGGCGGTCGGTCGGGCAGGCGTCCATGTCAACGTCTGCGGCACAAAGGTGAGGGTCGAATCGCTCACGGATATTCAGGCAGCAGTGGGAATCCTGCCCCCTGGTGCAGGGCTAACTCATTGAAAAGATGGCGCTCCCAGAGGGATTCGAACCCTCGTACCAGCCTTGAGAGGGCTGTGTCCTGGGCCTCTAGACGATGGGAGCGCTGGGGGAGCCTTCGAATGAAGTCTCACGGCTAGGACCTTGGTATTATAGAAGGTTATTCCCACATCACAAGCTAATCACGGCGGCCGTCACTCTTGAACGACACTCTTTCCAACGCTCCCGCGGGCCTGACCTTGCCAACGGCCAAGCCCGTCATCATCGCGCGGGCCGACCATCCCATCTCCCGGGCCGACATCTCCGGAGCGGCGCTCAAGGTTCTCTATCGACTGAAGGACGCCGGCTACCAGGCGTTCCTCGTCGGCGGCAGCGTGCGCGACCTTCTGCTCGGCATCCGGCCGAAGGACTTCGACGTCGCGACCGATGCGCGCCCGGAAGACGTCCGGCGCCTGTTCCGCAATTGCCGGCTGATCGGCCGGCGCTTTCGCCTCGCGCACGTCGTCTTCGGCGACGAGATCATCGAGGTCGCGACCTTCCGCGCCGCCGCGGCCCCACCCGAAGTCGATGACGAGGATCATCGCGAGGACGAGGATCACCGCGCAAGTGACGAGAGCGGACGGATTCTCCGCGACAACCTGTACGGGACCATCGACGAGGACGTCTGGCGGCGCGATTTCGCGGCCAACGCGCTCTACTACAACATTGCCGACTTCTCGATCTGGGACTATTGCGGCGGCGTTGCCGACGTCCAGCGCCGGGAACTGCGCCTGATCGGTGACCCGGAGACGCGCTACCGCGAGGACCCGGTGCGCCTGCTGCGCGCGGCCCGCTTCGCGGCCAAGCTCGGCTTCACGGTTCATCCGGATACCTACCGGCCGATGGCGACGCTGGCGCCGCTGCTCGCCGGCGTGCCGGCTGCGCGGCTGTTCGACGAGACCCTGAAGCTGTTCCTGGGCGGGCACGCTGCCGCGTCCTTCAAGAGCCTGCAGGAATTCGATCTCTTCCGGATCCTGTTTCCCGCGGTAGCCGAAGAGCTGGAGCTCGAGCCGGACGGTCCGGCGCGTGCGCTGATCGATCTTGGCCTCAAGAATACCGACGAGCGCGTCGCCGACGGCCGCTCGGTGACGCCGACGTTCCTCTTCGCGGTGCTGCTGTTTGGCCCGATCGTCCGCCTGATCGAGGAGCGTGTCGCCGAGGGCCTGAACGAAAACGACGCCCTCGAGGACTCCTTCAACCGCGTCGTCATCGAGCAGGTACGCCGGGTAGCGGTGCCCAAGCGCTTAACGCTGCCGCTGCGTGAACTGTACGGTCTGCAGCAGCGATTCGAGCGGCGCGGCGGCCGCAAGGCGCTGTTGCTCCTGAATCATCCGCGCTTTCGCGCCGCCTACGACTTCTTCGTGCTGCGCGCCGAGGCGGGCGCTGCCGATCCGGAACTGGCCGCCTGGTGGACCGAAGTGCAGACGCTGCCGCCGGAGGAACGGTCGGCGCGGATCGCGGCCGCCCCGGATGACGGCGCTGCCGCCGGCGCGGGTGGCGAGGCGGGCGGTGATCCGGTCAAGCGCCGGCGTCGTCGCCGGCGCCGCGGTGGCGGCGGACGTCCGGCGGGCGCGCCGCCGACCGGTGACTGAGACGGCGGCCGGGCCGGAGTCCGGTGCGGCTCGCCCGGTCTGGGAGCCGGCCTACATCGGGGTCGGGTCCAACCTCGACCACCCGGGCCGCCGGGTGGTCGAGGCGATCGACCGGCTCGCGGGACTTCCCGGCTCGCGGCTCGTCGGCCGCTCGCGGCTCTATGACTCGGCGCCGGTGGGCTTCGCCGACCAGCCGCCGTTCGTGAACGCGGTCGCGGCCCTGGTGACGCGGCTGTCGATGCTCAACCTCTTCGCGGCGCTGCGTGATCTCGAGCGGCAGCTAGGCAAGACTCCCCCCGAGGTGCGGTTCGGTCCGCGTCTCATCGATCTCGACCTGCTCGTGTACGGCCAGGCGTCGCTTGAAAGCGATGCCCTCGTCGTGCCGCACCCGCGCCTGCACGAGCGGGCTTTCGTCCTGTATCCTCTGTCCGACATTGCACCGGATCTCTGGCTGCCGGGGCGCGGCCGGGTCGCGACGCTGGCGGCAACAGCCGATGGCAATGGTGTATCGCCCGTAGCCCGCGAGAACGAGTGACCAGCGCCAATCCAAACGCCAATCCGCTCGTGCCCACCACGCCACTGCCTTACCAGTACGTGGTCATCGAGGGTCCGATCGGGGTCGGTAAAACCAGCCTCGCCCGCCGCCTGGCCGAAGCCTACGGCGGCGAGCTCGTGCTGGAGCACGCCGAGGAAAACCCGTTCCTCGAGCGCTTCTACCGCCAGCCGAAGACGGCGGCCCTGCCGGCCCAGCTCTACTTCCTCTTCCAGCGCTCGCGCCAGCTGCAGGCGCTGCGCCAGCACAGCCTGTTCCGGCCGCTGTGCATTGCCGACTTCCTGCTCGACAAGGACCGCCTGTTCGCGCGGGTCACCCTCGACGACGAGGAGTACTCCCTCTACGAACAGGTCTATGAGCGCCTGTCGCTGGATGCTCCACGGGCGGACCTGGTGGTCTACCTGCAGGCACCGGTCGACGTGCTGCAGGACCGGATCGCGAGGCGCGGCATCCGCTACGAACAGGCCATGGAGCGGGATTACCTGCAGAAGCTGGCCGACGCGTACGCCCAGTTCTTCCACCACTACGACCGTTCGCCGCTCCTGATCGTCAACGTGGCGGACATCGACTTCATCAACAACCCGTCTCACTTCGACCAGCTGCGGGCCGAGGTTGCCCGGCCGCGGCGCGGCCGGCACTACTTCAACCCGTTCCTCGAGGGCTGACGCGGCCCGTTCGGTCGCCCGCGGCCGACGGGCGATCGGGCAGCGCGCTATGGTGTTTGCCGCCGGATCGGCAATAATCCGACGATATGTCAACCATGCTGTCGGGCCAGTTCGCCACGGTCAGCCGCCTCACCAAGGTGACCGAGCAGATCACCGCGTGGCGCGCGGAAGGCCATTCCGTCGCCCTGATCAGCACGCTGGGCGCCGTCCACCGCGGTCATCTGGCGCTGGTCAAGACGGCCGGGCGGGAGGCCGAACGGGTCATCGTCTGCGCCTACCGCAACCCGCTGCAGCTCGGTCCCGACGAGCGCGCCGACCGGCATCCGCGGGCCACCGAGAAGGATGCCGAGGCCATTGCCGCCGCCGGCGGTCACCTGCTGTTCACGCCGGCGGACTTCGACATCTTTCCGGGCGGTACCGAGGGCGGCACGCGGGTGGACGTGCCGGACCTGTCGTCGATTCTCTGCGGCACGAACCGGCCCTGGTTATTCCCGGGCATCGCCACCGTGACAATGAAGCTCGTCGGCGCGATGCAGCCGCAGGTCCTGGTCGTCGGCGAGCGCGACTACCAGCAGTACGTCATCCTGCGTCGTGTCCTGACCGATCTGCTGCTGCCGACGCGCCTCGTCGCCGTGCCTACCATCCGCGAACACGATGGGCTCGCCGTGTCCACCATGAACCGGCAGCTGTCGGTACGCGAGCGGAACATCGCCTCGCGGCTCTACGAAATGCTGAGCGCCATCCGTCGCCGGCTGCAGAAGGGCGAGCGCGATTACGCGGTCCTGACGGATTTCGGCATGAAGATCCTCGAGCGTGCGGGGCTCACCCCGGAGTACGTCTCGATCCGCCAGGCGGTGGATCTCGCGCCGGCCCGAGCCGACACGGCACGCTTCGCGGTGTTTGCCGCCGCGAAGCTCGGCGCGGTCCGTCTCACCGATACGGTGCTGGTCAAGCCCGACCCGCCGCCGGGCGCCTAGTCCGATACCCCGTCGGCGGCCGCGCGCCGCTGCCGGTGGCGGGCGAGTGCCCATCCGGCGTGTTCGCGCACGAGGGCCGAGGGCGAGTCGGCGGCCCGCGTCAGTGCCGCGAGCACCGGCGCCGTCGGCGTCGAATTGCCGAGCGCCACGGCAATGTTGCGCTGCCAGCGGGCATAGCCGATGCGCCGGATCGCGCTGCTGGCGAGGCGCTCGTCGAATTCGCCTTCGCTCCAGGTCATCAGGTCGGCCAGCGCCGGCGCATCCAGTCCGTGCCGCGGCTCGAAGCCGGCCTGCCGGGCGAGGCGGGCGAACTTGTTCCACGGGCAGACGAGCTGGCAGTCGTCGCAGCCGTAGATGCGATTGCCAAGCAACGGGCGCAGCTCCTCCGGTATCGCACCCTCGAGTTCGATCGTCAGGTAGGAGATGCAAAGCCGGGCATCGAGCTGGTACGGCGCGGTGATCGCCCCGGTCGGACACGCCGTGAGGCAGGCGGTGCAGCTGCCGCAGTGGTCGGTCGACGGCATGTCGGTCGGCAACGCGAGATCCGTGTACAGCTCGCCGAGGAAGAAGAGGGACCCGGCCTTCTCGTCGATCAGGTTGGTGTGTTTGCCGATCCAGCCGAGCCCGGCATTGCGGGCCAGCGGCTTTTCCAGCACCGGCCCCGTATCGACGTAGGCACGAAAGCCGAACGGTCCTATCCGGCGGGCAACGCGGCGCGCGAGCTGCGCCAGCCGCGGCCGCATGAACTTGTGGTAGTCCCGGCCGACCGCGTAGCGCGACACGTAGCCGAGCTCCGGGTCGGCGAGCACCGCCTCGGCGTCGCGCGCCGAATGAGGCCAGTAGTTCAGCCGTACCGAGACGACCGTCAGCGTGCCCGGCACGAGTTCGGCCGGGCGGGACCGCTTGTCACCGTGGCGCGCCATGTAGCGCATCTCGCCGTGCCGGCCGGCGGCAAGCCAGGCACCGAGCCGGGTCTCGTCCTCGGCCAGTTCGATCGAACCGATGCCGACCGCCGAGAAGCCGAGCACGAGCGCGTCGGACTTGATCGCGGCGGCGAGTTCCGTCGGGTTGGCCGGCGGTGGGCCGGGGGCGGGCAGCGGTGGCGGATGGTCGGAATGCACGGGCCCGAGTATAGGCGGCTGTGCCGTTGCGTTCGCGGGCGGCACGCGCCAGCCAATCGCGCGATAATCCGCCGATGGAGTCCGTGAACCCGACTGCCGCCCGGCCCGTCTACAGCGTCGCCGCGGTCCGCGCCGCCGAGCGGGCGGCCGTCGAGGCGGCGGGTGTGGAGCTTTACACGCTGATGGAGCGCGCCGGCGAGGCGGCTCTGAGCCGGTTACGCGCGGTGCATCCGGCGGCCAGGCGGTTGCTCGTCCTGTGCGGCCCCGGCAATAACGGCGGTGACGGCTACGTTCTTGCGCGGCTGGCCGCGGCCGCGGGTCTCGACGTCACCGTGACGGCACCGCTGCCGCCGGCGAGCGCCGATGCGCGGCGCGCAGCGCAGGCCGCCGGTGTCGTTCCGCTCGCCTGCAACGACGGCCTGCTCGAGGCGGCGGACGTCATCGTCGATGCGCTCTTTGGCAGCGGCCTCGATCGCGCGCTCGAGGCACCGTGGCCGGCGCTGATCGGCGCCGTGAACAGCAGCGGCCGGCCGGTCTTCGCGCTCGACGTGCCCTCGGGGCTCGATGCCGACTCGGGCGCCGTCCACGGCGCCGTGATCAGCGCCGCCGACACCATCACCTTCGTGGCCGCCAAACCCGGGCTCTACCTTGACCACGGACCTGAGCGGGCCGGAAACGTCTGGATTGCCGGCCTCGGCGTCGCGGATCGGGCGTTCGCCGACACCGCGCCGGTGCTCGTCGGTCTGCACGATGACGATCTCCGCCAGGCGCTGCCGCGACGGTCGCGGGCGGCGCACAAGGGCACGCACGGCCGGGTCCTGATCGTGGCCGGCGGTGCGGGGATGGGCGGTGCGGCCCGCCTCGCGGGGCTGGCGGCGCTGCGCGCCGGCGCCGGTCTCGTCACGGTCGCGGCACACCCGGGTTCGATCGGCGTCATCAGCGCCGTGCCGGAACTGATCTGCCACGGCCTCGATGACCCAGGCGACGTGCGCGCCCTGCTTGCCGCGGCGGACATCGTCGCGGTCGGCCCGGGCCTTGGCCGCACGCCGTGGGCGCAAGCCCTGATCGCCGAGGTCCTCGCGGGGCCGGCTGCCGTGGTCATCGATGCCGATGCCCTCAACGAACTCGCGACACGCGCGGTGCCCCTGCCCCTGCCGCCGGCCGTCCTGACGCCCCATCCGGCCGAGGCCGCTCGCCTGCTCGGCCTCGACACCGCCGCGCGCGTCCAGGCGGATCGCCTGGGCTGCGTGCGCGCGCTTCGCGACCGGTACGGAGCGACCGTCGTGCTGAAGGGCGCGGCGAGCCTCGTCGCCTCGCCGGCGGGGCCCGTGGCGGTGTGCACGGCCGGCAATCCGGGCATGGCGGTGGCGGGACTGGGCGACGTGCTGACCGGTGTCATTGCCGCGATTGCGGCGCAGCAGCCGGACCGCGCCACCGGCGGCGCGGCGATGCTGCTGCGCGCCGCGCGGGCCGGTGTCCTTGTCCACGCCCTGGCCGGTGACCGGGCGGCGCAGGGGGCCGAGCGGGGACTGATCGCCACCGACGTGATCGGCGCGCTGCGCGGCACCGTCAACCCGATCGCCCCGAATCGCCCGTGACCGCGGCCTACGAAGACGTGCTCGATACGCCAGCCGCGACCGAGGCGGCGGGGGCGCTGATAGGCCGCGCCTGGACCGGCGCCGGCGAGCCTGGCTGCCTCGTCGTGCTCGAGGGCGACTTGGGCGCCG
>CAIMCI010000365.1 GCA_903839465.1 uncultured Pseudomonadota bacterium
CTGATGGACAACCGCGGCACGGGCAGCTCAGGCGCGGTCGACTGCCCGAGCCTGCAGCGACCGACCGCCGAGCTGACGACCGAGGCGGTCGGCGACTGCGGCCGCCAGCTCGGCCCGGCGGCATTTCTGTACAGCTCCTCCTACGCGGCCGACGACCTCGCGGCGCTCCTCGACGCGCTGGGGATAGAAGCCGTGCACCTGTACGGGGACTCGTACGGCACGTTCACGGCCCAGACCTTCGCGGTCCGCCATCCGTCCCGGGTCCGCTCGGTCGTGCTCGACGGCGCGTACCCGCTGCGCGGTCCGGACGCGGCGTGGGTCCCGACCTACGCGGGCGCGATGCGCGACAAATTCAATCTCGCCTGCGCGCGTGAACCCGACTGCGCCGCAACGGGCCGCCCGGCTCTGGCGCAGATCGAGCCGGCGCTCGAGCTGTTGCGACGGCAACCGGACCGTGCCGGCACCGCCCGCCCCGATGGCGAAGCCGTGGCGGACGGCGCCGTGGCCCTCGCGACGGTCATGTTCGGCTCGGCGCCGGCGGTGCCGACGCTGCGCGACACGACGGCGGCGGCCACCGCCTACGCCGCCGGCGACAGGGACCCGCTCGAGCGGCTGTTCGCCGAGGCGCGCAAAGCCGTCGACTCGCGCGATCCGACGGCCGATCCGCGACTCTTCAGCAGCGGACTCGCCGCGGCCGTGATGTGCGGCGATGCGCCACAGCTCTATGACATGCGGCTCGAGCCGGAGGCGCGTCGGGCAGAACGCGATCGGCGCATCGCCGCCCGCCAGGCCTCCCACCCGGACGCCTACGCGCCCTTCAGCTACGACGAGTACCGCGGCATGCCGCTGGACTACGCGTTCCTGGACGAATGCGTGTCGTGGCCGGCGCTCACGGCGCGTCGCGAACTCTCGCTCCGCGCGCCGGCGTCGCCCGCCTACCCGGACGTGCCGGTCCTGGTGCTGTCCGGGGAACTGGATAACATGACCACGGTGGCCGACGGCGCAGCCGCGGCCGCGAACTTCCCGCACGGCCACCAGGTGATCCTGCGCAACAGCCTGCACGTCAACGCCCTGCCGCGGGCCCGAAGCCGGTGTGGGGCGGAACTCGTCCGCCGCTTCATCACGACCGGCAGCCGCGGCGACGACCGATGCCGGGACGCGGTGGCGCCGCTCCGCCTGACGGTGCCGTTCGCGCGCAGCGCGGGCGAGATGGCAGAGGCCGGAGCCCTGCCCGGCCACGCCGCCGGAGAACCGGCTCTTAGGGTCGTGAGCGCCGTCGCCGCGACCGTCGCCGACGTGCTGGTCCGCGCCCATGCCGCCGACGGGGACGAGGGTGCTGGCCTGCGCGGCGGGCGCTTCCGGCAGCACGATGCCTCCCCGGGGCTCAAACTTGATATTCAAGACGTGCGCTGGACGGAGGACGTGACGGTCAGCGGCGTGATCAGCGAAGCCACGGACCGTGGCGCGGTCCACGCGGAACTCGTCGTCCAGTCGCCGTCAGGCGCGGGGCGCCTCGTACTCGACCGGTCCCGGGGCGGCAGCGATGCCGTCGTCGCGGGCCAGCTGTCGGGCCGCGCCGTACACGCCGCCAGCGACCTGCACTACTGACCAGAGACTGAAATAGCACGCACCGAACGCAAAGCCCGAGGTACCTCAACATGAAATGCACCGCAACCGCACGTGACCCCAGGACGGTCGGCCGTCACCGGCTGGTGCTGATGACCTCAGCGATACTCGCGAGCGCCGCCGCGCAGGCGGCGACCGCCGATCAGGCGCCACCACCGGCATCCGTACCGGGCAACAGCCTCGCCGAAGTCGTCGTCACCGCGCAGAAGCGCAGCGAAAACCTGCAGCAGGTGCCGATCAGCGTCCAGGCCTTTGACACGAAGAAGCTCGAGGAGCTGAACATCACCGACTTCAACTCGGCGGCGAAGCACCTGCCGAGCCTGTCGTTCACGACCTTCGGTCCGGGCCAGGCACAGCTCTACTTCCGCGGCGTGTCGAACGGAACCGACGGCAGCCGCACGGGTTCCGTACCGATGGTGGGCGTGTACCTCGACGACCAGCCGGTGACGACGATCGGCAATTCGCTCGATCCGCACATCTATGACATGGAACGGATCGAGGCGCTGGCGGGGCCGCAGGGCACCCTCTTCGGCGCAAGCTCGATGGCCGGCACGCTGCGCTACATCACCAACAAGCCGGACCACAAGGGCGTCTACGGCGGGTTCGACGTCACGGCCACGCGCTTCAAGCACGGCGGCACGGGCGAGAAGATCGAAGGCTTCCTCAACGTGCCGCTGAGCGACAATCTGGCGATCCGCCTCGTCGGCTACGGCGAGCGCGACGCCGGCTTCGTCGACAACGTCAGGGCGCCGGCCGGGCAGGTGTTCCCGACGTCGGGGGCGCCGCATGACAACGCCGCCTGGGTGGAGTCCGCGTTCAACAAGGTCGGCACGAGCGGTGGCCGCGCCACCCTCAAGTTCGACCTCGACGACGCCTGGACCTTCACGCCGGGGGTCATCTACCAGAAGCAGGGCTCGCCCGGCTCGTTCTCGTTCCAGCCGCTGTACGGCGACCTGAACACGGTCCAGTACGGTCCGAACCGCAACGACGATCAGTGGTACCAGGCCTCACTGGCGGTGGCCGGCAAGATCGGCAATTTCGACCTCAACTACTCGGGCGGCTACCAGCGGCGCACGATCGACAACGTCTTTGACTACTCGGATTATTCGTACGCGTACGATCACTATTACGCCAGCTCGCCGCAGTACTTCGGCGACTACTTCCGCGACAACAAGGGCAGGCCCATCAGCCCGGCGCAGTACGTGGTGAGCCACGACCAGTTCACGAAGAAGACCCACGAACTGCGCATCTCCTCGCCGGCGGACGCTCGCGCGCGGTTCGTGGCCGGCGTCTTCTACCAGAAGCAGAGCAACGCCACCTCGTCGCGCTACGACGTGACCGGACTCGGCGATCTCTACTCGATCACCGGCCAGCCTGGCGTCCACTACCTGAACGCCGTGACCCGCTACGACACGGACCGCGCCGTCTTTGCGCAGATGGACTTCGACATCATCGACAAGCTGACCCTGACCGCGGGTGCCCGGGTCTTTGATTACCGGGAGACCGTCGCCGGCTTCTTCGGCTTCGGCGGCGTGCCGAATGAAACCGACCCGACCACGCCTTTCTACGGAGTCGGCGAAGCGCAGTGCCATCCCGCTCCGACGCTCGCGACCGCCACCAAAGAGCTGCCCTGCCGCAACGTCGACACCGGCGCCAAGGGCGGCAAGTACACGGACAAGGTCACGCTGACCTACAAGTTCGACCCGCACAAGCTGGTCTATGCCACCTATTCGACGGGGTTCCGGCCGGGCGGCATCAACCGCAATCCCAACATCGCGCCCTACAAGCCGGATTACCTTTCCAACTACGAAATCGGCTGGAAGACGTCCTGGCTCGGCAACACGCTCCGGGTCAACGGCGCGCTGTTCCGCGAACAGTGGAAGGACGCCCAGTTCGGCGTGTCGGGGCAGTACGCGATCACCCAGCTCCTCAACTCCGGCGGCGCCGACATCAAGGGTGTCGAGTACGACATCGAATGGGTCCCGGCCGACGGCGTCACGCTGTCGACGTCCGGCAGCTACCTCTACAAGCACGAGATGAGCGCCGATTCCTGCCAGCAGGTCCCGGACGGCCCGAACTGCTACCTGAAGACTCCGCGCACCTCGCCGCCGCTCGACAACATCATCGCGCCGAAGGGCGCGACAACGCCGGTGGCACCGAAGTTCAAGGGCAGCGCAACGGCGCGCTATGACTTCGACTTCGCCGAATTCAAGGCCCACGCGCAGGTCACGGGCACCTACCAGACCCTGGTCATTCCGTACCTGTCGACCGCCGACGAGGCGGTGCTTGGGCCGCAGCCGGCCTACGGCAGCATCGACCTGAACGCCGGTCTGGGCCGCAACCGGTGGACCACGGAGCTGACGCTGACCAACGCCAACGACTCGCGCGGCCAGCTGACCCGCTACCTCGCCTGCTCGTCTTCCTACTGCACCATTCCCTATGTCGTGCCGATTCCGCCGCGCAACCTGACGCTGCAGTTCAGCCAGCGCTTCTGATCGGAACCACTGCCGGCGCCGCGGTCACGGCGCCGGACCGGGCGCGGGCATTGCGCGCCGCCGTTTGGCATCGCACTATTCCCGGGCCGCGATCGCCGGCCCTGGAGTCCCAATGCATTCTGGCACCGCTATCCGCGTATTCCTGCTCGCCTCCCTGACCGGGACCGCGCTCCTCGGCGCCGTCGCGGGGCGTGCGGCGGAGCCTGCAGCAACCGACGCGCGGATAACGCGGGCGATCAACGCCACCTACGCGGCCCGCGAGTTCGCCGAAGTCACGATCGCGCCCGATGGCCGACGGGTCGCCTGGGTCGAGCGGCGGGTCGGCGCCGACGGCGTCCCGGACGGTCACAGCGACATCTACGTGACCGACCTCGCGGCACCGGCGACAACCCGCCGGCTCACCGCCACGGTCGGCGGCAAGCATGCCGCGGAAAGCGGTCTTGCCTGGTCGCCGGACAGCCGGACGATCGCGTTCCTGTCGGACGCCGCCAAGGCCGACCATGCGGACATCTACCTGGTGCCGGCCAGCGGTGGCGCCGCGCGGCGACTGACGCACGCCGACGGCGTGCTTGCCGGCCTGTCCTTTGCACCGGACGGCAGGACGCTCGGCGTGCTCTACACGGAGCATGCAAATCGGGCGCTCGGACCGCTGGCCGCCGCCGCGCACGAGACGGGCGAGATCCGGGACGTTACCTTCGAGCAGCGTCTGTCCCTCGTCAGCCCGACGGACGGCCGTATCCGCCCGGTGACCGCCGACGATCTCTACGTCTACGAGTACACGTGGGCCCCGAAGGGCGATCACGTCGCCCTGGTTGCCGCGCGCGGCGACGGCGACAACAACTGGTGGCGTGCGGCCCTCTACCGCCAGGATCTCGATGGCGGCCAGCCGAAGCTCATCTACAAGCCGACCCTGCAGATCGCCTTCCCGGCCTACGCCCCGGACGGCCAGCACATCGCCTTCATCGAAGGCCTGATGAGCGACCAGGGCTCGGTCGGCGGCGACGTCTATACGGTGCCGGCAGCCGGCGGCGCGGCCGAGAACCTGACGCCCGGCGTCCGATCCTCGGCAACCTCGCTGCACTGGATTCGCGGCACCGAGATCCTGGTCGGCACGATCATCGGCGGCGACACGGCCATCCAGCGCCTGGACGCGGCGACGAAGCAGGTGACGACCGCCTGGCGCGGGCCGGAGACGGTGTCGGCGGGCAGCTGGAGCGTCGAGGCCGCCATCGCGGCGGACGGCCAGACCTCGGCTGTCATCCGCTCGGGCTTCGCTACACCGCCGGAAGTCCTCGCCGGCCCGCTCGGCGAGTGGCGTGCCGTCACCAGCCGCAATGCCGCGGTGCACCCGGCCTGGGGCAAGAGCGTCAGCCTGAAGTGGAAGAGCGACGGCTACGACGTCCAGGGCTGGCTGATCTACCCGGCGGACTTCGACCCGGCGAGGCGCTATCCGCTCGTCGTCGCCGTGCACGGCGGACCCGGTGCCGCCGAGACCTCGAGCTGGCCCGGCCAGGGCAGCACGGCGATGGCGCTCGCCGGGGGCGGTTACTTCCTCTTGCTGCCCAACCCGCGCGGCAGCTTCGGCCAGGGCGAGGCCTTCACGCAGATGAATGCCCAGGACTTCGGCGGCGGCGATCTGCGCGACATCCTGGCCGGCGTCGACGCGGTCGTCGCCTCGCACGGCATCGACCCCGAACGCCTGGGCATCACCGGCCACAGCTACGGTGGCTACATGACCATGTGGGCGGTGACCCAGACCACGCGCTTCAAGGCCGCCGTGGCCGGTGCGGGCATCGCCAATTGGCAGTCCTACTACGGCCAGAACGGCATCACGGAATGGATGCCGCCCTACTTCGGCGCCACGGTCTACGACAACCCGGCGGTCTACGCCAAGTCGTCGCCGATCAACTTCATCCGCCAGGTGAAGACACCCACGCTCAGCTACGTCGGCGCCGCCGACCTGGAATGCCCGCCGGCGCAGACGCAGGAATTCGGCCGGGCGCTGCAGATCCTGGGCGTGCCCGCTTCGACGCTGATCTACCCGGGTGAAGGCCACGGTCTGCGGCAGCCGTCCACACTGGCCGACATCGAGCGCCGGACGCTGGCCTGGTTCGACCGCTACCTCGCGCCGCGCTGAAGCGCGGCCCCTGCATCGGCTCAGCTACCCACACTGCCTCACGACCTGGCCCTGTGCCGCAAGCAATGGAAAGCCCCATGAAACCCACACATCCTGCGGCCTGGCTGGCCGCTTGGGCCCTGGCCTTCGGCCTGTCCACAACCCACGCCGCCGCTGCTGACGACCCGCCGCTGCCCACCCTGCTGGAGCCGGCGCAGACGCAGCCCCGGGCGGTCTACGCTGCGCGGCGCGAGGCCCTGATGAAGGCCATGGGCGGCGGCGTCGCGGTGGTCTACGCCGAAGGCAGCGAGGACGCCGCCGGCTACCGTCAGTCGTCCGATTTCTTCTACCTGACCGGCGTGCTGGAGGCCGGGGCCGTGCTGGTGCTGGCACCCAAGGAGCGCAGCTACCGGGAATTTTTGTACCTGCCCAGCCGCGATCCCGAGGCCGAGCGCTGGACCGGCGAACGCGACCCCATCGCCGCGGCGCTGCGCGCGAAGTACGGCTTCGAACGCATCTCGCGCACCGGCAACCTGCTGCGCACGCTGGTCGACCTGGCCACCCGCTCGCCCACGCTGTGGCAGGTGAGCCGGCCCGAGGGCGGCGAAGGCCGGCCGCGCGAC
>CAIMCI010000366.1 GCA_903839465.1 uncultured Pseudomonadota bacterium
CATCGCGGATGCGCCCCGCCATCACGATGTCATCGTCGAGCAGGTCCTTCCAAAGCCCCTCGTAGACCTGCTCCGGGCGCGTCTCGGAGTAGGAGCGCATGCCCCACTGGAACGGTTCGACGTCGGGATTTGTCTTGTCCCAAACGTCATAGCGCCCGATCAGGCGCACAGCTTGCGGCATGTTCACGTCCGTCATGAACCGTCCGCCGAAGAACCACCGCCAGCAAAGCTCACACGCAGCCTCGCCGACCTTCCTTGTACCCGCGATTTGGAACCCGACGTGCTCGCGCTCGTAGCTCCCATACTCATTGATCGCCGTCTCGTGGTGGTCGATCCAGACTAGCTGCTTACACTCACCCAAGAGACGCACCATCTGATCGAACGGCTGGATCGAGAAGTCCACCATGTAGACGGTCGTCTCACCATCGATCAGTTCCCACGGGAAAGCCTCCCCGTAGTTGATCCCTCTTAGCTCCAAGAGCTCGTAGTCCTTTGGAAGGATCTCGTGGAATCGCCGCAAGATGGCGCCGGAGCAGTGACCATCGAGGTCGGCCGAGTGATAGAAGCAGATCGCCTTGTTGGTCATGTTGCTTGCGCCCTTTCAATCTTGCGCATGAACGCGAGCCGGTTCTGGTCCGCACGCTCGTGCGCGTCGAGCGGCAAGTCCGGGGTGGCCAGTACTTCGAGGCAAGCGCGCAGCCCCTGCTCGAGGTCGCCCGCCCAGTAGCTGGCCACGGCGAACTCGTCCTTGGCCTTCCACTGGTACACGTCGTCCTCGACCCATAGATTCGCATTCTCCGGTCTGGGGCAGGCCACCGCAGCAGCTGCGAACAACAGCGCCACTTTGTACTGGTCGCTCATGCGAAACATGCGGGCTAGGGTGTGGAGCGGCTCAGCACGCGGCCACTCCTGGTAGGCGTCGAGGCAGGCAGAGATGGCCTCTTGGCGCCGGCCGGCGTTGGCATGGATGGTGGCGATCCGGTAGAGGCTGTCCCACCGCTCCTCCCAGTAGCCGCCGAGCTCGCGCCGCAGGTGGTACCACTTCAGTGCCTCCTCGGGGCGGCCCGCCCACTCGAGGCTCTTGGCGAGGTAGTAGACCGAGCGGGAGTCGGTCGGGTCCTGGGCGACGGCACGCAGCAGGAGCTCAGCGTCATGCGAGTACTTCTCCGCATCGGTCTGCTGGTTGCGGGCAGAGTCGAACCTACCGACAACGGACCAGCCGGGAAGAGTTGCCTCGGTGTACGGCTCGGCGCAGTCGAGCGCCTCGTGAACTACGCCCGTCCAGAACCACGGCTTGCTCGCGCGAATGACCTTGCGGTGCATGTGGCTCACCCCACCCAGGCCTCGGTGGTGGAGCTTGACCCAGTAGCAGTCGTGCGTGCCTGCGCCGGGCCAGAGGCGAGGAGCAGTAGACGCACCGGGCTCGAGCACGAGCTCCTCGTCTGCGTCGAGCAGAAGCAGGAAGTCGACTGCTCGTGACTCCGCGTCCATCTCACGAGCAAGGGAGAGCGCTTGGTTCCGGGCCGTCGAGAAGTCCACCCACTCCCTCTGCTGGATGCGCCCAGGCAGGTGCTGCAAGAGCTCGATGAGCTTGTCGTAGACCTCCGGCGTGCAGCCCGTGTCGACGATCGCCCAGCTGTTGATAACGGGCAGCGCGGAGCGGATGCACCGCTCGACCACGGCGGGGTCGCTCTCCCGCAGAATCATATTCAGGCAGATGCGTGAGTTCATCGCTGCCACTCCCGCCACGGACTCTTGTCTCCGCTATCTGGTTCGCGTAGTGCGTATACGGGGTACTCATCCGAATGGTCGATCCCCTGAGAGTCGAACCATTCAACTCTTACCCAACCATCGTCAAGGTCTTCCTCTGATCTCTCGACCACGGTCATGCCCGGGCCGCCAGAATTCAGCACGACCACGTCACCCTGCTCGAACTTCGTCATCCTGCTCTCCTTCTTCCAGAAACTCCGCGATGTCCTCGAGACTGCTCGACAGCTGCATCCTCGGCAGCGCCGTCAGGAACACTCGACCGTAGCCCTTGTCGACCAGGCGCCGGTCGAGGATGACCACCACGCCCCGGTCACTCCTGGTGCGGATGAGACGGCCCACCCCCTGGCGCAACGTGATGACCGCCTTGGGCAGCATGTAGCCGCCGAAGCTACCGGGGTCCTCCTGCACGCGGTCCACCACCGGGTCGCTCATGTTCGGGAACGGCAGCTTGTCGATCAGCAACCCGGTGAGCGCTTCACCCGGCACGTCGACGCCCGTCCAGAACGAGCTCGTGCCCATCAGCACGCTGCCCACGTCCCGGGTGAACCGCGCGACCAGGTCGCCGCGCGGGGCGTCACCCTGCTTCAGGAGCGTGTGCGTCAACCTGCCGTCGAGCGAGGACTGCTCGTTGGTGACCCACCGCTGCACCCGACCGTGCACGACGTCCAGGTTAGCGTGGCTGGTGAATAGAGCGAGCGTCCTGCCGCGACAGTGCCGAATGACGTCAATGAGCGCTGCGGCGGCAAGCTCGGCGAACCTCGGGTCCCGTGGCTCCGGCACGCTCCGCGGCACCACCAGCATCGCCTGCTGCTCGAATCGAAAGGGTGACTCGACAGCGATCTCCTTTGCCTCCCGGGGGACACCAAGCTCGCGCCGGCAGAAGTCGAACTTGCCGCCTACGGCGAGCGTGGCCGAGGTGAGCACGACCGAGCGCCGCGCGGAGAAGATGCCGGCCTCGACCCGGTCGGCCACGTCGAACACCTTGGCGCAGAGCCGGCCGCACCCCTCCTTGTCCTGCTCGATGAAGTAGACCTTACCGACGTCTGCCACGCACACCGCCTCAAGCGCCCGGTCCGCCGCGTTGAACGCCGACAACGCCATGTTCCGTAGGTCAGCCTTCGCCTCGCGTGGCAACCCGACCATGCGCCGCTCGAACGCCTGCTCCGCCGCCGTCAGCAGCCGAGCGAGCTCGGTGGCGAGCACGTGCAGATGCTCGACCCTGCCGCGCAGCCGTACCTTGTAGTCGCGCGACCGGCCGTATGCGCCTACCACCGTGAAGAACTTGGTGGCCTCAAAGGTGAGCTCGTTAGCGAGCTTCGCCTCGTTCGAGCGCCGGAGCCCGCGCACGATCCGAGACACCGCACCCCGCCCTACCTGGTAGCCGAAGAAGTCCCGAGCGATGTCCGCGAACAAGTGGGCCTCGTCGATCACCAGGTGAGGCGTCCCGGGTAGCGCGTGCTGCCCGCCGTCCGTCAGCTCCCGCACCAGCATGTCGGCGCAGACCAGGTGGTGATTCGTGACCAGAACATGCACCGACTCGGAGCGATGCTTGGCGATGTTGGCGAAGCACTGGCCGTGCCGGGGACAGTCACTGCCTCGGCACTCCTCGCTCGTCGTCGAGAACTGACGCCACACCGATCCGTCCGGCGCAAAGCCGAGCTCCGACATATCGCCCGTCTCGGTGAGCTTGCCCCAGTCAGCGATCCGTCGCGCCTCGTTCTCCGACGCCGGGTCATCATGTGCGGAGTGCCGGAGCTCGGGCCACGAGTTGGCGTCGAGCAGCTTGCTCCTACAGACGTAGTTGGCACGACCCTTGAGCAACGCGTGGGTGAACTCCCACGGGAGCAGATGCTGGAGCAGCGGGAGGTCCTTCCGCGTGAGCTGCTCGGCGAGCAGGTTGCCCGCCGTCGACACGGTGACGCGCCGGCCGTGTTGCACCGCGTCAAAGATGGCTGGCACCAGGTATCCAAAGGTTTTACCGGTACCGCAGCCGGCCTCGAGCAGCGCAGCCCCCCCGTCCTTGAAGCAAAGCTCAGCCGCCTCGACGAACGCGAGCTGCCCGGGTCTGTCCTCGTAGCCCGGCTTTCGCGTGAGGCTTCCCCCGGGCCTGAACTGGTCGAGCACTTCGGTCATGCCCGGATGATGGCGCGGGGATGGCCACGGAACCCCGGGGTTCCGTGGGTTCGTAGCGGCGGCGGAAGGCCTCCAGGTCAGCATCCGAGTCGAGCGGGATGACCTTCAGGAAGGGCGACTGCGGGTTGGCGTGGACGTGCGTACTCCCAGCCGCCCGCGCGTAGAACCACATCTCGGCAAACACCACGCAGCCGACTTGGCAAAAGGCAACTCCCCATCGAGCTAGCTTGGCCATCGCATCCTCACGGAGCCATATCGAAGTAGCGCACCAGCCGCGCCGTGATGGGGTCGTGCACCGGCCCGCGATCGAGCGCGTGCCAAGCCTTGTAGTCCGCCACCACCATGAGGGCCGCAACCACCAGTGCGCCCAACCAGTTACCCGAGAGCACCTCCAGAGCGAGGTAGAGAGCCGCCACGATCCGGATCAGCTGGTCGGCCACGAGTACGTGCCGCACCGTAAACCCAGCCATCAGCACCGCGTGCACCAGCACAAGCAACGTACCGACCATCGCTACCCCGAGCACGGCAGGCGTCCTCCAAGTGACTCCGGCCATGACTGAGACGAACGCGAGCACGTGCACGGGCGAGAGGATAACGAAGTCGACCAACGCTCGGCGGGCTCCGCCCTGTCCGTAGTCCCTGCTGTACGCGCTGGAACTGGGCAGCACGCCAACCGTCATGCAGCGGTAAACCTGCCACCACATCCGCAGGCCACCCATCAGCCAGCCGCCAACCAAGAGCCACGCCGCAGCCGGCAGGGCATACGACAGCGCAAGCGGCACCGGGTGCCGGCCGTGGAGCAAGACGTCGAGTCCTATGGCTAGCACCACAAACACGACGCCCGTCTCCTTGGTGGCCAGCAGGAGAAACGTGAGAACAGCGATTGCAGGCCACCAGCCAGAGAGCGCCGCGGCAACCAAGCCGAGCTCGAGCGCTGCCACCCACGTGTCCTGCAAGCCTCGCCTGCCCATGCCACGGGTCAGCGCCGAGCCGGCGGAGAGCGCGGCAGCGATCGTTCCTACGATGGGGCCGCCCAACTGCCAGCCGATGACGCACGAGAGCGGCACGCAGGCGGCGGCCCCGATAGCGGAGAGTGAGACGAACAACGCGTGCGGGTTCCCAGGGCGCCACCTGGTCAAAAGAGCCACCGGCAGGATCCACCCGTAGCGTGACGGCGGGGGGCAGCTCCACGCCGTCCTCTCTCCGAGGTAGGTGCGGATGAGCCACCGGTACCTTCCGAGCCCGCCAGAGCTGACCCGTGCCTGGTGGACGTAGACCGTCTCGTCGCACTCGAACTGGGTGCCGATGATCCGCAGGCGCCAAGCGCGCCAGAGCACGAGCACTGACAAGGCCGGGACGCAGACCAGAGCAAAGGCAACCGGGTCGAACTGGGGCAACGTCATGCCCCGGATGATGGCGCGGCTCAGGCGGCGGCGCTGCGGTTGCCGCGGAGCTCGAGGCTAGCGGCAACACTGCCTCCGGGGATTCGCTCCACACAGGTCACTCGGCAGTCGACGAAACGACCCGTGTCCTGTCCATCCTCGTGCTCGACGTAGCGCACGATCTCGCCGCGCTCCACCTTTTCCACGAAGACGTCCACCTGACGAAGGCCGCAACGAAAGGCTTCGTAGCGGTCGGTTGAAACTCGGATGGTCAGCATGTTCTCCCCCTTTCGATGGGGGCGGGCTAGCCGCTGTTCATAAGGAAACTTTGTCACGGCTGGCCGGATTGGCAAGCAGAATCGTTCAGCCATTGGGCCGAGGGTGGTAGTGGAGAGCAGCAAACTGCTGGATCCAGCGGCGGGGCTGCCCCGCGTCACAGGTGCCCTGGGTGGCATCACCGCAGGTCTCGCAGGTAGCTTTCCAGTGCTGCGGCTCGCGTTGGCCTGTCTCCCGGTCCACCTCGGGCCGCTCGTACTCGCCGAGCACGTGGGGAGCAGAGGCCGGGCGCCACTCCACCCAGGCGGTCACTTCTCTTCGTCCTCTTCGTTCGCGATGTACACGTTGAGCAGGTCTTCCACCAGAGCTAGCGTCTCTCTGGTTGTTTCAGAAGACCCCTTCGCGATCGTGAACTTCAAGTTGCGAGCCAGCGCATGGGCACGCCCGATCCCCGCGTTCAGCTTCGGGATGGCGTCGATGAGCTCCTGATTGTCCCGACGCACTGCCGCCAGCTTGCCGAGCAGCTCCTCGATGGCCCGGGCGTAGTAGCCGGCCGTGGCCATCACCGCGTTGCTGCCCTGGGCAAGGAGTGCCTCGTCCGGCCTGATGAGCTCTAGCTTCGCCATGCCCCGATGATGGCGCGCTACCGATGCTCAATGCACTTGGGGCACCGCTTGCCATCGCACCGCTCGGCGAGCTTGCAGTGCTGCGCGTGGCGCACATCGATTGGCAGATCTGGCTTACCCGCGGTCAAGTCCCAAAAGGGCACCTCGGGTAGGTGCTTTCGGTCCAGCCCCACGTACTTGTAGCCGATGTCGCCGTTACTGCGCCGCTCGGTGGGCTGCAATGCTCCCTGGAAGTACACGAGCGGCCCGCGCTGAGAATGCAGATCGTTCCAGGCGTTGCGGAGCTTCTCGTCCCAGAGGGTGTGGCGCTTCTTCCACACCAGGAGCGGCCCGGCCGCCATCGCCACCATCTTGCTGAGCAGCACGTGGCGGGCCCACGGCGGAATGATGTCTTCGGGCCAGATGGTCGTGCCCTCGCGCTTGGCCCTGAGCAGTGCCTCGGTCGCGTTCTCGCGCTCCCAGTTGCCGAACACTGGGTCGTCCGGCAGGATGCCGCAGCAACAGCCCGAGTCGCTGAGCTGCTTCCAGATCGGGTCGCTCACACCCACTACGAGCCCGTGCCGCTTCGCCTCTTCCTGCACCGCGTACATGATGTTCTCTGTCCATGCGGGGCTGGCACGGCGGCACGCTTCGTTCGAGCCAATCTTGTCGAACAGTGCCTTGAAGGGCACGTGGGTCACCTTCGACAGTTGCCCCCACTTCTTGGCCACATCGTTGCCACCGCGGCTCGGGTAGAACCCGCACTCGTAACTGATGGCCTTGCACCCGGCAGCAGCCGCACGTTCGATCAGCACCTTGTAGGCCTGCCTGTAGCGTGGTGTACGGTCACTCACGCCGGGCAACATCGGCCTGAACCTGAGCGACGTGGCTACCCCCAACTTGCTCAGCACCTGCATGGTCTTCAGCCGCTCGGTAACGTTCGGCGCTCCGATGTCGATGCGTTCGATGAGCTCGTCGTCGCAGGTGATGATCGAGAACGCCACCCAGAACAGGTGCGGCGCCTTGCTGAGCACCCGCAAGTAATCGGGCTCACGCAGCACGTTGCCCTTCGTGCTGATGCGCACGGGTTGGTTGTACTTGATGGCGAGCTCTGCGAACCGCAGGAACCACCCCTGCTGCCGTTCGATGTTGTCGCACGGGTCGTTGATGCCGCCGAGCTGCACCGGGCACGGGAAGCCCCCACCGTTGCGGCGGTCGTACTTGAGCGCCATGCGGAACAGCCCTGCATCAACTCCTCCCCCACCACTGAAGACCGACTCCAGCGTGCTCAGCGACGTTTGCCCCAACGGCTTCACCTTGGTTTTGGTGTGCCCCGTGAGCTGTTCCGAAAAACAGTAAAGGCATGCGTAGGAACAATGGCTGTGCGAATCGATAGTGACGGGTAGTGCGCAGTCAAACCCATCGCTCGTGAAGCGAACGCCGCTGTACTTCCGCAGCTGCTTGGAGCGGGCGTCGTTGCAGGTGCCACCACCACAGCTGCGGCAAGCGGCGCAGGTGTCCATCGATTCGTAGCGCCGCTCCACTAGCGGCAGTTGCTTGCCCGTCACTTCGCCGGCCTCCGGCAAGCCTTCTTGGTCGGCTTCTTCTTTGGCGCCGGAGTCTCGGTGGGTTTGGGTGGTGGAATGCTCTTGCCGTGGTCTGCAATAAAGCGGTCCACCATGCGGGAGAAGAAGTCGCCGTTGATCTCGTGCTCGGTGCGCATATAGGGGCGCAGCTTGCCGAACAGCCGCTTGAAGGCCTTCTCGTCCTGGTAGAACTCGACGTAGAACCACCGGCCGTTCTGGTCGAAGTCAGTCTCCTTCTTGCCCAGCTCTCGCACAATGGAGTTGTTCAGGGTGGCGTCGACGTTCAGGCGTTGCATGTCCGCGAAGGCTGCACTGTCGAGCTGCATCAGCTTTCGGGTTTCATCTTCGCCCCACCCGAGCTTCTTCAGATCGATTCCGCCCTGGTTCAACTGGGCCATGCCTCGGACCAGCCGCTCGTAGTCCCAGGTGGCCAACTCGCCCGTGCGGTTGTCGGCTAGCGCGTAGGCCATCGCCGTCACATCGTTGTCATCCGTCACAAGTGCTGCGATGTGCGTCCAGCCGAGCTGCTTGGCCGCCGTCACTGTGCCGTTGCCCGCCGACACCGTCATCCCGTCCTTCTTGACAACGATGCACTTGCGCTGCCCGAACTCGTCGAGCGAAGCCACGATGGATCCAATGTTCTGCTCCCCGTGGTCACGCGCGTTCTTCGGGTCCAAGTTCAAGCTCCCGATCGGTACCTTCAAGGAGAGCAACGGCCGGGCAATCTTGTGGACTTCCTTCTTCGGCTTCTTTCGCTTCGTTCTCACGGGCTTCTCCTTCACCTGTCCCCCGGCCTGCTCTTCTCGAACAAACCCCGGACCGGGCCGAACACCTGCCGGAGCTCCGAGTCGGGCACCTGGGCAAGCGGGTCGCGTGGGTCTACCCCCCGCTCCAGGAGCTCGACCAGGCGAGGGTCGGTCGGGGAGATGCCGAGCTGCCGGCCGTCAATCATCTCGAGCGGGTCGACCGTGCCGAGCTTCGAGCCGCGCTCCCGCCACTGGTAGCCGCGCATGAAGCCATCACGGTAGGCGTTCTGCGCGAGGGTGACGGCGAACGCTCGCCACTCATAGGCAGAAGCCCCTCGATTGTAAACGCCGAAGAGCTGCGCCGACTGCGCGTAGCGGGGCGGCACGGGCGGTCCCTCCTTGAACCTGCCGAGCAGTCGCTCGAGCAGGCCGATTAGCGCGGCGCGCAGACGAGGAAGGATCACGCCGGCCTCATTTCGATTGGAGCGGCCGGGTCGTTTTGAAACGCCCTCCTCCTGCCTGGAAGGCAGGCGCATCGCCATCTATGCTTCGGCCGCATTTGGAATCCTACATCTTGTCGCAGTCTGCTTTCCTACTACCGGAGCAACCAGCCTGTCCGGTGGTTGCTTTCGCATTCCCTCGAGCATCACGCGCAGCTGCTCATCCAACGGGTACACGTACTTGTAGCGCGGTGTGTTCCGGCGCTCGACCACCTCCGACCCTCGGTAGTACTCACGCACGGTCTCGATCATTGGCCGAGAGTCACCCGCTCTGCGCATCGGCCGGATTGCCTCCATGACCGCGCGGTTGTGCACCTCGGTACCACCGACAACGTAGTGCGCCAACGAGTGACTAACTCCGATGAAGTACCAGTTGCCCGCCTGGTAGATACCTCCATGGCGACCTTGCTCTGGGTCGGCAAACGACACCACGGCACGAAGCCCCGGGCACAGCTTGCGCAAGAGACGAAGAGCAATCGAAACTACTCGGGTGACAGGGGTCTTGTGGTCACGAAGAGCGATTCGAGACAGCTCACACACCGCTGTCTGCTCGAGGCCGAATGGCCTACCGATCTGAGGACCCGGACCTCTCGAGAAGATCACCACTCCGATGAACCGCGCATCCTCCCAGACTCCGTAGACCACCTTCTTCCCAGATGGCATGCAACGGCTGTAGTGCCAGTTGACGCACGCGTACTTGGCAACCTCTGGCGTAGCGCCGTCAACCCTTAGGCTTGAACTCGAACTCTTGGCCACAATGCGGACACTTCACGGTGTAGGTCTTGAGCAAGTCGAGACGCGGCTGATCCACCTGCGGCTCGAACTGGCGCACCAACTTCGCGAGGTCGAGCTGCCCAAATCCCGTGCCGAGCAAGTTCTTGGTCGACTCTGACGTTGCCTGAAGTAGAGCCTTTAGCTTCTCGTCATCGTAGCCAGCGATGTCGTTCGACCGGTTGTCCACCAACATGATGCGTCGAGCTCGCTCATCGTCCACATCGATCACGATGACCGGCAACCTCTTCAGCCCCTTCTCCTTCGCCGCCTTCCACCGATGGTTGCCGACAAGAATGAACCCGGTCGACTTCTGCACGAGCGGAGCACCATAAAAGTCGTTCTGCTCCAAGCTCTCCTTGAGCACACGCATGTCGCCCTTGCGGGGATTGTCTGGGTGCGGCTTCAAGTCCGCAATCGGCATGGACGTGTAGTTCTGCACCACCACACCTTCAAGCTTCCTGACTCGCGCAGGCTTCTTGCTCACTGCACGAGCAGCAGCCTTCTCCTTCTTTCTAGGTGTTCGCATTGACTCCTCGTGGTCAATCCTACACTCGTAGCACCCACGCACGCGGCTCGGTCTTGACCAGCGCGTCGAGCCAGAAGCCCACGGGCATCGCCCCGTGCTCCGCCGTGATGGCTCCCCAGGTGACTACCGGCGGCGGGACGGACAGCTCGGCTGCGTACTCCTGCCGCACCAGGACCATCCACGGAGTACGCCCCGGGCGGCGGAAAACGAGCAGCGGCTCGCGCCCCGACTTGGCCGCTGCCTCCTGCGCCTGCAGCCACCAGCCCCACACAGGACAGGCTCGGCCGGCGACGAAGGTCTCCGCGCTCCAGGCTCGGCGCTTCTTCACCTCGACACAGAAGGGAAAGGCCGAGCCGTGGCTCACCACGTGGTCACCCGAGACGTCGAACTGCTCGGCGTGCGCCCAGCCGCCTGACTGCGGCGTGCGCCGGAAGACCACGTCTGGCTCGAGCGCCCGCCACCACTCCTCGAACAGCTTCGCAACCGCGCGCTCCGCCCTCGCTCCCGCCTCCTTGACCCGCTTGCCCAGCTTTCGGGCTCGCTGCTTCTTGGCGCTCTCGCGTGGCATCAGGCGAGCTTCCCCTCGATGATCGACTCCAAGAAGTCCCACTTCACCTGGTGCCAGGCGTGCGCCATAAGGTCGGTCCGTTGCGTCTCGGAGATCTCATGGATCAGGTAACCCGATACGACCACGTTGCTCTCCCCGATCAGCCAGCAGGTCTTCCAGCGCGACCACCAGCAACCCACGATGACTAGCTTCAAGTCGCGCAGCCCGTAGGGACCCGGCACCGAAAGATCCAAAGTGGCAACGGGGAACAGCCAATCATTGGCTGTCAACGCAGGCTCCAACACCAGCTCCCGTCTGTACCGGTTGGACACGTATTCACGAAGCAGGTAGCGACCCTTCTCCATCGGGTCCGCGCTCACAACCCCAGTCCCGTCCTTCGTCGGGGTCAACGTCTGCTGGACAATCTCAACCGACATTAGTCCACCACCTTCACGCGCGACCACTGGTCGTCGCCGGTCACCTGGATGCGCGCCGGAAACACGTCGGTCACCTGACGGTCGTGCGCGATGACGAACGCCTGCTCGAACCCACCGCGCCGGAACAGGTCGAGCATCCCGCGTGCCACACCCATCCGGTTATGCAAGTCGAGCGCGCCGAACGGCTCGTCCACCAACGCCACGGCCCAGTCGCAGCCGGCTTGGTTACGCCGCCACTTGCTCGCGGCTAGCTGGATGGCGATGCCGCCCAGGTCCTCCGCCGCACCGGAGACATCGCTCAGCGTGACGTGGAGCTTCCCATCGCTCCGGAACCCGCGGGGCGCGTCGCACTCCACGCACCGCTTGGCCTTGGCGCTCTTGGGGAACGGGGCGCCGCACCGCGGGCAGCTGTCCTCGAGCTTCTGAGTCGGCCGGCCCCACTCGAGCTGGACCGACAGGTCGACTCCGAGCGCGGAGAGGTCGTCGTTGGCCACGCTCGACAGGTAGTCAACGAACCGCAGGCTCGCCTCGCGCTTGGTGTTGACCAGCACGGTGGACGCTACCCTGTGCACGGCGAGCTCGCGGTCTAGCTTCGATAGCTCTTGGTCGAGCTCCGCTCCGCGCTTGGTGTCCGCGTCGAGCTGGGCGAGCTGCTGCTTGGCCGCGACCAGCTTCCGGAGCAGCTCCTGCGGGTCGTCCTGCTCGGGCGACGCTGCCGGCAGCTCGGGCGCCTTCGATTGCTCCTCCTCGAGCACCTGACGCCGAGCGACCAGCTCGTCGATGCGCCGCTCGATCCGGTCGGCGTCGGTGCGAGCCTTCTCGAGCGCGTCGCCCGCGATGAACGCCAGCCGGTGAGCGGTGTTCGCGGTGGCCTGCTCCTCGCGAGCGAGCTTCAGCGCCTTGCCGCCCTTGCTGAGCACCTCGGCGACCTGCTCCTCCACCGGGCAGTGCTCCCGCGTCACCGGGCACTTGCCGTCGAACTGGCCGCACGCGTTGCGCTCCGCTACCCTGAGCTTCTCGTTAGCCGCATCGAGCACTGCCTTCTTCTCCGCCGTCCGCTCGACCGCGGCCTTCACCTTCTCCGCCGGGGCGGCGACAAGAGAAGCTAGATGCGTCTCGAGGTCGCCGACGTCCTGCGCCACCCGCGTCACCTGCTCGGCCCGCTGCTCCCTCGCCCGCTGGATCTTCTCGCGCTGCTCGTTCAAGGCACGAAGCTTGGCCGCCTCGGAGTGCTGCCCCTCGAGCTCCTTGATTCCGAGCTCGAGGTCCGCGCGATTCAGTGCCTGACCCAGCCGCGCGCTGACCCGAGACTTCTCGTCGAGCAGAGCCTGCCGCTTGCCGATCTTCTCATTAGACCAGGCGCCTACGCGGTCCGCCGCACCATCGAGCCGCTCGATCCCGAGCCAGTCGACGACCAGCTCGGTGCGCGGCTCCGGCCCCATCGTCACGATGCGGGACATCTGCTTCTGCTGGAAGTAGGAGCAGAGCGTGAAGTTGTCGTCGTCCATGGAGAGCAGCCGCTCGAGCTCCACCTGGTCCTTCAGGTCACGCTCGTGGCCGTCGATGCTGGTGGTGACCACGAGCTTGGTCGACTCGCCGCGCTCTCGGCTCCGCGTGACGAACGTCCCGTCATCGAGCTCGACGTCCACCTGGAGCCGGTCCTCACCGCGACTGATGAGGTCGTCGGCGAGCCCGGAGAACTTGCCGAACAGGCAGTAACGCACCGCGCGCATCAGGCTCGTCTTGCCGAGCCAGTTGGAGCGAGCCTGGTTGTCCTCGTGCTCGGCCACGATGGAGTAGGTGGTCGGCTCGAGGATGAGCTCGTGCTCGCCGCGGAACCGCATCCAGTTGCTCAGGCGCAAACCCGTCAGGTAGCGGGGCATGTTCAGACTCCCTCCGCGGCCAGCGCCGCCTCGATGACCGTCCTCGCGCCGTCCCGCATCTTCTCGTCCGGGACGCGGGCAAGCACCGCCTCCACCGCGTCACGCAGCCCAACCTTGACCTCGTCGTGCTCCTGGGCCTCCTCACCCTCGACCACAGAGCGCGGTTGGTTCGGGCGCTCCACACGCACCGTGCGAGCGCCTGCCGTCCTCGCCTCCGATTCGGCCGTGCGAGCGAACTCCTCGAACGCCTCGATCCCCTGACCGGGCGTGATCCACACGAACGCACCAATGAGGTTCTTGTTGTGAACCTCTCGGCGGATCTCCCCCGGATCACCAACGACAACGCGCGACGATTCCACCTCGTGGAAAGTCACCAGGCTCACACCCGGGGAGAGTTGCCTGCCGGTAGCAGCTTCACCACTGGCTTGCGCCAGGCTGCTGTGGGCCCGCGAGTCGACCCCGGCAGCCCGGCCTCCTCGCTCTCTGGGAGTCACTGCCTTCGCCGCCGGTTCTCTCAGTCGGCTCGGCTCGTCCCGTCGACTTGGTTTTTGGGGAGTCTCTGTTCGTTCCTGCTCCACGGAACCCCGGGGTTCCGTGGGCGGCTGAGTCTTCCGGAGCGGGGTTCGGGCCACGGCTACGTCACCTCCACCAGCGTGTAGCCGCGCTTGCCCGTGTCCGCCTTGGTGAGCGGCACCAGCGAGCCCGACAGGATCACCCCGTCATGCAGGCCCGGCTGGTGGTAGTGCGCGTTGACGATGGTCGCGTTCGGCCACGCCGCGCGAATGGCATCGACCGGGAGGAACTCGTCGCGCCCACGGGCGAAGTCCTTCTCCCCGCCCGGCGTGACTCCCTTGAGCTGGAGGTGGGAGACGACCAACTTCACCTTGTCATAGGTAGAGGCAGCCGAGTGATCTCCTTTCATCACGGCGAGTTGCGTCTCCGGGTCATACCGCTTGGCCAGCGCCGTGTAGGGAAAGAACGCGATGCCCTGCCTGACGCACGGCTCGTCGATGACCATCGACCCCTCGTCGCCCAGAGGCAGGAGCACGTGATCACCACTACCGTCCTCGACTACGTCGTGGTTCCCGACGAGCCAGAACGAGTTGATGTCGTACGCCCACAGGCGCGCGGCGACCGTCCGGGCCAAGTCGAGCGCACGGAACACGCACGGGCTGTCCGGGTCGCACAGGTCCCCGGCGAACACGTAGTGCGTGACGTTAGCCTCGGCCGCCGCTTCGACCGTCTCGAGCGCGACCTTGCCGATGTCTTCGTAGCGGCGCTGCCCAGCAGTCCTCGCGTCGAGGTGCCAGTCGCCGGTGATCAGGATCTTCTTCATGCCCCTATTGATGGCGCGCAGCGTGCTTCGCTCGCACCGCCTTCTCGATGGACTCACAGATCCTCGGCTCGCCGTGGAGCAGGGCTACCGCGTGGTCCTCACCCTGCCCGAGCCGCTCTCCCTCGAACGAGAACCAGGCGCCCTTCAGCTCCACCACGCCGCAGTCGACGCCGAGCTCGAGCACGTCCCGCGGACGGTCGAACCCCTCGGGCACCCCCTCCACCATGCCGCTCGCCGTGTGGAAGAACGCGTGCTCCACCGCCTGCCGCTTGGCGTGCACCTTGCTCTTGTGGATCTCCACGTCGTGCCGCTCCCCAGCCACGTAGGGGATCTTCTGCTTGTCCTCGCGCCGGAGCCACTCGCGCTTGATGCGGATACGGAGCGATGACTCGTAACCGAGCGCAGCGCCGCCGCCTACCTTCGGCCTCACGTTGCCGTGCCGGTCGGTCTCGTCCGTCTCGCGGGCCACGATGACGATGGTCATACGCATGTCGGCCATCAGCGGCACGAGCTCGTCCATCCATTGGCTGTTCAGCGCCGCCTTGTACTGCGCCGCGCGACCGCTCATCCCGTCGATGCCGACCGAGCCCTTGCGCTTCAGGAAGTGGTGAGCCTCGTCCTTGTCCGCCTTCACCGCCTTGCTCAGCTCGTCCCAGAGCCGCTCGGGCACGAGCTTGCGGATGGAGTCCACCACCACGATGCCCGAGGTGGAAGGCAGGAGCCGACCGGCGTCTCGAGCCTTGGCGATCCGTTCGCAGTACTCGCGCACGCTGGCCCGCGCGTTCTCGTAGGTGGACGCCGGCAGCGCGAGGAAGCCCGGGTGCTGCGCCAGCCTGCCCATCAGCGTATTCACCCACTTGGCCGGCGTCGTGCGCTCCGCATCGAGCAGCCCCGCGAAGTGGCCGCCCTGGAGGAACGACATCATCAGCCCGAGGACGAAGCTGGTCTTGCCCTCACTGGTGGCTCCGTGCACGACGCACACACGCGAGATCGGGTGGCCCCCGCCAACCGTCAGGTCGTAGGAGGGGAACACCGTGGGCACGGCCTCGACGTCGAGCAGCACCTCGGCCTGCGGCCGCCAGCCCTTCATCTCACCCGCCACCTCCTGCATAGCGGCGGCCTGGACCCGCTGCTCCTTGAGCGAGCCCATCAGCCCACCCGACCTCGCAGTGCGTGCCATCGGCCTACCTCCGCCTCATGGTGCGGCGCGCTGGCGCCGGCGCGTCCTTCGGCTTAGCCGTCTGCTTGGGCTCGGGCTTCGGTTCCGGCTCGGGCTTGCCCTTGGCGGAGTAGCTAGCCGGGAAGTCGTCCTCCGGCTTTGCGGGCTCCGCGTCCTTGCGGAACTTGTCCTTCATGCGCTTCAGCCCCTCCTCGACCATCACGCCGTTGTCGTCGTACTCGGCGTGACACTCGGGGCACTTACTGTCGGTCGCGGGGAAGGCCACGCCGCACCAGTCGCATTCGACCGGACCGTTGTCTTCCTCCTCGTCCTGCGCCTCGCTCTGGTCGCCATCCTCCGCCGGTGCGTTGGCACCGAACGGGAACTGCTCACGCTCCGGCTCTCCGTCGCTGCGGTTGTTCTCTCGCTGCTGCTCCTCGACGGGCCCGAATAGCTCGTCCCACGGCGGCACGAGCTTGCGGTGGCACCACCACTTCTCCATGCCCATCCGGAGCTCGCGCACGTTACCCGGGCGTGTGAGCGTGCCCATATCGGGCGGCTCCTCGCCGAGCACCGACAGGATCTCCGGCCCGATCTCGAGCGAGAGCATCGCCTTGGCGTCGTACTTATCGCTGTACTCGCCGTGCTCGTCGTAGCTCCAGCGCATCACGTAGGGGTGCCGCCACGGGTCGCCCTCGCCGTTCCACGGCTGCTTGCGCTGCTTGGCCCCGTCGCGGCAGTCCTCGATGCGCTCGCCGATGACCTTCTGAATGGCCATGCCGAGCGTTTTCTTCTCCACCGTGATGAGCGCGCCGTCGGCGGGGCGGTTGTACTGCACCACCACGAACACGAAATTGAGCTGCGGCGTGCAGTCCTCCATCCACGATGTCTTCAGGCTGATGCCCACCTCCTTGAGCTGGTCCTTCTCCTCGTCGGTGAGGTTCTTCTGGATGCTCTTCAGGTGGCCGCAGAACGGGCTGGCGTGCAGGACCTTCCGGTCGCGGCCGATGCGCATGTCGAAGATCGGGTCGAGCCAGCCGAGCTGGTCGGTCTCGATCATCTCGCGCACCCACTCGATGAGCAGCGCGAACGGGTCGATCTCGGGCGGAACCTTCAGCACGCCGTCGTCGTTGCGGCTGCGGCTGCCCTTGCAGTTTTGGTAGAACTCGTCACCCTCCAGGCCGTTGTAGCGCATGACGCGCAGAATCTTCTGCTCCTTGTCCTCCTTGTCGCGGCCCTCGCGCCACCAGTTATTGAACCAGAGCGCCACGGGCTTCACACCAGGGTGCAGGACCACGTCGATCTTGCCGCGGTCCTTCCACCGCTCGAGGTAGCCGCCGCCCTCTCGCCCTCCGCCGCTGCCCCCGTAGCTCAGGAAGTCGTCCACGTCGGTCATTACTTTTCTTGCCATTGCTCGATTGCTCCTTGCTTGTCCTCAGTTGTCGTTACGTAGGAAACCCCGCTGCTAGACCGAGCGGGAGGTGCTGACTATCGCGCGCACGTCGCGGGCTCGCTCGCTCGCCGCCTGGCGCAGGTCCTCGAGCACCGCCACCATGTGCTTGAGCTTGTTGCGGTTCTGCTCGATCTCGAGGAATTGGTCCGGGTAGAGCGTCGCCATACGGTGCTCGATGTCGTCGTTGGTGATGGCCTTCTTGCGCGTGCCCTTCGCCTTCTCGTCCTCGAGCTCGGAGCTGGCCGCGTCACGCATGGGGCCGAGCACGAGCTTGGCCTCGATCTCGTAGTTGGCCACGGACATCTTGGCGTTGGCCAAGAGCTGGCTCGCCTCGACGAAGTTCTCCTGCGCAAGGTCGAGCTTGTCGCAGAGCTCGCCGTGCTGGAGCCGGCTCGGCTTGATGGGGCGGATGGCGTTGCGTAGCTTGTCGCACGCGTCAGCCGGGTCCGGCAGGTCGAACACCCAGCTACAAATGCGGGAGTAGCCACGCGGCAGGACCGGCGGCTCGAACGCGTGCGGTGGGTGGGGGGGCCGCTCGGTGTCGGCGTGTTTGGCGTCGAGCTCGCTCTGCTCGACCAACGACGGCACACCCGGGATGGGCGCGGTGGGGAATAGCTCGGGAGGTTTGACTTCGGATCGTCTTCTCATGCCCGGGATGATGGCGCGCTAGCCCATGCCCGGGAGCTGCGACTGACCTGCCGGCTTCTTGCGTCCCGCCCCTCGCTTAGGGCGGGCTAGCACCTGCTCGCTAAACAGCGTGCCCGTCATGCTCTTGGCCGTCTGCTTGCGCGGCCTGGTCTTGCCAATCTCCCGCCAGCCCTGGTGCGGGAAGCACGCCTCGAGCACGCGCTCTGTCGCCGGGTAGACCATGCTCTCCCAAAGGTGGTGCCGGTCGACGTCGTCGTTGTAGTCCTCGGCGGGTGCGACCTTCTGAGGACTCACACTCCCGTCCGTCACGTAGTACTCAACCTTGCTCCCCTCGCCTACGTCACGACCTCGCTTGGCTAGCACCTTGGCCACCTCGACGTGCGCCGGCTGCTGCATCTCGGTGCCGTCCTTCTTCAGCCGGACCTTGTAGGCGCGGATGTTCTGCGTGAGCGTCTTCGACGTGCGCACATCCTCGATCGCGAGCGGCCCCTCGAGCACCTCGCCCCGGCGCCGGAGGACTATCTCCCGGCACGCCTCCGCCCCCTCGAGCTTGAGCAGCGCACCGATCACCTCGGCCTGCATCTCCCGAGCGATACGCACCGTGTCGCCGCGCTTGTACTCGAGCCCCTTGATCTCCGGCTTGCTGTCGGCCGTGGCGCGTGTGCCCTTGTAATGGGCAAACACGGCTGCGTACCTCTTCTTGCTCACCATCGCCAGGACGCTGAACTCCTTCTCGTAGGCGAGGCTGATCTCGTTACGCACGCAGCCAAGCTCGGCAAGCACCCGCGGGAACAGGTCCTTGTTGCACCACTCGGCGAACTCCCGGAACTGGCTCTCTGTGCACCCCGTGACGAAGCTCGAGTCGGTGTCGCAGTAAAAGGCGCACCAGCCCTTCCGCTCCGCCTCCTTGATGACCAGCTTGATGAGCCAGACGCCAGCCTGCGTCACGCTCTCGGCCACGTCGCGCACGAAAAAGCGGGACAACGGAGAGCCAACCACCCCGTAGAACGTGTTGGCAACAATCTTGAAGCCCGTCGCCTGCCGGTCCGCCTCCTTCCACTCCTTGGTACCCGGCGGCAGGCTGGCCTTGAGCTTGTTCCACTTGGCGCGTAGCTCCCGAATGCGCGTCACCGCCTTCGGCAGGAAGCCCTCCGGCTCCGCCCTAAACGCCCAGCCGAGGTCCGGCACCTCGGAGCACCCAGGCGGGCGAGGCGTGCCCTTGTAGTAGCGCTGATCGAAGTGCATCATCCCGGCACTCGCCTGCTTACCCACGCGCATCCCCGTCTGCGTCTCGGGCGACAGGTTCCACGTCTGGATAATGCTTGGGTACAGGGCGGCGAAGTCGCACACGTGTACGTCCCGCACGATGCCGAGCCTTGTTGGCTCCATCACGTAGGCTCCCTCGAACGGAGCAGCCACCGGGATGTGCCACTTGGTCGGGAAGCGGATGCCGCTGCCACGAGCGAGCTTCAGGAGGAACCCCTCGACGAAGTGCGTGCCGTGGCTGCCGTGCGTGTCGGGGAACGTGTTGCACGCCTCGCACACCGTGCAGACCAAGTCGAGGTAGCCAGTCTTCTCCTCGATGCGCCGCAAGAGGTCGGAGTCCTTCAGGTTGTACTTAGGCAGCGCCGGGTCCTTCCGCTCCCATGCCTCGTAGCTGTGGGCCGAGTCGAACTCGTCCTTGCCCTCGCCGAGCACCTGCTGCGCGATGGCCTCGAGCTTGTAGCTCTGCTTCTCCTCGCCGGACTCGCTCGCGGTGACGTTCATCCGACGGAAGATCTCCAGGTGGTCGACCCACAGCCAGCCGTCCCACGATGCCTGGATACCGCACTCCGCCGCCCTAGCCTTGAGCACCGGCAGGTCGAACCGATCGAGGTTCCACGCCGCCACCTGGTCGAACTGGTCGAGCAGGGCGAGCAGCTCCTCGATGAGCTCGCGCTCGGCATCCAGTGTCCACTCGCGCAGGACGCGCACTACGCGCACCGTGTTGTCGTCGGACACCACCGCCCAGGAGAGGATCCGCATCTCCTCCTTCTTGCTGAACGGCAGGCGGCTGTCCGTCTCGAGGTCGAGGTAGCAGCGGCGAGGACGCTGGAACTCCAGCTCGTCGGCATGGTCAGTGAGCCAGCGGCGCACCGGCAGAACGTCGGCCTCGAACACTTCCTTCACGCCCCACCGCTCCATGTAGCAGTCGCGCGTCCCGTCCGGACGCGGTCGGTCCGGAGTCTCGGTGGCGCGGCGGAGCATCTCCCGGGAGCGGAAGCTCACCCGGTAGTGGCCGTCCTTCTCATCCCGGATGCCGAGCACGGCGCTGCTCTTGCGCAGCATCGTCACGAGCTCTGGCGTTGCGTCCTTCTTGCGCATGAACATGCAGTGGTCGGCCCGCTCCCGGCGCTGCACGCGGCGGCCCGTGGCGTCGCGGCTCACCACCACGACGCCCGAGCTGCCGTCCCAGTACGCGTTGACCGCCTTGATGGTCATGGCAAATGCACCACGAGCCGCAAGACCTCGAATCCTGCGGCTCGTCTGTCTGGGGACTTCATGCCCCCAATGATGGCGCGGCCTACTTCTTCGATGTCTTCTTGGCCTTCTTCGCCGCCTTGACGGGCTTCGGCTTCTTCGTGGCCTTTGCCTTGGGTGCCGGCTTCTCCTTGTCGGCCTTGGTCTGCGTGTGCACGGCGGGCTCCTCGGCAGCCGTGCCGCGCGAGCGGTCGACCACCAATACGAGGCCCTTCGCCGTCTGGCCCAGGCGGTAGCGGACCACCACGCCGTTCACCATGTCCTCGGTACCCACCGGCTCGTCGCCGATGCGCTGCGCACGGACCTTGCTCTTGTCCTGCCCCTTGCCGTGCGCCCCGCAGAAGAGCGGGATGGTGATGCGGCCGAGCAGGCTGGCCACCGTGACGCGGCCGGCATCCTCCTGCTTCTTGGCGGCAGCTTTGATCGCTTCTCGCTGTGCGGCCCTCGTCTCTTGTCCTCGCTTACCAGCCTCCCCCATTTTCGCCCTGCTACCACCCAACGATTGTGCAACCGTCTTCGGCGGAACCTTGCCTTCGAGCTTGTTCTTGACCAGCTGCTGCTTGACGTCCATTGCGATCTGGCTGCTCGTGTAGTCGCCATCCTCTGCCATCTTCTCGATGAGCCGTTGCCGGTCCTCCTCCGGAATCTTGGTCGCGAGCAAAAGCTTCGTGACGCCGAACTTCGCTACCTGGTCCCGCGTGAACGCCAGCGCCACGTCCATGAAGTTGCGTGCGTGCTGCCCGCTGATACCGAGCTCCACGTCCGAGAACTTGTCGAATGACTTGTAGCGCGCCTTACATTCGTCATCCACACGAACCTTGTAGAGCTGGTTCACGTAGATTTCGTAAACGGCCTTGCCAATATCCCAGTAGCAGATCACCGCAGCTGTCTTCAGGTCGTGGACCCGCTTGACCTTCTCATTCAGCTCGGCGATCTTCTCCTTGAAATTCGCCAGCTCAGCTGGCTTAGCCGGCACGATGGCCTTGCTCCCATTCGACCCCGCCTCAGGTTCAACTTTCTGCTCGGGCTCCTTTGAGTCGTCCTCTTCCCCGACTCCGCAGTACGGACACTCGGGTAATTCGGTGGCGCTGATACCGTGGCAGTTGTCGCAGTCGGCGAGGTCGTCCTCATCGTGCATCTTCAATTGGTAGTCGAGCGCCGTCTCGACCAGCTGCGCGGGCGTCGCCCCCGTCGGCACCACCAGGCTCCACTTGACGAGCCAACGCTTCACAACCTCGGGCTTCACCTTACCCATCTTGACGGCTGCAAGTGCCTCCTTGAGCGCCGGCTTGCCCTCCTCCATGTCGGCCGGCAAGAGTTCCGTCTGCTCCGCCGCCGTCGGCTTGCCCCTCGCCTTCCTCGGTTCCTTCGCGGTCGTCGGGTTCTCTTTGGTAGTCATGTTCATTCGGCTCCTGCCTTTCACGGTTTCCTATCAATGGCGCGGTCTTAGGTGAAAAACTTAAAATCATTTTAAGCTTTTCACCTTCACCCCGGCCCGTCAGCCTGCCTCACTAGTCCGCCGCCCTAGTCCGCGCAGAACCTGCTCCGCCTCGGCAATGAGGCCCGTCAGCTCCCGCCTCCTCATCGTCGGCGGCAGCCGAAGCTCGAGTCGATCGGCAGCAGTACGGGCGTCACCCACCTCGAGCAGGGCCAGCGCGGCCCTCATCATCGGCAGCGACATCTCGCCGATCATCTGCACGAGCTCCGTCTCCTCGCCGGCCGTGCCCGCCTCCTCGGTCCACCGGCGGTGCGCCTCCTCGTCGAAGGCCCACTGCCCGCCGTCCCCCTCCTCGAGCTCGCGCAGGCAGCAGGCGGCAACGTCGTGGCGGCTCTGCGCCCGGTCGCTCCGCCGTAGCGCACCCCGCTGCTCGTTGATCCACCGCTTGGTGTCCGTGACTGCGGACCAGAAGACGAACGCCTTGACCGGCACGCCACGGGTTGGGTCGTAGAAGCCGACGGCCCGCCACGCGGCGAGCAGCAGCTGCTGCACCAGATCCTCATCCTCCACGGCCAGCGGCACCGGCCAGCGGCGGTGCAGCCACCGGGCCACCTTCTGCCACTCGGCCCGGGTGGCTCGCTCGAACTCGGCGAACGTCACGCGCCCCGCGTAGAGCGCTTCAATGTGCGGCTTCAGCAATGTGACGGCTCCTCTCGAAAAGAAAGGGGGAGGCCCGGCGTCCCAGGCCTCCCCGGCTGGCTACTCCCGAAAACTCAGGCCGCCCTGGAGATGACCGACCACTCCTTGGGCGACAGCGTGATGACCTCTCCGCCCGCGCGCTCGAACGCGGTGGCGTCCTCGTAGTCGGCGAGCGCCGTCGATGCGGCCGTGATCGCGCTCGACAATCCCCACTGCGAAAGGTCCCCGCCCTGGGCGAGGTAGGTGAGGATCGACCCGGAGCTCGACGGAGGCAGGGAGAGCTGCACGACCGCGGCGTCCACCACCTTGGCCAGCTCCTTGCTCTCGATAGGCCGCTCCGCCGCCATGTGGATGTCCTTGACGGCTGCCTCGAACAGCTTGCGGTCGAACGCAGCGGCCGTCACGTCGGCTACCTTCATGAAGAACGCCCGGTCGTCCGCCTGGCGCGTCTCGTCACGGAACACCTCCAGGTGCGCGTCGGCCTCGAAGGAGCGGCCGATGTGGTACTTGCGCATCGCCCTCTCCTTCAAGATGGCGAGGTTGGTGCACCAGGTGGTGAAGACCGACGGCTCGACCCGGAGCGTGCCGGCGCCGACCTCGCTGTTGCTGACGACGATTGCCGCCACCACCTTACCCGCCGCGTTGCCCCGGTACTCGGCCACCGCGTTGTGCCCGTTGCCCCAGGTCATGCCGGGGGGCAGGTCGTCCGAGAGCGCCGGCAGAATTGCCTTCACATACATCCGGGTCTCGGTCAGCTCGGCCGAGACGATCTGGGCATTGAGCTCGATGAGCTTCGGTAGCACCACCTGGGCGAGGTCGAAGTTGTCGAGCGGACGGTACTTGGGGCTGAGCACGGCCCGCACCTCGCCGTCGAGCGTGCGGATCATCCGCTTGTTCTCCGGATCAGCGCGGAGCCACGTGTTGACGTTGTGCGCGAGCAGGTCGGGCTGCTCCTCGGCCATGCGCTGGTAGTACCGGGTCGGGATGCCGAGCAGGTCGGAGAGCTGCTTATGCCCGTGCGGGCGCACCGGCATGTCGCCGCCGTTCACCCCGCCAATGCGAATGCCGCCTCCCTCGGCGACGGACACGGGCACCGCCTCGATCCTCGCCTGCGGTGCGATGAAGTCACGCCGCGTCTTCGTCTGCCTGTCGAGCTCCGTCGCCAACTCCTGAAGGGTCTTGCCAGTTTTCATCGTTCGGTTCCTTCTTCTGGCGATGCCTTCCGGCGTGATTGCCGGCCCGGCTCGCCGGGTTGCCGCCCGGGTGGCGGCCTAGGACCCAAACCTAGCCTGAAACTATCCCCTAGCCTAGCCTTTTTTGAGGGCCAACTTTCCCGCTGGAATCAGGCCCGGCCGCGGAGAACAGGGCCGCTCGGATAGGCCCGGCGGTACCCCTTAGGGAAGCCGGTGAACGGGCCGCCCAGCTCCCGCACCACCCGGTTCACCATCGCATTGAAGGCCGGGTCTTCGCGGCGCAGGACATGCAGCGCCTTCACGCTGATGCCGAGCTGCCGGCAAGCCTCGGCGAACCTGCCCCCCGCGTTACGCAGCGCCTGCTCGATTTGAGTCTTCGCGCCGGGCTGGTCGAACCGGAGATCGATCAACAGCTGCCGCCCGCTCTTGGTGGTGACGGGCAGCGCGAGGGGCTTGGGCTTACGAGTGCTCATGCCCAGGATGATGGCGCGCGCCGCAGCCTTCGGTGCATCGCAGCAAGAGCACGCCGCTCGTGTCGGTTCGTCCTCAGAGGTAGCGGCTCGCCGACTTCCGCCATCACTCGCCCGGAGCGCCGCAGAGCTCGAAGATGTAGTCGGCCAGCCCTTCGAGGTCGGTAAGCTTGCCGGCGGCCTCACTGGTCTGGAGCTCCTCGAGGATCTCCTCCTTGCTCATGCCGGCACACAGGTCCTTCAGGTTCTCGAGTACTTCGTCCATGGGTCAATCCCTATCACACGGCGCGGCCAATAACTCGAGCGCCCGCTCCACCTCGGGCGGCTTGGCGAGCTTGGCCGCACGAGCCACGTCGACCAACGGCCAGAGATCGTTCCAGGTGACCAGCTTGTAGACGTAGCGGCGGCAGATGCCGAGGTCGGCGGCGATGCGCACTAGGTTGCCGTGCTGCCGCTCGATGGTCTGCTTCAGTTCCTCGAGTGCGGCCTCCAGGTCGCGTTCCCGGAGCTCACCGAGGCCGGTCGAGTGGCGGGTCACCGCCAAACTATTCCAGGTAGCATCCCAACTCCGCTCTCTTCCCTGACAATAGCAACCGACTCAGCCTCGTCTCGACGAACAACTACCACTCCCTCCGGAAAATCCCTCCAATCGAACGCGAGGAACTCGCTAGAACCATCTTCGTTTTCATGGTGTTCGCAGGGAAGTTTCCCTCGCTTTTCGCTCGGCATTCTGATCCATTGCCGAAATATCTCTAAGTCCAACACTGTCCAACAAGTGAGTCGGATGTTCTCTCGAGCAGCGATCCCATACAGAAACAAGTCTCCCCACCCGTCGATGATCTTGCGAAATTCCGTCTTGGTTCCCCCTGGCCGATTGAGTCGAATGGTGATGTCATTTCTGTAGTCCCTCACATATTCCGGCCTCCTGATCCGCACCGCGATTCGCTTCGTCGCAGCCATGAGAACGATCAGATCAGTGTTTCTCAGTTGGTCTTCAGCCATCGACGCCTCCACGATGAGAAGTTGACCCAAAATCGCTTTGACGTGCTGCATGTACAGGTCGGACCACTTCTTGTCTTTCGTCCAGTTGTTCATTTTGATTCCTTTCCCCACCCGTCGAACCCTTCAATCACACGGCGGTTGTACATGTCCAACCTCCTTCCCGCCGTGACTCTGCACAACATCTCGTAAAATTCCCCCGGCTTCTCGCTGTGCTTGCCACGAGATGCCTCGAAGCACGTGAAAAACTCCTTCGTGTCGATGAACTTCGGGGATCCACGGCGTGCATACAACGAAAACTCACAGTTGAATTGCGGTAGCCCAACCACCTGGAAACCACCCGGCTTGTGCCAAACGAACGTACAGCAATAGGCGAGGTTCCATCGCATGAGCAGTCGAAACGCCATCGGCAAGAACGCGTGTGTGGTCCATAAGAAAACGTGGCAGTCAGGCCCAGCAGGCAACTCAATCTTCCCCAGCTCTTCCTCCGTCATGACTGAGTAGTCCAATTCCCGTGCCTGATTCGGACGACTTTCCCGTTCGACTTTTTGCATCGGCCACGGCGGGTCAACCACGATCACCTGGTAAAGCCCAATCGGCACGGATGCAGCCAGTTGCTCGACTTGTTCGCGTTTCTGCGCGGTCGTCCTCTTCTTGATGTCGGCGATCATCAGCCGCTCCGTCGCCACCTTGCCGACCTTAGCTAGCTCGTCCACCTTCGCCAGCGCCTCCTCCATGGTCAGGCTCTCGAAGATCAGCCGAGCCTCCGACAGCCGCTGGCGCGGGACAATAGAGCTGACCCGCCCCGGGACAGCTCTATCGCCTTTCGGTCTACCGCGGCCTGCAATAGGGCCGCCCGCCTTCCCGCCCTTGGCTCCCCGCTCCTGCGCCGTCTGCGCCGGGCTCGTCTCGCCCATCTTGTGGAACGACGCGATTCGCACCTTGGCGATCCTAACCTGCTGCGGTTGACCAAGCTTGGTCGCCTTCGCCCACGCCGCCATCGCCACCGAGCTGGCATGAATTCTCGATATCTCTTTGAGATCGGTCGTCCTCGACAGGATTCTCTCAGTTTCCGAAAGCTGAACCAACTGTACTTCTTCATTCTTCGCCATCTCGATCCTCCAATCATGGCGCGGGGAACCGGTACCACTGCGCCTTCCATTCACCCTCCGGCAGATCGTCCCCTGACATCCACCGAGCGCCGTCATTCTTGGCCTGCTTGTAGATCCACCGCCTCGAGCCATCGAACCCCGCGAAGCAGATCGCAGGCTCCCGCACGATCATCCGCTCCCCTTCCGGCACGCGAGCCAGCATCTCTCCGGCATCGAACGTCGCCATGAACATCTCGCGTGCGAACTCGATTCGTCCGCCCTCCAAGTCCGTCCCTAAGCAACTCTGATTCCACTTGCAATTCCGAGCCCTCACCATGCGCGGCATCCAGTTCTCGTCTTGCAAGTATCGATCGAACTCGAACATCTCGTCCTGCTTCAGCTGCTTGAATGCACGCAGGCAGCGCATCAGGTAGTCGGCGAGCACGAACGCCTGAGTCCCACGCGCCACCCGTGCCCGCTTCAACGCGAACTCGAGGATGCTCCGCAGCTCCCCGTCACATGCATCTTCAGTCCAGTCATTCACAGTCTCAACTCCTTCACCAACAATCGCTTGAGAGCGCCGTCCTCGTGGAGCTTCGCCGGGTCTCGCCCCTCGGGATCCCGCACGCGCATCACCCTCGACCACCGCGCGATGCCACCGAACTGCTCGGCCACTCTGTCGCCCGCCTTGTCCGGGTCGGTGAGCAGCACCACGCAGCTGAACCGCGGCGACGCAGCGAGTGCCAACACGCTGTCGTCCGGATTGCTGCCCTGGAGTACCAGCACCGGAGTGTGCACATCAGCGTCCACCGCAATGCCGTCGAACGGTCCCTCCACTACGACGAGTGGCTCAGGCTTCGACTCCGTGGAAGGCCAGAGGTGCATCCCCATCGGCACCTGCATCCCGGTCTTGGGCGGGGTCATCATCTTGCGGCGTCGTCCGAGGAAGTCACGCGCCGCATAGCCGACCAGGTCGCCCTGCGCGTCGAGCGCGGGGATCACCACACGCCCGGCAAGGTCTCCGTCCACCGCGTAGCCGATGCTCCAGCGGTCCACGCTCTCGGCCGAGAGGCATCGCTCCCTTGCGTAGTTGCGTGGAGCGCCGGGCCACTCGTCAAGCGGGGCGAACCTCACACCCTCCGGCACCACCACCGGGCTGCGTCCGAACCCGTGCTTGACGAGCTCCACCTCGGCACTGAGGAACGACACCTCGAGATCACCCGTGCGGAGCATCTCGAGCGCGGCCTGCGCGTCCACCCCGCGGGCGGCCATCACCAGCTCGACCGGGCCGCCGCGCAGGCCGCAGCCGTAGCATCGGTGTCGGCCGTGCCGGCGGCTGCCCGGGTCGTCCCAGACCATCCAGCTCGGTACCGGGTCGTCGTGGTCGGGGTTCGGGCAGCGCGCCCAGAGCCGGTCTCCGCGGCGCTTGTAGTGGACCTCGAGCGCGTCGAGCAGCCGCTGGACGTCGACGATCATCTGCTCAGCGCTTGACGGGCAGAACCCTGCCGGTGATGGTCATATCCTTGGCGATGTTCAGCTCAAGCCGCGCATACTCGTCCCACTCGAAGTATTGCTTCCGCTCCTCGTCCGTCAGCCCGAGCTCCTGAATCACCCGCCTGAGCTCGTCAGGTTCCTTGATCTGCACTTCGATCGGTGCCCGCTTCATTTCGTACTTCGCAAGCTCAGCGAGACACTCCCCACAGTTCGCAGCCTTCTTCAGACTAGGAGGGACCCACAAGTTCCCAGGAGGCCAAGCGGCAGGCACCTCCGCCGTGAATCCACACAGCGGAAACCCCCGATCGACTATGTGCACCATTGCGATTCGCTCGTTCATACCCCGGATGATGGCGCGCTAGCGCTTCACGCTTCCATCATCAGGACGGAGCTCGGCCGAAGTGCGCGGCCGCGTCAATCTGCGCGAAAGCCTGATGCCTCGGATGATCGGGACTCCTTCACCAACGCGCGCGCAGTTCCAGCGCACCACGTTCGAGCCGCCCTTCATACTCCAAGCGTATTGAGACACGACCTCTATGACCGCGAGCTGCCCGCCCACGTGGCAGAGGTATCGCTCGCCAACCTTCACCTCGTCATCCCTCATGACTTCCTTCTCCTGGTTCCTCGGCGCTGCACTAGCGAGTCGCGCAACAATGCGTCCTCAGCAGTGTCCGCCGCATCGACGTGCGCGTTCTCCACGGTGCGCCCGGGCCCAACCCGGCCGAGGTCCGGGTCCCACTCGTGCTCGACAATGAGCGGCCACTTCCCGTCGCGCTGCTTCATCACCAGGATCTCGAGCTGGTCGTCAGGCACCGCCTTGAAGAGCGCCTCGCGGTGCACGCCGATGACCAGGTCCGGGTTCTCGAACCAGTTGGCGCTCCCCTTGATGGCCTCGCGCGTCGGCCGCTTGTCGCGCCGCTGCTCCACGTCCTTAGCCCGGAGCTGCTGCACCAGCAGCATCGCGCAGCCGTAGGTCTCCGCAATCTGCTGCACCCGGTTGATGGCGAGCTCCTCCTCGTCCGGGTCGATGGAGCTCATGCACCGGCGGAAGAGGTCGGCCACGAACACCTCAGGCGCGACGTCGCTCACGTACTGCTCAATGGCGTCGAGCGCGGCTTCGTTGTTGCGCTGCCTCCGGTCTCGCTGCCTCGGGTCGAACCCCAGGCTCCACGCCGGCCTCTTGAAGAACCGAACCTTGCCCGCCACCTCGTCCATCGCGCCCTCGAGTACCCGTTGCGCTTCTTCGGTGTACTGCCCCGTGATGACCGCCGTGCGGCTCCAGCCAAGGTGGAGCGTGGCGAGCAGCTGGAGCATCCGACCGGCGCCAATCTCCCACGCCCCGCACATCACCCGACGGTTGTAAGCCATCGCCTGCGCCAGCACGATGCGTGCCGTCACCGTGGTCTTGGCGCTGCCCGGCACGCCGCAGACAACCGTGAGCGTGCCCGGGGCGAGCCCGGGGACGATGCGCCAGCTGCCGTCCTCGTACCGGTCGAACCCGTCGAGCCCGAACGGGTAGACGGCGATGCCGGTGCGGCGCCGAGTCAACTCAGAGGACTGGTCGCGCACCAGCGTGGACGGGTCGTGCAGAAGGTGGAGCGCACCCTCCCGCTCGAGCAAGGTCTTCAACCGGTTAGCAGCGGCACGCACCGCCTCGGGGCGGGAGGCGGGTGAGCGGAGCAGCTCGTGCAGGTCGCCGAGCGGGCCGCGTACCGCCTCGATGCGGGCCCGGTCCCACGCGAGCATATCCGCGTGGTGGCGGAGATTCGGTGGTGCCTCGGGGCGCATGTGCACGTACCGGTCGAGCTGCTCGGCCACCTCGGGACTCGTCAGCTGCCGCACCGTCGCAGGGTCGTAGCCGAGCGACTGCCGGCCGAGCTCCTGCAACGCACGCCACGCCTCCGCATGCCCCTGGCCGAAGAACGCGTCCGGGGGAAAAGCCTTGGCATAGCGGGCCAGAGCCTCGGGGTCGGTGGCGCAGGCAGCCAGCATCACGATCTCGTTCACCGGGTCGTGCGGCACGCGGAGCTGCTGCCCCCCGGCGAGCCTGGGGGTAAGGCTCTGGCCCTGGCCGGCGGCAGTCGACTCTTCCACGGACGTCCACCCGTTGGAGCTCGTTTTCCCTGCCGCAGCCGGCGCCTGGGGCGCGCTGGCGCGTTTCTGGGTCTGCCCCGCTAGGGGGGTAGCGGCCCCCCTCCTGACCTCGCTCCTGCGCCGCACTGGCTTACCTAGCCCGGGCGTGGCGGGCGACGGCCACCCGGTAGTCGACCACCAGGCCGGAGCAGCCGAACTGGAGGCGCCAGCCGAGCCGGCTGGTGCGCCCCTCCTTGTTCCGCTCCTCGAGGTACTTCTCGCGCCGCCACACCCACCGGAGGAACTCGACGGCTTGCTTCATCGACCCGCCGAACTGGTCGCGCACGAGCCTGGTCGCCATGCCGCACGCGGCGAGGAACGCCTTGCCGTCGAGCAGGTCGTCCGGGGCCACGCCGTAGACCTTCGTGTGCAGGAGCACGTACACGCCGATCAACACGCTCGGGCGGGCAGCATCGAAGGCGGTGGCGTCGTTCTCCTTGGCGTAGCGGGCGCTCAGCTCCTGCGCCTCGCGGCAGGCGGAGTCGAACATCTGCCGGGGCGAAGGCTTACGAGGGCGGGCGGAAGCCTTGCGCTCGCGGCGCACCATCGCCTGCGCGACGAACTCGTTACTCGGCTTGGCCAGCTTGAGCGGAGTCCTCACCGGCTGCTCCTCGACTTGACACGGAAGCCAGTGGGCGGCGGGCGGTTCGGGTCAGGCATGTCGGGAAACGGATTCTTCACCACACTTTCTTTGAAACCCTCGAGCAGCTTGCGTGCGTCATGGCAGGTCGGCGCCTCCGCGTGCTCGACCAGCTCAGTCAGGTGCTCACGAATCGCTTCGTCGATCAGAACCCCACGCACTCCCTTGAACATCTCGATGAAGGACTGCACCGCCTCCACCGGGTCCTCGCCCTCCTCGACCAGGACCGTGACCGACATGATGGGCGTCTCGACCGAGTTGTAGCGGACGAGTGCCAGCTTGTGTACCGTAGCGGTAACCGTGACCTGCGTGACTCTTGCCATGCCCGGGATGATGGCGCGGGGCTTAGTCGTTCTTCTTCGCCAACTCGATTAGGTCTGGGAACGCACTTTGCAGGTCCTGCAACTCCTCGTAGCTGCGACGAATCGACTCGAGTGAAGTCGCTACTTTCCGCAGCTGCTCGTTCCCCTTCTGCCACTTCTTCGCCACGCCCACCTCGACCGCGTGAATTCCGCCGGCCTCACGAACTACGAAGGTCCGCTGGTCTTCATCATCCGGAGGGGGAGAAACCCCACCCACGTCCTTGTAGTCGCGCCACCGCTTCTCGAACTCTGCCGACCACTGCCCCCGGTAGACCTCGTCCAGGTCCACGGAACCCCGGGGTTCCGTGCCGGGCTCCACCCCGAGGAAGCGGAGGATCCTGGAGCGCAGCTGGTCGTGCACCCAGCGACCTCGGCTCACGGCTTGTCCCCGATGAGCTCGCGCAGCTCGGCGACGGCCACCAGCAGGCCGTTCATCGCGCCTCGCTTGTAAGCCTTCACGATCCGCGGTTCCCCAGGAGTGTTCCCGCTCAGGTCGGCCGCGATCTCGTCCAAGTGGTTGGCGAGGGCACGCAGCCGCTCCCGCTTGATGGCCCGACGTTGCCCCTTCACGCCGACCTCTGCTTGCGCCGCCAAGCCTTCAGCGCGTTGCGCTCCTCGGGCGTCATGCCCGCCACCAGGTGCTTCGGCTTGCGCTTGCTCGTCACCGGGAGGCGAACCTTACGGGGCGGTGGAGGGGTTCCCTCGTCCGCTGCCTTCGCGGCTCCCACCCGCACCATCTGACCGGCGACGAGGATGACTGGCCCGAGTCTCATCACTTGCTCCTTCGTAGCTCTCGCATGTACTCGCCCGCGGGCAACCACTTGCCAGCATGGCGCACGACCACGCTCCCCGGGAACCAGCGCCGCAGGTTCTGCAACGGCCCGGGCCCGCTGAGCTCCTTGTCCCAGAGGTAGTAAACGGCCGCGTCCTTCTTCCCGCTCGACGTCCGGCTGAACCGCCCAACGAACTGCCGCAGCTGCTTGTCGGCGTCCCTGCTGTTCGCCGCCGGTGCCGCGATGATGCCCCGGCTCGCCGCCGGCAGGTCGAACCCGACGCCTACCGCCTGGAGCGTACCGACCCCGACCTTGACATCGCCCCGCACGAACCCATCCCGCGTCTCGCAGAACTGCTGACGGTAGTCATCCCCGCCGATGAGCAGCCCGCTCCGGAGCCCGGCCGACACCAGCATCCGGTCGACGGCGTGGCAGTGCTCGCGGCGCATCGTCAGCACGATGGCCTGCCCGGCCTCGCGTACGCACTCGGCGGCGCACTGAACCACCACGTCGTTCCGAGAAGAGCTCGAGAACATCTGCTCGAGCATCCGGTCCCGCTCCTTGATGCGCCCGGAGTAGCTGAGCCGCTTCCACCAGTCGGCCCGGAACGTGGTCGGCACTACGCGGAGCTCCACCTGGTGCACCAGGTCACGCGCCACGAGCTCCTCCCGCTTGACCTCGCACGCTACTTGGCCGAACTGCTCGTAGATCAAGAACTCCCGGCCGTCCGCGCGGCGCTCGTCCGCGCTGATTCCAACCACCCGCTTCGCGTCCATGTACGCCACCACGTCCTGGAACGAGCTCGCGGCAAACCCCTGCACCTCGTCACAGACCACGAGCCCGAACTTCCCCACGAGCTCGTCCAAGTGGCGCACTGCCGACTGCGTGGTGGCAATCGTCACGTCCCGCCCGAGCCACCGCTTGGCTCCCTGGAAGATTCCGAAGTCGACCGGGCCAGCTAGGTCCTCCTTCAGCCGGCGCACCCACTGCGTCACGAGCTCCGTCATGTGGACGAGCACCAGAGCCCGACGGCACACCACCTGGATCAACCCGATGGCAGCCGTCGTCTTGCCGCTTCCCGGAGGAGCGCGCCAGAGGCACACCGGTTGCTCGACCCCGGAGCGAATGAGCCGCAGTTGGTAATCACGCTGCTGCCGCTCGGGCCTGTTCGGAGGCAGGACGATCCGCTCGCCCTCCACCCGAAAGTCGTCGAGCCTCGGCGGGTAGCCGTGCTTGACGAGCGTGCTCAGCGTCCACTCGAGGCTGGCCCGCGGCAGGGTCAGCACCTTGCCCCCCTCGCTCCACCGAGCCGAGATGAAGTTCGCCGGCTCGTCCCACCAGCCCGGGGTCTTCAGCTTCCTCGCCCGGGCGTACCTGGGGTTCGGGTGGGTGTGGGCGGAGACCAGCTCGTCGACGCAGGCAGCCGAAAGGTTCTTGGCGTCGAGCGTGACGGCGCTGGCGATCCGGACGGGTACGAGGCTCATCGGCCGCTCCTTCCGGACAGCAATGCGAGTGGCTTGCCCGTGGCGTAGGCTTCGGAGATCTGCGGCTCGATCAACTCGCCTACCGTTCGCCCGTCGGGCAGCATCATGTCGGCGAGGAACTCCCGCTCGACCGACGAACCGCCTTCGGCAACGAGCTCGAGCTTAGCCTTGACCACCAAGAGCAAGCGCCGCCACACCTCGCGGGCCCCCTGCTCGACGCGGCCGGCAACCCACCTCTGGCGCTCAGACACCGCCCATCCCTGCCACCCTTTGGGGGTGTCGGCGTTCGCCGGCTTGTACGGGTCCGGTAACTTCTCATGTTTGTTGGCGAGCTGCATTCGGTAGAACCGCTCGCCAAACCGAAACGTCACGCTCGCCGTCTCGGTCAGGTAGTCCGAAACAACTGCGGTCCCGGTTGCCCCGTGCCTGGTGAGCAGCGTCTCGATCTCGGCCTTGCTCTTGGCCACTTCGACCGTCGTGCCTTCGGCGAACCGCCTGGTCTTGTTCATGCCCTATAGGATGGCGCGCACGGAACCCCGGGGTTCCGTTGGAGGGGGGGTCCCCTCGCGCGCGGCGCGCGTACGCGCGTCACTGGTGATCATTGATCTGATCTCTTCTCTCTTGTTTGTATTTAAGATCTGATCTGACGCGCGCGTAATAGAACCACACGCGTGCGCACGCGCGGAGCGCGTGCATGCCGGGCCAAGCCCGGCGGCACGGGGATAGTTCGATCTCCAGAACGGAACGCGCCATCATCCCTAGGCATGAGGCTCCGATCCCAAGTCACCCGACGCCAAGCCATCCCACCCGAACCATCGGGGGAGCCACCGCTGCCGTTGAAAGCACCGGAGGACGGTGCAGCCCGTACCCGCAGATACGAAGCCGAGCTGGCAGAAGGGTTCAGGATAGCCATGGAGAAGGACGATCGATGCCACTCGTAATGACGGGCAACCTGTTCGGCCTCTACGGACGCTTCGACGTCATCGTACAGGCCAGGGACGAGTCCACCTACTGCGCCAAGCAACCCGTCTCAATCGAGCAGCTCCACCTAGCTCTCGAACGGCTCGAGGCGGAGAACCTTCCGCCGTTCTCGAGTGGGTACTACCGGGCAGCAGTGGGCAGCTACGTCGAAGGGCACCCGGGGGTGAGACGGGTCGACCTGTTCGGCAAGCTCCAGGTCAAGGTGTTCGTGCCGTATCTGCACGCCAGCGACGAGCTCATGCAGTGGCTCCAGGGAAAGGACTGAGCCGTTGGCTTCCTCCGGGAAAGCCCACCTCCTACCGTTCTTCCTGGTGGCCCTACGGTCCATCGCAGACCGAGCTCCAAGGCTCCTACGCGTGGACCGGTGGCCTGCCGCCAAACCACCCGATGTCGAGCTGCCACCGAACCACGTCGACACCCGGGTCCACGGCAGGAAGTCACTGCGGCTCACGTTGCTCAACAATGCGTTGACCCCGAGCTTCGTCAGTGCCTACCAGACCATGTCGAACCTGCTCACCGACCTGCAGTTCCGGCGCTGCCGAGAAGGGGCTTGGCGGGCATACGACCGCTTCGTGGTGCTCTGGACCAACGAGACGGACTACCCGCTAGGCGAGATCCAGCACGCCGTGTTCAGGGGGATGCGCAGCGAGTGCCGGGACTGGACCGCCTTCTACGTCGTGGCGTTCGCTCCGCTCGAGCACGCCCGGGATGCAGGCGATCCGGCGAATTAGGGCCGCCGGTCGAATTCCCTCGACGCAGAAAGGCTCGCCGGTCATTCTGTGGACATGGCGACCACAGCACGACGACGAGCCCTTGACGACGATAGCCCAGTCCCGTTCGAGTCCCGCGAGCCCGTGAGCAAGCTCCGGAGCGTCCCACCCCCACCGCCCGAGCCGGAGGTGGACCCCATCACCGAGGCGAGGTTGAACCCGCTCGACATGCGAGCCGCGGTGAAGGCCAAGTGCTGGGACTGCGCCTCGCCGTGCAACAGCGCCGAGGCAATGGAGTCGATCGGCAACTGCGGAGTGGGCAGCTGTCCGCTTCATCCGCACCGCCCGTTCCAGCGGCTCTAGCCGAAGAGTGCCGGGTCGGCCTTCAGCGGCCAGCTCAGCATGTCCTCGAGATCCCGCTCGAGGATGTCGGCATCCCGTTCCCTGATCATGGCGGCTTGCAGGTCCTCATCGGCCATGGCCGCAACCGCCATCACGTTGCCGGCCTCGTAGTCGTTCAGCACCGGCAGGGAGTTCCAGTCGACCTGGTCAGCGGCGGCCTTCACTCGGGGCATGCAGCCGACCAGCAGCGCCGAGTACTTGGCCTCCATCGCCGTGTAGTAGCCGCCGAGCTTGAGCGCATGCGCATAGGCAGCCGGACTGCCCGACCAGAGCGCCTCGAACGCGGCAGGGAACCTCCGCTCGAGCAGGCTCACGTGGTCGGTGACGCCGGCGAGCAGGTCTGAGAACGCGCGGAAGCAGCACCCCGAGTGCTTGGGACTGATGCGCACGCTGGCCATGGCCCGGCCGTTCATCGTGTACTGGCCAACGACCTGCACGAGCGGGCTGCCGGCGCAGAGCTGCTCGGCGTAGGCGAGGGTGAGCTCCTCGCCACAGGTGAAGAACGTCCAGTCGTAGGCGCCTCCGGACACCGCCTTGGCGTTGCCCACGTTGTAGTCGTGGCACTTCTCGCCCCAAGCCACCTCACCTGCCCACTGCGCAGTCATCAGCTCGACGGCCGAGCGCGGCGGTGCCGCCCCACGCAGGTGTAGCCATGCCCGGTAGAAGGCCGGGAGTATCTGCTCTAGGGCCACCGGGGTCAGCTGGTCGGGAAACTCGTGGGTGGCGGCCAGTGCAAGTGGGGTGTCCGGTGCGGTGGGGATGTTGTCGTTCGACATGGGCTCGAGGGTAGCGCACGGAACCCCGGGGTTCCGTGGCCCGCGCCATCATCCGCTCCATGCGATTCCACGTGATCACCTGCTGGCGCAAGAACCTCGGCGACACCTACCTGCTGCGCACCCTCGCGCAGCTGCGCCGTCAAGTGGCGGCGCTGAACGAAGAGGGGGTCGACAACCACTGCATCTACGTGCGCGTCGATGGAGACTCGTCCGCGGTGAAGCGCATCCGGGATGACGTCGAGCAGCAGGTCAACCTCTGCCCTCTACCCGTCCACACGCAAGTGGTCCCGCTCGGCCAGTGCGGCGGCCACACGAGAGCCTGGAGAACGCTGCTCGACCAGGCGAGCCGCCACCTCGGCTCCGCCGTCTTCCTCGAGGATGACCTACTGCTCGACTCACGTGCCGCACGGGAGATGGTCGCCCTGGTCCCGGGTTCGAGCTGCGGGTTTCTGACCTTCTACGACGGCAACCGACTACCCGAGAAACACCCCGACGGTGTCGTCGTCCAGCCGATACGCGGAGAGAACGGGCACGGAGTTTGGGGCCTGATCGCCATCAAGATGCCGTGCGAGGTGGTGCGCTACTTGGTGGATGCCGACTGGGACAGTGACGATGTGAAGACCTTCCCAGGCTACCTGCTACACCTCGCGAACTGGGGCAACGCGCTCAACGCAGCCGACGTATTCACTTCGTCGCTGCTGAGCCGTAGCCCGTGGCCGAACTACTCCATCCACGTGCCGAGCCTGGTGCAGCACGTGGGAGCTAGCAGCGAGTGCTTCGGGCCCGGCGTCGGTCTGCGTGGCAGGACCGCGCGTAACTGGCGACCCTCCGCGCCATGACTGGGGCATGAGCTCCACATCGCGTCTCGTCGACGACCCAACCCACAAACCCCTGGACCAGTACTGGACGCCGGATGCGTTGGCTAGCGCCAGCATCGCTCGGCTCCACATCCACCGCGGGATGGGTTGGTGGAGCAAGTGCTACGCGCTCGAGCCGCACTGCGGGCAAGGTGCGTGGTTGCGAGCAATGGACAAGTGCGTGACCGCAATCGACGTGTGCGACATTGACGCTCAGTGGACCGCCGTCGCACACAATTCAAGCAGCCACATTGGCCGGAAGATCCTGGGCGACTTTCTCACGGTCGACTTCGAGCCGACCAACGCAAAGGGAACTGGGTGGGGTGGTTACGACCTCATCTGCGGCAACCCACCGTTCTCGCGCATCGCGCGGGACGCGCACGGCAAGCCGCTACTCACGAAGAAGGGCAAGGAGAAGTTCGAGACCGTGGCCCATCTGCACGTCGAACGGGCACTTCAGTTGCTGAACCCAAGCGGCTTGCTGGCGTTCGTTCTGCGTCTAGGGTTGCTCGGGTCGAACGATCGAGCCGCGTTCTGGGACCGCTACCCGCCGAGCTGCGTCTACGTGCTGCGCCCGCGGCCGTCATTCACGGGTGGGGGTAGTGACTCGGCCGACTACGGGTTGTTCGTCTGGGACAAACGCAAAGAAGCCCAGGGCAACGTGACCGCCCTGGGCTTCCTCGACTGGGCTTAGCCGGCTACGGACACTTCGAGACGAACTTCATCGACGACACGCCAGGAGACGCATCTCCCATGCGAGTCGTTGCCGTGACGGTCGTGCCAATCGGCACATCGTAGATGCACGGGTGGTAGCAGGTGCACGCCCCGGAAACGTCGAGCGAGAGGATGCAGCAGTCAGTTCCTCCGTCCGGAGTTGCCGACGTGCCACCTGTCGATGTGGAGACCGGCGTCCCGGCAGTTCCTCCGTCCGGAGTTGTCGCCGTCCCACCCGAGCCCTGCCCGCCGGCAGCCTGCTCCTCGCTATGCACTCCTGCATCTAGCTCGAGCACGTCAACGCCCCTAACCGATTCAGATGCGGGGCTGCACCCGATGAGGACAAAGAACAGAACTCCGGTACCGATCGCCCAGACGAGAGCCGCCATGATGGACGTCGCCAGCACGTGCTCGCCGAGCTTCCGCATCCGTTCACCCGGCTTGGTCATGTAGGCAATACCGAGCACGATGCCGACCGGCGGCATGAGGACTGCTGTCGACGTGAGCCCGCGATATGAGGGGTGGGTCTTGATTGGTTTCATGGTCTTCCTCCTTCAGTACCAACAGATGACGGTGGCGCCGAGCTCAGCCACGTACTCCACGAACCGGGCGAACTGCTCCACCCGGTAGCGAATCCCTGACTCGTCGAGCCCGAACGAGATCGCCCGGAGCGGCTTGAGCTCGACCGTGCCGTCTTCGTTCTTGCGAGGTGCGCCATGCACCTCCTCCTCAGAACGCACGAACGGCACGAGCGTCCCTCGGTTGCGTGCTCGGATGACGGCCTGCCGCGCAGTGCCGATGCTGCACTCGCCCATCTGCCACTCGCCCGGCAGGCCAAGCACACGGTGCATTGCCTGAGCGTTGCCGATGTTCCAGTTCACCTCGGGCCAGCCGTCACGGGACTTGCCCTTGGCGTTGCTGTCGAACGAGACGCTCACGGGATAGTCTTCCGAGTGGCGGACTTGTAGATGTTCCGCAGCACGGCGAGCCAGATGGAGTCCTGCGGCAGCGAGTCGATGGATCGGTTCAGGCACCGGAGGAACCCGCGCTCGGTGAGGCACCGCTCCGCAACGCCGAGCTCCATGTAGGCAGAGCGGAGACGCGGCTGGAGCGCAACTTGCTGGCCGATGCCGCGCCGGGCACTCATCACCCGGACGCGGAACGGGTTGTCGGCCAGCTTGACCACTTGCGCGCTCATGCCTTCCTCGGCGGGTTGCACACGCGCTCACACGCGCCGAGGCTGAGCTGCGCTGCCCGGCGGTCGAGCTCGGCCAGGCCCACGTAGCCGGCGGCCCTCACATGGGCAGCCAACTCGAGCAGCTCCGGGTCATCCGCGGGGCGGGTCTCCCTACACCGGTCGAGGAATGAGAAGGCCTCCTTCAGGTTCTTGGGGCACTGCTCAAGTAGGGTGGGCCGCGGCCGGCGCTCGGTCGCGGGTGGGAACTCCTCCGGATCACGCCCCGCGTTCTGCACCAGATCAGCGAACCGTCGCTCGTCGATAGGAGGCGGCTCGGTGCCGAAGCGCCCCGCCATGCAGGCGTCGAGCTCATCGCCGGTCGCCTTGCCCGCGATCAGGTCGTCGAAGCCGTCCTCCAGCTTGGCCAGCTCCGCCGTCTGGCGGTTCTGTTCCTCGAGCAGCTCGCGCGGGCTCACGACACCACCTCGCCGTCGACGGGGACGATCTCGATCTTGGCGAAGCGGCGCGGGTCGTCCACCAGGCGGGCGGCTGCGTCCTCAGCCCGGGCGTGTGAAGAGAACGGCCCCACCTCTCGAGTGTCGCTCGCGTTGTAGAAGCCGCATGTCGGCTCGCTCGCCTTTACCATCCACTGCACAGCGACGAGTTCGATCTTGCCTTTGAACTGCTGCGTTTCGTTGGACATCTTGTAGTTTCTTCTTTCTCCCCGGAGAGAGCCGGGGGCTCGGGCCCCTCGCTGCGATCGAACGCCACGGCCTAGCCGTCGAGGGGCAGCTGCTTCAGTAGACGCGGCACCTGCCGTGCAGCACGGCCTCGTCCTCGCGCACGCCGAACAGCGTGCTCACTTCGACCCGGAGGATGCCCACGTGCTTGCCGCAAGAGGCGCACGCCGCATCGGCCTCATAGGCCTGGTCGTCGGCGGAGAAGCGCCGGTTGTATCCGCGGATCCAGAACGCGTAGGTGCAACCAGGATCCGGGGCGTGTTCACCGGCGTGCGGGCACTGTTGCCCGGTCACCTCGACGAACAAGCCGCGCGCCGCAGGTGGCTCCGTACATTCGTAGCGCTTGTCGTCAACTAGCAGGAAGATCTTCCTTGCCATGTCACTCCTCCTTCATCAGTCCTCGATCGAACAGCGAGACGTGCTTGTCATCGGTGACGATGACGTGGTCGAGCAGCTGGATGCCGAGCATCTTCCCGGCCTGCTGGACCTCGCGCGTCATCTTGACGTCCGCGTAGCTCGGCTCCGGGTCGCCGCTCGGGTGGTTATGGGCGAGGGCGATCGCCGCCGCGCGATGCAGCAGGGCTCCTCGGAACACGTCCGCCGGGAGTATCGCTGCGCCGTGTAGCCCGCCCTGCGACACGACCTCGACGCCCGTCAGCTTGTTGCACCCGTCCAGGTAGAAGACCAGGACCTTCTCCCCGACCGAGTCGGAGAGAAACTCGCGCGCCACCACGGCCACGGACTGGTCGTTGCCGACGGTCCGCTGGTAGCGCACGGTGCCGCACCTGACCAGCTTGACGCTGTAGACCGGTGTGAACATCAGCGTGCCTCCCCGAGCTCGGCCAAGAGCCTGCGTGCGTCGTCCCCACGTCGCCCGTCCCATCCCTTCATCCCTGCGGTCGCCATCGCGAGCGCCGCTTCCGGTGCCATCTTCTGCTTCGCCATGTCTTCCTTCTTTCTCGCCGGATAGTTTCGAGAGCCGCCGGCTGCCGGCTCACCCTTCAAACCTAGCCCTAATGGCCGCCCTGGGCTAGTTCTTTTGTGGCCCCCCACGGAACCCCGGGGTTCCGTCCCGGCCGGCCCGCGCCATCCTCCCCCCTATGCGCACCCCCCGCCGCCCGGCCCCTAGCTCCAAACCCGAACCGGACCCTGACGGCCGGGGCCTAAAAAGGCTACCCACCGGAACTGTTCGGCCCCTAGAAAGCGTTTCTGGCCCCCTCCCCGGGGGGTTGCCTAGGCGGGCCCGCCAGCCCCGGTTCACGGGCGTTGGCTGGCCAGAGATCATCGCCGCCCTGGGTATCGACGACGACGCCCGGCTAGCGGCCATGGGCCGGTACCGCACCGCCGGCTGGACCCCGGAAGACTTCGCCGGTCAATGGGGCGCCCGCCGGGCCATGGCCGAGTCACTCACCTACGCCGAAGATCAAATCGAGAAGAAAGTCGACTGCCCGCGGCTGCGTGCTGCCCGCTCCGCTCTACGTGACGTGAGACGACGGCTCGAGCTCGAGCTCTGGCCCTAGCTGCGCACGCTGTGCAAGACCAGGTTGCTCGCCCAGCCGAGCAGCTTCACGGACGAGACGCACGCGTTCGGCATGCCGGCCTTCACCGCCAACCGCTCGAGCCCGGCCGTCCCTAATAGCCGCAGATTCTCATCCCTCGAGTAGAACTCGTGCCCGAGCCTCCGCGCACACGCGCTCCATGCCTTCTGCGGCAGCCAGTGTAGGAGCGGCAGCCCCGTGTGAAACTCCACCGGCGCCCACCGGTTCGGCGTCGTCACGTAGAGCACTCGCCGGCAAACCCGCCAGAGCTCGCCGAGGAACCGCCACTGCGCACGCTTGCCGCCCACGTGCTCGAGCACCGCGCTCGAGTGCACCACGTCGAAGGCGCGGTCCTCGAACGGGAGCCGCGAGTCGGTGATCTGCACGTACCGCAGGGAGCTGAAGAGCTGAGGATGGAACGGGCTCTCCGCCATCAGCCCAGCCGCCGTGACGCGGTGCGGGTAGCGGTACGACCATTCCAAGTAGTTCGCATCCGGGCTGTCCTGGTCCGTCACCCCGACGTCGAGCAGCTCGTCCCGCTCGGTCGGGTTGCAGCGCTTCAAGAAGTCGTCGAACAGCAGGCGCCGCTGCCGGTGCCCAATCCTCGCAGCGAATCCTCCCGCCGCGACCTGGTGATAGCCCTCGGTCAGAACAGACCCCAGTGGTGCGCCAGCACGGTGAACGCCGCCCCGGCCGCGGTCAACAGCAAGGTCACCGCGATCTCGATGTTCAGCTTGGTCATCAGCTTGTGGTGCGGCTTGTCGAGCTCACGCTCCTTCTGCTCGACCACGGCCTCCTGCACAATCACCTTGGCTTCTCGGGCCCGGAGGGATGCCCTCTTGGTTCGCTCTCCGAGCTCCTCGAGTTCAGTCGCGCTCTTGCGTTCGACTACCCCGAGGTGTTCACCAATCGCACGCACATCCTCCGCGAGCTCACCAAACTGCTGCTGCATTGTCTCCTGGTTGTGCAGAAACTGCGCCTGGCCGTGGAGGAACTCCTTGTACTGAGCGAACGTCTTGGTGCCCCACTCCTGCATCCCCTCGCTGTAACGGTCTAGCCGCCTGTCCTGGTGTTGCGCGGTTTCTTTGAGCTCCACTTGGGATCTCATGAGACCGCCCACCACTTCGGCAAGCTCTAAAACGGCAGGGCAGGGCTTGCCATTGCCGCCCCTCTCGCAATCGGCTTGTGCGTCGGCCATGTCTACTCGGTCAGGCTAGCGAGAATCCTTGGAGATGCTGTGCGAGGAGGCCCGCAGCCTGCCTACCTCAGCTTCCACCTTGGATGCGATGATTGGCCTCAAGTCGCTCACGCCGAACTCCGCCTGCGCTATCACTCGCCACTTGGCCGGAATGTTGGCAAACGCCTTCTCCACCGCGCCGTTGCGCACCCGGTCTGCTTCCTCGGAGCTGAGCTTTCCGTCAGCCGACGTGTCTTTCAGCGAGCCCACTACGGTCTGCTCGATCTCGGCTACGGCATCACTTACCACGTCGTTGATGATCTGGAGCACCGCCGCTATTCGTGATCCGTTCGCGCTGGTGACTACCGCGGCCTGGAGCCGCTTGATACCTGCCAAGAGAAGCGACAGGATGATGACGGCGGCAATTGAGACGAGCAGCTGCTTCCAGTCGGTGGGGATCGTCATTCCCCGAGGATAGCGTAGGCCTGGCTCAGGGACCCGTCACCCAGCCACGCACGATGGCGTAGACGACGCTATTGCCCCAGCCGTTGGTATTTACCGTGACGACGAACGGCGTAGCCGTATTGCCTGCATCGGTCGCACTCACCGGAGCGGGTAGCTGCACGTCGATGCCGAACTCAGCCCAGTCTTGCGTGTCGAGTACGGACGGCACCACCAAGCCTTGTAGCTCCAGGTCAGTCGACACGACGATTCGTGCACCCGCTGCATCATCCCCATTGAGCCAGAGCTCGAGCCGCACTTCCTTCGATCCAGGCGGATAGTCGAACGAGGGGCGCAAGCTCACCGTGAAGATACCGGAACCGGGGGAAGTCTCGGCAATCCGTGTCGTCGAAACGAACCCCGCATGATTGCCGCGCATCTTGTTCCCGCGACAGCTCCCCTGTGGCACGCCGCTGCCATCGCATCCGAATCCAGCGAGAATCACTCCCATGCACGGAATCGAAAGCCCGAGAACGGCAGGGAGTTGCGTCACCACGACGAACCCGTTGTTGTGCGTCGAGGCCAGGCCGTTGTAGTCCATCACCACCAAAAGACCTCGCGGTCCACGTGGCACACGCCCGACGCTCGAGATGTTGCTCTGTGAGTAGCGCACCCATCGAGGCAGCATCAGCGGGAAGAGTGCCGCCACCCAGTAGGTCGCCGTCACCGAGGTCGAACCAGAGCGATAGCTGAGGCCAAGCTGCTTGTTGTCGGTTCTGGCGAGCGAGAGGTGATTCTGGTCTGCCTTCGCGGCACCAAAGTCGGCGATTGCCGAGGGCATCGACTGCCGAAGCTCACCCCCCGCCAAGTAACCGCCGAATACGGCTTCTGCATGACCAGCCATCACACGGTCGGACGTATCGGGGTCATCCATGACTTGCCAGTCGCCGCCGAGGTGACTGTAGAGGTTCGCTCCAACTTGCCCCTGAGACCCGTCGCCGTTGAATTGTGCCGGCCTCATCATGTCGTCGGCCAAGGGCCGCACGTCGTAGAAGTCACACTCGTCGAAGCTCGCGGCGCTCGCCGGTACGTGAATCGCGGCCAGCGGTAACCAGTCGCTCTGCAATGCAGGTAGTGCTTCTGGGCTGGTGCCAGTACGAATCCTGTACTGAAGCCGCACCGTGCACCGCTTGGGAACAAGCGTCGGTATGTAGGCGCGCGAAACTTCATCCCAGATGTCGCGACTTTCCTGGAGTTGCTCGAGGTAGGGCCGGGCCTCCACTAAATCCCACCGTACCGAGCCGGTCCCGTTGGCCGTGTATTCAAGGATCCCCGCGGTTTGCTGTCCGGCGTCATCTATGACGACCACAGGAGAATCGTCCCCGCCCTGAAGCGCAGCAAACAACATCGCCACTACACCCGGCTGTATGAGCAGGCTGCTCGTTCCCGGCTGCACCATCAGCCCAGAAAACACCACGCTCGTCTGGTAGATGGGTAGCGTTGCGTCTTGAATGACAACGCCTGGATACTGCATCCCCGAACGACGTGGGTCGATGAGCCACCGCTCCACTAGCTGCGCACGAGCCTTGTCTTGCAGGTTCTGCCGGGAGTTGTCGTCGGAGGAGATGTACTTCTCGAGATTGTTTTGGAAGATCCTGCTCTTGGTGGACATTGTCGGTTGCTCCTCTATGGGGCGAAGACCACTCGGAATCCTACGCCACCCGCCACTATGCGAGCGACCTCGTTCTCGATAAGCTTGTACAAGTCTTCGTCGAGAATGGTCGCTCCGTCTGCGCAGCACTTCCCCGCCGCGCACGGGCCGCTCAGCATCACGTCACGGGTGTCCGACGCAGCGCCGAACGAGCCGATCACCACCTTCGGCACCTGGACGAAGAAGAACGCGCGGTGATCCAGGAGGTCGAACGAGACTCGCCAGCACGCGTCCGAGCTCGGGTCGTCCGAGCAGTAGTGCTGCCCCGAACTGTTCGGCACGTCGGCATAGCAACCCGGGAACACAGCTGAGCCAGCCTGCCGGTAGACGCAGGTCAGCCCGTAGGGCTCAAGAATCTTGTTCACCCGGCGGCGCACCGCGTTGGGGCACACCGTGTCGGCCACCTCGGCCACCCGGTATCGGTAGGAGTCGTCCTCCTCACCGGAAGAGCGGAATACCTGCCGTTCGGCCCCGATCTCGTCAAGCGTCGCCGAACGGCCTCCGGTGGGGCTCAATGCGTTGGTCGCGACTAGCCCGAGATCGCCATCGAACGTGAGCAGCCGCCACGCCGTTGCCGAGTCGTCCGAAAGCAGCGGGTCGCGCATGACCGCGGTCACCGTCATCGCGACACCCGCGATAGTTGCCGCGCCGGCCGTGAACGAGCCGACCACTTCGTCCACCAGGAGGACGACCTGCATCGTCGTCGCATCAGGCCCGGTTGACGCACCGATCACCCGCGCGTTGTTCGTCCCCTGCTCGAGCAAGTCACCCGCCGCGACTACCGTCCCGGCTGCCACCTGCCCGATGAGCAGGCACTCCCGGTCGAGCATCACCACCCGACTCGACATTGCCATGACGATGCGACGCACCTCGCCCTGGTTCGTGCCGCTCATCAGTTCCACGTACATGCCGGCATGCAGGGGCGAGACGGCCTCGGCTCCCTCGGCAAACGTGAACAAGTTCTGCCCACTCACTACCGAGCACGTCGCACCCGTGCCGGATACCCGCGAGAGAGGCTGCTCGATCAGGGTGATGGTTCCAGCCGCCGGCTCGTCGTATGCGTCACCCGGGTTCTCTGCCTGCGCGAGCACCGATTGGCCTGTGCCGTCGCCTGGCATCATGACGAGCCGCTCGGCCACCAGGTAGCGGCGCCAGCCGGCGTCCTCCACCGGACCCGAGTCCGTCTGGTCGTGCCTGACCACCAGGCCCGGGTCGATGACCAGTGCGAGGTCGAACCGCTTGTTGCGGCTCAGCGTCAAGGTCACCTCGGATCGCGCTGCGCCCGAGGCCGGGTCCCCTGCCTGCCCCGACCAGGGCAGCACGTAGCAGGCCTCGAAGTTCCGCTCCGTGGCCGAGGCCACCCGTGCGAACTGCGCTGCCGCCTGCTCGACCGTGGCCAACCCCTCCTCTCGCTTGAGCAGATTGGTGGCGTAGTCGTCATCGACGACGCTGCGCCACACTACCTGGAGCTTGGTTGCGTCGAGCACCATCAGTAGGTCAACCCCACGTTCTCGGCCCGAATCCGGAACGTGTGCCCGGGCTCCGGGTAGAGGTCGCCTGCGGGAGCGACAATCGTGTCGTCGGTGGCAATCAGTCCGACTGACTTGTAGCGGGTCAGCACGGCCATCAGCTCGCCGTGGAGCATTGGCATGTCGACGCCGAGGCTGTTGACGAACCCGACCATCGCGCCACGTATCTGCTCGGCGATACCCCGGGTGTCGACGTTGCCCTTGAACGCGAGCCGCAGCACCAGGCTCGGGATCTCCGGCTGCCCGGTGATAACCGCCACGTAGATGCCCGCGGCCGCCCACTCGTCGAGCTGCACACGCACCAGGTCGATCAGCGCGGAGTTCGACACGCCGGACGAGTCAGCGATGTAGTCGACCACGGCTCGAGCCGGGTAGCCCTCCACCGTGGTTGACGTGAACGCGTGCGCGCTGTCCACCCCGGGTACCAGCTTGGATGCGTACTCGATTGCAGGCAGGACGCCCCGCCGCGCGCTCTCCCAGAAGTGCTCCATCCGAGCCTTGAACTGGTCGTTCGTCTCGCGCGGCTCGCCCCCCGCCGCGGGGTCCGGATTGTCCACCGTGATGGTCGTGTCGAACAGGCCGCTCCGGTCGCTGAAGCCGTTGATGGCGTGCCGCCCAACCTGGAACTCCTTGCCCGCCTGCGTCGCCTTGGCGTTGCAGCTGGCCAGCAAGTCACCGGACCCGAACACTGCTGGAGTCGTCGCGTAGTAATCGACGCCCGTTGCCGTGCTGAACTTCCTGCCGATGGCGATAGTGCCGGCACCGGCGTCCGAGTTCGGGCGAGTGAGCACCACCGCCGCCACTGCCGCCGAAGCTCCCTTGCGCAGTTCCCGGTACCGGTCGAAGTAGAGCCGGTCGAGCTTCTCGTCGTCATCGCAGCTGTCGCCGAACAGGTTGGTGAGCCCCTCGACGTGGGCACGCAGTACCGCGTGCGCCATGTAGCTGGTCGACCCGACGAACAGGTTGGCATCGCTGCCCGCCACGTCAACGATGGTCGGCTCGATGCGCCGGGCCCGGCCGATGAAGACTCGGCGGCCCGACTCGTAAAGGTCCAGGCGAGAGGGAAGGTCAGGCACTGAGGTCCTCCGTGATCCCGACCGGTGCGTTCACCGGCACGGCGTTGCCGAAGCGGGTCTTGGCCCGCACCTGGAACCAGAATACGTTCCGCGAGTCCTGCACCAGGCGCACCGAGCAGTCGACCGTCTCGGGCTCCTGGCGCACCTGCTGCTCGGCATCGGCACAAAGCGCCTGCGCCACGCCACGCCGAGCGAGAGTCTGCACGCTCTGCACAAACTTGGTCCCGTACCCACGTAGGTGCGCAAAGCTGTCCTTGCGCGTGGTCAGCCGGCGGAACACCCGCTTCTTGTAGCTGGCGAGCCCCTCGTCCCGGGCGATGTCACCGGTGTGGTCTGCGGAGTACGAGCCGAGCAGTCGGTCGTCCGTTACGCTCGCCATCGGGTCGAGCAGAGCGGAGCCCACCTGCGGGTTGGCGATGTCGCGCGTGCTCGCCGCCTGGTCGAGTAGCGACACGGCCATGCCCATCTGCATGCCGTTCACGATCACGCTCTGGTCTCCACCCGCGAGCCAGTGCCCAGCCTCGCTCCGGATGCCCGTGACGCCCACCAGATAGAACGTCCCGAACGCGGAGAGCGCCCGGTCGGTCCAGAGGTCTACAGAGTACGGACTGCCCTCGGCCGCCAGCACCTTGGCCGGCGCCACCGTGCGCGCTAGCTGCCCGTCGATGCCGATGGACCAGTGCACCTTCAGAATGCTGTAGCGAGCGACGACCGAGGCATCGCCTGGGTCGTGCCAGAGCGAGTAGTGCGGAGGTTCGCTGAACGTGAGCCGCACCATGTTCTCCCGGATCGTCTCGCCGCTGACCAGGAAGAACGAGCCGACGACCCCGTCGCCCCAGGGTCCCGCGCCGAACTCTTCCGATCCCCAGGGCATGGCTCAGCTCGGGTAGCCGACGATGGTGACGTGGGCGAAGATCGTCCAGTCGGTGACGTCGTTCGTGCCGGCGCCGAAGTTGAGTACCACGGTGTGCGTCCTCGATCCTCCGCTGGCCGCGGTGAACTGGCCGGGCCTATACGTGTGCGCCCCGGCGTCGACGTCGACCAAGGAAGACTCCCCGATCAGCTGCAGGTAGTTGGTGATGTCGGTCTTCTCGAACGTGCTCGAGCGCTTCCAACAGCCGACCCCGTACCGGGCACCGCCGCCGGGCGTCAGCACGGCATGGACCACCCAGTCGACCAACACGTTCGCCGGGCGGTCGTCGGGCAGGTTGGCGATGCCGAGGTCGAGCGTGTGGCCCGCGTAGCCGGCGGACGAGGTTTGGAAGCTGAACGGCGGCAGGTCGAACGAAGCGATGACTAGGCCGGCGTCCGCGCCGCTCTCGAGCGTCGGGGTCGGCGCGAGGATGCCACGCATCCACGTCCAAATTCCAGTGACCACCTTGAGCCAGCGGCGCAGCTCGCGCGCCCACCCAACAGTGTTTCCGCTCACGTCGATCGCGTCGGGCGCGTTGTGCTCGGTCGTCTCGAGGTAGCTCGGCATCCGGCGCGGACACGAGGCGGGATCGGTCGCGAGGGTTGCTCCCGCGTAGAAGGTGATCTCCACCGTGCTTATCACCCCGGCGAGCGAAGCGGCCACGCGCAGGAGGTACGTGCCGTCGTTGTCCGGCGTCACGTCCGTCACCTGCGCGCTTGGAGCCGAGAGCGTTGCTGCGCTCGGCGCCGTCATCGCGTCGTTCGGCGGGGCGTCGAGCAGCGTCCAGGCATAGGTGTCATAGCCACCCGTTGCCGTCGCCGTCACGGCCGAAGCCAGGTCCAGGTCCTCACGGGCCTGCCCGGCCGTGCCTGCCGTCTTGCCCGTCTGGTCGAGCGTTATCTGGAGGGTCATCTCCCCCGGAGTCTACAGCGTCAGCCGAACTCCTCGTCGACGTCCGGGTCGGAGTTCGACACCCGTCCGCCGCCCACCTTGAGCCCACCCCCGAACGGGTTGGTGAGTGAGCAGCGGATGGAGAGCCAGAAGCTCAGGCTGGGCGGGAAGTCCCATGGCGGGAACTTCGGGATGCGGAAGCTCAAACCGTAGCCGAACGGAGGGATCGACAAGCCGCACGGCAGCGCACCCACCGGCACCCCCTGGAAGCCGACCTTCAGCCCGATCGTCTGCTGCGCAGCGGGAGATGGGTAGTCAGGCGGCGGCGGGAAGCCCATGTCCTGGATAATCCCACGGAACCCCGGGGTTCCGTCGCCGCGCCATTGATAGGGGCATGAGTAGCAACGACGAACCCACCTCGCTCGGCAAGGTGCTCGTGACGCGCGGCACCGATGCCGCGATCCTGGTGCGCTACCTGGACCGACACAGTCTGAAGTCCTTGTGGGTGCCGCGAGCCGTTGTCTGCGATGACGGCGGCATTGCCAAGGACTCGGTGCGCGGTGAGGAGGGGGAGCTGTTCGTGCCCCAGTGGTTCGCCGACAAGGACGAGGTCGAGGCGTGGATGGCCAAGTCGACGCCCGAGCAAGATGCCTCTTGGGAGCTAGGCCGCCAGTCGAAGGAGAAGCTGCTCGAGCTCGAGGCTGCTGCGAAAGAAGCCACCGCGATCCCCATCGACCGACGAGGCTCGAAGATGCTCGTCAAGGACCGCAAGGTGGTCGGCTTCGTCTGCTCCCGCGAGAAGCCCGTGCCGTGCTCCGCCAAGTGCGGCCGCGACGCCGAGGTCGAGTGCGAATACCCACTTGGCGGCAAGAAAGCCGGGGAGCTCTGCGGCCGAAAGCTCTGCCGACGCTGCGCCGTGAAGCTCGGCGGCAAGGTGCGCTGCCCGCCGCACGTCGAGCTAGCCCGCGAGCAGCCCGGCGCAGCCGAGCCCCGGCGCTGACTGCGGCAGACCTGCCGGTGCAGCACTCTTCTGCGTCGCCGCTGCAAACGCCGCAACCAGCGCCGCTTGAGTGAGAGGGAACGTGCTCCACAGCGAACTTGTTCCGGCTGCCGTCACCAACGCGGCCATTGCCGGATCCATCGTCATCGCGGGCAACGCGGTTGGAGGGGTGCCCACTACGGCCGGTGCCATCAGCCCGACCATGCCCTGAAGCACCGTCACCAGGATGTTGAGCACTGCCTCGGTCGTCGCTACATGCTCCTGCGGTGCGTTGGTCGCCGTACCGATCGCCATCGGCCCGGGCACCGTGATGAGGTTCACCTCGTGTGTGGCCCTGCTGCCGCTGAGCTGCATGTAGGCGTCGCCCGCCTGGAGCAGGAACGTGTCCTCGCTGTGCAGGAGCTGGAGCACGTGCCGCGGTGGGCTGCCCGGGCCGCTCGGCCCTTGGTACATGAGCGCGTCGGCACTGAGCTGGAGCATCTCCCCGTCGGCACCGCGCAGCGACACGTTGCCCACGTCGTCGAGTCCGATCATCGCGTAGCTCAGCCCGACTACCGTGCGGATGTAGTACGGCCCCTGGTGCTCCTCGACCACCGGCGTGACGCGCCGCCGGAACGCGAATCCGTTCTTGGTCGAGTCCTGCCCGAGCACGTCCTTGGGGAACTTGTCCTTGCTGTTGTTCAGACGCGGACCGATCACCCCGCCGCCCCGCGGGTTGCCGCTCGGGATGAACACCAATACCTCATCCCCCTCGACTAGCGGGCTCCACTCCCCTTCGCCGTCTCCGGCAAACGCGCCGCCGACCCGACAGCGGATCGGGATCTGGCTCGGCATCAGCTCGACGTTGACCATCATCTGGCAGCCCTCGTCGTCGTACTCGACGGGCTGGTCGTCGCCGCGCATCACCAGGCCGTAGCTATTCCAGATGCGAGTGTCGCTTCCGGGCCGGGCTAGCGCCTGGGCAAACGATGCGAGGTCAAGTGGCGGGGTCGCGGTGTGCCTTCTCACGTATCGATTCTCTCATGACGGCAACGATTCATTCAGGGTCCTGATCACGGAACGTCTGCACGATGTCGAACTTCACCGGGCTGGCCAATAGTTGGTCGACCTTCTCGTGCAATGCCTTCAGGTCTTGAGCGATCTGTTCTCCGTGTAGCTCGTCCTTCAGGTCGAGCTCGTAGTTGGCGTCGGCCTGGGCGCGGTCCTTGGCCGCCTGCCGGTTCTGCGACATCACGATGAGCGGCCCTTGCAGGTAAACCCAGATGCCGAGCACGATGTTCAGGAACTGGTACGGGTACGGGTCGAATGACTTGGCGAACAAGAACCACGCCGTGATGATGACCGATGACCCAATGATGAACCGCCAGCTGCCATTGAACTCGGCAACGGAGTCGGCCAGGCGCTGACCGAACCCGCGCGTGCCCTCATGCTCGCGTACCGCGTTGCGCACCACTCGCTTGGTCAGGATCTCATCAGTGCTCCGCACCCGCTCCACCAGCGTATTCATCATCTCGAGTGCCACCCCGTAGTTGTGCGCGAGGAAGTTCGCCACCACGCCGCGTGAGAACATCAGCACAATCGTTCTCGTCGTCGCGGTCACATCGGCGGAGTGCGGCTTCTGGTCGATCAATCCGAGCTCTCCGAAGAAGTCCCCGCGGCCGAGCCGCTTGAGCTCCACCCGCTCATCCCCCTCGCCGAGAGTCACCGCGAGTTCGCCCTCCGCCACTACCGCAAGATCACCCCCCGTGTCGCCGGCCTTCGATACCACCTCACCCGGGGAGCAGAACTTCACCGTGGCCATCCGGTCGAGTAGGTCTAGGTCCTCGGCCCGCAAGCCCGAGAACAGGGGCACCCGCCGCAGCATCTCCACGTTGGTCATGCCCCGGAGGATAGCCCCCAGGACGCGCCGAACCCCCCGGGTGGGCTAGGGTGGCGGCCCTACCCCAGAAACCATTCCTGGGGCGGCTGGCGCGGAACGGGCAGCCAAATTAGGCCCGGCCACGGTTCAGTAGTCCTGCACGTTTACCTGGAGGGGGGGCCCGGCTGCATCAGCCCCGACCACGTCCGCCGGGGTCAGCTGATCCTCCGGGGACACGTCCTTGTCGGCCTGGAGCTCCAGGTAGTTGATGAACGTGCACTTCACGCTCGCCCCCTCGTCTTTCTCCCACGTGGTGGAGCTGGTCTTGGTGCGGAACGTGGTCTGCATCGCGATGCCGCTCATCACCTTGGCGTAGGCCGAGGCGAGCTCCTGGCTGTAGCCGAGCTGGACGAGGAACTGCTCCGGGTCGTTTGCCGTGTGGGCGACAATGTCGGTAGCCGTCACGTGCGGATCTCCGTCCTGCTCCCGCATGATGACGACGTCCATCGCGTCGCCCGGCTCAAGGTCGAGCAGGTCCGGGTCGCTGTTGTCGCCCCCGTAGCTCGCCAGCACCGTGGTCTCGAGCGAGACGGAGTTCTCCCCACGGAACTGCATCTCGTAGATGGCCTGAGCGAAGAGCTTCATCGTCTTCTTGTCGAACACCCCCTCGATCTCGTGTACGTGCCATGCCTGCTCGTTGGCGTTGCCCGGGTGAGGCCTGGTGAGCCGATCGTTCTTCTCGGGGAACCGCGCAACCACCAGGCTCTTGTGCCGCACGTCGTAACTTCTGACTTCCACGTTTCCCGGCGCGACGTCGGAGTTGTACTGCCGTCCCCACTCCATCGACTTGATGTTCTTGCCGTAGATCATCAAGCGGCGCGTGAGCACCTTGCCAGTCGGCAGCTGTCGCCCTCGCGCAAAGGGATCCTCGGGCCTGCCGCTGAACCGCCCGTCGTACAGAGTGCGCGGCCTCTGGATCACCACCGAAGTCCCGTCCACCCGGATGATGTGCCCGATGGCCCCGCACACGTCGGTGAGGTAGTCCCACACCTTGAGCTTGCTCGAGTCGCCGCCGGCTCCGCCGGTGGGGGGCCCGAGCTTCGGTTGGAAGGAGGTCTTGGCTAGCACCTCCTTCAGCTTCGGCACCTTGTCGCGTGCCACGTGCGGGCGGTACTCCACGCTCATGCCGCGGAACTGCGGGAACTTCGCCAAGTAAGCAGCCACCGCTTCGTCGATAGGCTTGGTCGCGTCGACCGTCAGCTTGGGCGGCGCGTCCTGGTTCAGGAACAACCGGGTGTTGTCCGTGCACTCGAACGTCGTGACCGGGCCGTCCGCGTTGCTCCAGCTACCCTTCCAGTCGTCTACCCATCCGAGAAACCGCGCGTTGCTTCGAGTTCTACCTGCCGAGTCGATGAACGTGTCCGGGACGACGTTACGCGGTATGCCCCCGGACGGGGTCGCGTCGGGCCGCACCTCACCCGCGATGCCGCGCCGGTAGTCCTCCGCATCGACGCAACCGAAGAAGTAGATCATCGCTATCGAGCGGAACGCCCGCGGGTCGAACGGGAAGTCCGCCTGGCAGACCGTCACGGTGAGCGTGTCGGCCGTGCGGGCTCCGTTGCGTTGGTGCGTGGCGTTGAGCGGGATCACCTTGTCGATGACGAACGTGCGGTTGTCGCTCGAGTGGGTCTGCTCCTGCGGCCCCCCGGTTCTACCCGGGTCGTCGCCGGGTCCGACCAGAACCTGTGCCCCATCGACCATCACCACCTTTAGGTCGTCGGCGCCGCGCTTGTCCTTCTTGCGCAAGTGCGGTGGAATCTTCGGCGGAGGCGGCAGGTCCTTCGCCCCGAAGTCCTCGAGCCGCACGATGAACCTGACCCGCGCGCTCGGGTAGTACTGCTGGACCGGGTACTCGCGCACGCTAGATGACCACCTTCAGGAGCACGTCCTTGCGTGGGATGATGAGCGGCTTCCGGGTTGGCGGCTCCACCGTGTCGAGCGGCAGCTTGTTGGCCCGGCAGAGCTGCATCCCGAGGTCGTCGCCGTAGTACTTGATCGCGATGCTCGAGATTGTCTGCCCCTGCTTTGGCAGAACTACCGCCAAGAGGTCGGACTGCGTCGCGCTGTTGCCCGCACTATTGCCGTCCTCGGCTCGGCCGTTCGTGGTGCGGATGCGCCGCATCTTCATCGCGAACTCGTGGCACGCCCCGGCGTAGGCCTCCACCGCACTCTGCACGGCACCGTAGCCACTCGCCGCTCGGAGCACGCTTGCGAGCCGCTGCCCTACCGTCATTCCCTCGGGGTTGAGCCGGCTGATCTCATCGCAGAACGCATCGAGCGTGCCGGCGCTGTCGTTCGCGATGTCCTGGGCTCGTGCGGCGATTGTCTCCGGCAGCTCGCGCACCGTCTGCAAGATGCCCGTCACCTGCTGGATCTTGCTCGTGATGCCCACCTCCACCCGGGCCAGCTGGTCCATCATTGTGTTCGGTGTGTTCGCCAGCTCCTCGAGCTGCCCAAGGTTGAACGCGCTCGGACCTTTCACGAGCCCGTCCTCATCGACCATGCGCATCTTGGCCACCATCGACCGAACGTTCGAGGCCAAGTTGTTGAGCATTGACGTCATGCCGACAACGCCATCCCCGATGCCCGCTGCCGGCTGCTGCACGTCGCCGCGGCCGAGCCACGTGAACTTGGAGCTCCAGCCGATGTCGTCCATGCGCGTCACTTTGAACTTGAAGCTCGATAGCCGGCCGATGCGCACCACCTTCCACTCACGCCCCTGTACCAGCGTCCCGGTCGAGGAGATCGTCTGCTCGATCTCGTTCGCCCAGGTCACACGGAGCAGCTGCCCCTCCTTGCGGATTGCGTCGAACAAGTCGGCCAATACGAATGCGTAGTTGATGTCGACCGAGTCGAGCACGCACTTGGCCCGCAGGAGCTGCGTCGTCCTCCAGAAGCCTTCCCACTCACTCGGTAGCTCGATGGGGCCGAGCACCTGCTGCGCCCCCTCCGGGTTGCCTGGAAAGAACTCGGTCGGGGTGCGGTTCTCACCGCCCCACTCGGCTCCCTGCTTCGGCAGGCCGCCGCGCCTGAGCTCGAGCTTCCGCTTCTTGCCGGTTAGCTCCTCGATGACGAGGGTGGAACCCACATCGGCCGCCCGTTGCTCAGCCGCCTGCCGCGCGCTGCGCCCACATCTTCAACGCGGGCACCGTCTTCTTCGGAGTGGGTGGCGGCGGTGCGTTCTTGTCCGCATCCTCCGCGGCCTTCACGTCTGCATCGCTCGGCTTGTTCGCCTTGCTGTACGCCTCGGCCCGGGTCTTGATGGCGCCGAGGTGCGTCACCAGTTCCTGCGCCTTCATCGCAGCTTCGGCTGCCGCGCCCAGGTCCTCGCCGTCGATGGAGTCCGTCACCTCGTCGACCAGGTCCTCGATGTCCTTGACGAGGCCGGCGGCTTCCTTCGCCAGCTTCTGGATCTCCTTCGGCTGGCCTCCGAGCTTGGCGTTGTCCTGCGCCGTCGAAAGCAAAGCGTCGATTGCGGGGCCCACCTGCTCGGCCTCGTCCGAAGCGTCGGTCACCGCAGCGAGGATCGACTGCGCGTCGGCCTCGCCCAACTCCTGCCCCTCACCTTCCGCGGGCTCATTCGGGTCGCCCGGGTCCGGCTCATCCTCGAGCCCACCGTCGGCGTCACCCTCATCGGGTGCTTCGACCTCTTCGCCGGGCTCGGCTGCGGCTCCCCCAGCGGCCATGTCCTCCAGCTGGGAGAGCTCCTCGTCGGTCAGCGAGTCGATGAGCTCAGCCAAGGACGAGTAGCCAGCGGTGGACTGCTTGGCGGCAGGCTTGCCGGCGAGCGCGGGGATCAGGGGCATCTTCGGGGCCATCGATTCGATCTCCTGTGGTCTTGGGACGAGGGTACCACCGACGCCGCTACGTGCCGAACGGCGTGGCCGAATGGGCCTGGAGACGGCGCGTCGCCAGCTTGCCCATGTCCTGCTTGAACGTGATGATCATCCGGTCGGGGTCCTGGTCGCGGAAGTCCTGCTTGATGTTGAACGTCTGCCCGCCGCTCATGTTCACGTTGACGTGCGGACGGGCACCCCCCGCGGCTCCCTTGGCGAGCCCAAGCAGCCGCTCGGCGAACTCCTTGCTCTTGCCCTCGACGATGCCCGCGAGCTGCTCATAGGCGTCGGCGCTCATCTTCCCGCTCTTGATGAAGGCGTCTTGCATGGCTGCCGACCCGACCAGCATGTTGGCGATGTAGTTCATCGCCCCCGCATTGTGGTTGGACGCGGCTTGCTCGAATGCGCCGCCTACGTCCGTCATCGCAGCCGCCACGTAGGCCAGCGTTCCGGCACCAGCCTTGTCACCCGCGTTCGCCATCTCGCGCGACGCGACGGTCGCCGCGTCCATCGTCGCTACCACCTTCTGACTGGCGTCGAACTGCTTCCAGTACTCCTTGGTCAGCGCCGCCGCCGACTCACGCGTCATGCCCACCTGCTCGCTGTGCGTGATGAACTCGTTCGTCATAAAGGCAAGCTGGTGCTCCACCTCCTCACTCGCCTTGGAGAACATCCCGCCCTCGGAGATGAACTTGTCGATCGCAGTCTTGCGCGCCACCTCGTCGGCGTTCTGATAGTGCGTCAGTTCGTTGTAGAGCTGCACCGCCTGCCAGCCTGCTGCCGCAAGCCCGCCGACCGCTAGAGTGAGCGCACCGGCAGCACCCGCTGCTCCGGCCATTGCCGGAATAACTGCACTCCACTTGGACAGCCCGAATGCCGCGGGCATCACTGCCCCGGCTCCCGCCAATACACCCTTCGCCGCTCCTCCCAGACCGGCACCCACCATCGGCGCGTACTGGCCGATCGCCTTGGCGCCCTTCAGCGCCGCAGGGCCACCGTAGTAGAGCGCGGTCGCCGCTGCGATGGCCTGCCGGTGCTCGAGCACGAACCCCACCGCGCTCTTGATGTGTCCGGCCCCAGCCTTGAACCCCTCCTCGATCTCCGCCTTGTGGTCGATGACGTACCGGATGCCCTCCTTCATCCACTGCTGCGCTTCCTTCATGCCGCTGGCCACGTCACGCGCAGCGAGCACTCCGAACTCGCGCAGCGCCGGCATCATCTCTTCGAGCCCACCCTTGAAATCCTTGAGGAACGGGGTTAGTGCTCGAGCGATGGGTGTGCCGATCTCCTTCTTCGCAATCTCGATCAGGTTGTGGATGCTCGCGAGGTAGCCGCCCATGCCCATCTGCTGAGCACCGAGCTTCTGAGACAGCGTGCCCATCGCCGTATTGAGTCGCTTGACGCGCTCCTCCTCGGTGAGCTTTGCCCAGTTGGCGGCAGCGCCCTTCACCTTGTCCCCGAAGATGCCCGTTGTCATCAGAAGCTGAAACATGCGACCGCGCGTGCGCAAAAGCCCCTCGGTCATCATCGACACCTCGACCGAGGTGGTCTCCATGTTCAAACCTAGGGTCCGGCTGATGGTCGCGAGATTCTCGGTCGTCGCCACGGTGCGGCGCATCCCCTCCTCGGTCGCTCCGTTGATCTCGAGCATCCGCTCGAACCCCGGCACGATCTGCTCGATCGCCACGCCAGACTTCACACCGATGCGCTCGATACTCTCCTCGAGCCCGACGGCTCCTTCCCGGGCTCGGTCGAACCCGACTCCTTGCACGGCCGCGATGAGCCCGGTCATCCCGGTCTGGAACTGCATGCTCTCGCGCGCCGCATGCACGAACCCCTCGGCCGTGTGCCACACGTGCTGAGCCATCGGCACGATGACCGAACCAATCGCCATCGCCCCGGCCGTCTTGATGAACCCCATCGACGCCTGGACGTGCTGCTGCGCCTGGTGGGTCTGGTCAAACCCCTTACGGATCTTGCCCAGAGTGCCCGACGTTTCGTCATCGAGAACAAGTCTGCCGCGGACGTCGACGGTCATGCCTCAGAGCGTACAGCTAGTCGGCGTCCTCCGGGCGCCACCTGATCCGGTTGCTCTTGGCTTCGAGCTGCATCGCGCGGGAGATCGCCCGGCCGTAGCGAGTCGCCTCCTTGAGCGTCATCTCCTCCACTTCCCGCAGCGAGCCGGGCCGGAGGTAGCGGCAGAGGTACACGATCTCGTCGTAAATGCCGTCGAGCTTCTCCTCCATGTCCTCTTCGGCGTCGATGAGCATGGGCATGACCACGTGGCCGAGGTCGCGCACCGTGCCGCCGCAGTAACCGGCGTAGAGACAGCCGAGTCTTTCTATGGCCCGGCGCCTGGTCGCCCGGCTGCCGTCGTCCTCTATCCAGACGCTACGACCCGACGCACAGCGATGCAGCTCCCGAAAAAATCCGCGGTCATCTCCGGGTCCGCCACGTGTAGCTGTACGAAGATGCTGCCGATGAAGCCGCGGCACTTCTCGCCGATCTCGTCCCAGAACTGCTCCACGTTCGAGTTGCCCACGGTCCAGTCGGCACGAGCTCCGTCCACCGCGCGGATCTGCTGCTGGTAAAGAGCCACCGTCAGGTTCGCCTCGGTCATGTCGGCGATGCGCGCAGCGGCGAGTTTCTTGTCCTTCACGCTGAGCGGCCAGATGATGGCCTGCCGCTCGCCCTTGCTCGGGTACGGTGTCCACTCGGCGCGAAACCGCAGGAACACGATCTCACCCTCCGGCGGGATGGGCAGGTTTGCCGGGATCTTCACCCAGTCGGGTGTGCCGGTCGTCGGCTTCGGCAGGCTGCCCTGCTGCGCTCTTCGCTTCGCATCGGCTAGCTCCTTGGCAGCCTCACGCAGCTTGGCCAGTGCGGCCTTCTCCTCTTCTGTCGTGCCCTCGTCGGGCTGCTCCACGGTCTCGTCTTGGTCGCTCACGGTATCCTCCATTGGGTTTGCGACCAACCGTCGAGGCAGCGGGGAGGAGCCAAGCCGTCGCTGGGCACCGCAGCCCCGGCGGTTGATCGTTCTTGCGGCGGCGCTAGATGGCGTTGGGATCGTGCCCAACGTCGCTCGATGCGCCCTCCATCTTCAGCTTGACGAAGTCCTTGCGGCTGCCGGTGCTCTTGCTCCGGGGCCCCCACTTCACGTCGCCGTAGGTGGTGATCTCGGTGTCGCCAGCCGGGTAGAGGTCAGTCACCACCACGTTGAACTTCACGTTCGGAGTCCTGCGCTGCGCCCGATCCTTGATGGCCTTCCAGAGCACACGCCACTGCGCATCGCGCACCTGGAACTCCAGCGTGAACTTGTCGCCGTGATAGGCCTCGTCGTACTCGTCGACCACCTCGCCGAGGAAGCCGTCCTGTAGGAGCTCCTGATCCTCACTCTCCTCGAGGCTGCCGAACGAAGTGATCGCCTCGACCAGCTCGCCGTCGTTGACGATCCGAATCGAGACTTCCTGACCCTTGAGCCTGTTCTTCGCCACTAGCCGTCTCCTGTTGGGAAGCCTCTGATTACGCCGTGCCTTCGACCACGGTCACCACGTCCGGCCCGATCTCGCAGTCGAGCACGATGTCGTCCATGCTGCGCAGCGACTTGGCACGCACCTTCATGCGGAAGATGCCCGCCTCCACACTGGTCGGGGTGTTCGAGCTCTTCGCGTTGATGCTGTAGCTGTCGATGCGCTGCGCACTCGACTCGGGCCCGCCGAGCATCCCCTTCAAGAACTCCTTGGCCATGCCGTAGCAGCCGGCCTTGCGCGCGATGGTTGGCAGCTTCTTGCTGAACGGCAGGAGCCCCTCGGCCAGGCTGTCTTGGATGTAGTAGCTCAGACGCCGCAGACTGATCTCCGTCTCACCTGCCGTGAGGCTCGACGTGATGCCGCTCTGGATGCCGACTACCCCGTTGACGATGCGCCCGGCTGCAACACCCGCTGCCTTGAAGGCCTCGTAGTCGTTCAGGTCCATCGTCTGGACGTCGGTGTTTCCGACCTCGATGGCGTTCACGCCGTAGAGGTAGCTCGTCTCCTGCCCCGGGTTCTCCTCGGGCGGGAGCTGGCTCAGGAGCGACGCCATGAAGCTGTCGGCGTGCACGTCGATGAAACCGCCCACCGAGAAGCCATCGCCACCCGCGAGACCACGTAGCGCGATATTCGGAACGAAGATATTCCAGCCCGGGTAGCAGTAGATGACCCCGCGGTGCGCCGTGCCCACGGAACCAACGGTCGAGCTGGTGCGTGCGTTGAGCCTGGTCGTCTTGAGCGGCGGAGAGACACACGCCACGCGACCTCGGCAGCCACTGCTCGAAGCGAGGATCTCGTTGGCCTTGAGCGCAAGCCGGACGGCACGAGATTGCCGCGCACTCCAGATGATGTTGATCTCGCGCGCTACCGAGTTGATGTTCACCGTGCTCGAGATGGCCGTGGCGTAGAGCGCGTCGATGGCCGCCTCGCTCAGGGCTGCCGCAGTGCTCACCGCATTCGACACCGTCCACGAGCCGAGCGCTATTGCGTTAGGCAGGGTGTTCAGGTGGCCGGCGGAGTCGGCACTGATGGTGCCGTCGTCGGTAGCGGGGCGAACCTTCACCGTGTAGGCGTCGGTGCCGACCACCACGTCGATGTGCTGCATCGTCACCCACTGGTCACCGCCACTGTTCTCCACTACGACGCCTGAAGGAATCGTGCCCGTGCCGGTGCCGAGAACGCCGGTGACGCCCGCCGTGAACCCGAGGTCGCTCGAGGTAGTGCCCGCCGTGACGGCGATGGTCTGGGTGCTGCCGGACTGCGTGTTGCTGAACCGAATGTTTCCGTCGGCGTCTCGGTCGACCAGGATGTTCGCGATGTCACCCTCGACCACCGTCTTGATTTCGGCCAGCGTATACGCGGTCGAGTCGACGCAGTCACCCGCTCCAGCATCGGTCGTCGCGGTGAAGCCCGTCCCCGTGGTCAGCGTTGCGTCGATGGCCGAGATGGTCATCGACCCGCCCGTGCCCAGCACGCGCCCAGTGAGAATCGTCACGTCAGTCGTGCCGGAAGCAGTCGCTGCCGTGTAGCCGAGCGCGGCGTTGATGCGCGCAATCACCGCAGCCCGGTTGGCGCAGTCGCCCACCAGGAACACGATGTCGATGGGGCCGATCTGAGACGGCTGGCCGTTGTCGACGATGACCGTCATGATCTCGCCGCCGGACAGCGTGGTCGGGTAGGTTCCGGCACCGCTCGTGAGGACGCCCGCCGCAGCGTTGAACGTCGCCACGTCGCTCACCAGAGACCCGGCGATGCCGATGTCCGTGTTGACGTGCTGCGCGTCCGGGATATTCCACGTGAGGTTCGTGTTGCCCGTGACGCTCGGGCGCCTGGTCAGCGTCACTTCACCGACGCTCGTGTCCACGCGGCATACCACCAGCCGGCTGAACTTCTTGTTGATGAGCGAGATGTTGCCGTTGCCGTTCCAGTACTCGGGCACCGTCGTGCCGTCGGCGAGTCGCTTGCGTGCGGCGGGGTTGCACGACTGCACCCCGGCAATCGTGAAGCCGAAGCCGCCAAACTGCTGGAGGAGGTCGGTCTCGCTCATCACCTCGAGTGGCGTCTCGAAGTCGCCGTCCTCGAACTCGCCCACCACGCAGGCCACGCCGGAGCCGGCACCCAGGATCGGTGCGGACGGAGCGTTGTCGATGATGACCACCCCCTCGATGGCCGTGATCTCGGTGATCCCTGGGTCCTGTGCGTACCTTCGAATGAATCCCGACATTGCTGCTCACCTGCCGCGGTTGGTCTCGTTTCGGTCGAGAGCCCGGGTTGCTTCGGTCGCCGCCTTGCTGTGGGCCGCGGGCGGGCGCGGTAGGTGTTCGCTCGTGGGCTCTTCCCGTGAAGCTATCACGCCCCGGAGTCGAGCTCGACGTCTGGGCCGACTTCCACCACCTCGACCATGGGCTTGAGCGTGGTCGCATCGACCAGGAGCACCTCGGGTACCTGCAGCTCTACGTAGAGCTCGGCACGCCTTCGACCGAGGATCACCTCGGCGTCGTCGAAGTTCTCGCTCTCGTCCAGCGCGAAGCTCGCCACCCGGTCGTAGTAGGCCGGTAGCGACAGGCGAATCGCACTCGACTGCTCCTGTGCCCTGAAGAGCGCTACGAGGCCGGCCTTGATGCCCTCACGGATGGGAGGCTGGCTGGCGATGATCTCCACGCCGAGGAGCTCCACCCAATCACCTTGGTGGAGCAGCGCCGTGCCCCGGCCGTACACGTCCTTGCTCTCCTCGATCAGGTCGGGTGGGCCAAGCGGGTAGTCGTGCTGGCCGCGCGCCGGCACGAACGCGATGCTCGGCAGGAGGATCTGCTTCTCGCTCGTCGGGTATTCGACTTGGATGCGTCTCGCCTTCAGATAGAAGCCGCGCGTCCTGCCCTCGACAGAGTCCGGGCGCTGGAACACCAGGTGAGTCAGGAGCTCCTGAAGACGAAGCAAAGCGTGAGCCCGGGCCGTCTTGGCGGGTAGCTTCTGGCCGAGCTGCTCGGGCCATACCTTGCCGAAGAGCAGCCCCGAGACCAGGTTCCTGAGCGCGTCGCTGAACGAGCCAGCCATGGTCCCTAGCCTACCTGCTGCTTGATGGCCCGCTCTATCTCCTGCCGCACCACGCGGGGCAAGCGCTTCATCACACCCTCGAGGATGCGGAAGCCTCCCTGCCCCTCCTGGTTGAAGATGCCCCGCTTCTTGAACGCGTGCGCCACGGCCCAGGCGAAGTCCTCCGCCTCGTCATCGGCGCAGATGCCCTTGCGCACGCCCCACGCAGCCAGCGCGCTGATGAGCTTGCGGCCGATCTTCACGTGGTCGGCGCGCACCCCGTACTCGATGAAGATGGCTTGCAGCTCATCGTTGTAGAGCATCGCCCCGTTGGGCAGCGGCAGGATCTGCCAACCTCCGAGGTAGCCCGCCGCCCCGCGGTCTATGGGCGGCGGAGAGTGCTCGTGGATGGCGACGATGATCTGCGCCAAGCCCCAGGTAGCTGCCTTGCGCAAGCCCTTCAGCGCCGCCTCGTGAATGTCCTTGCCGATCTTCCCGTAGGCGGCGGAGGCGTCCTTTAGGCTGACGGTATAGGTGGGCACGGCGTCATCCGAACACGTCGACGTCGTCGACCTTGCTCACACCGTCTCTTCGGAGGTCGTCGCTTACCGGCTGGAGCACTACCGTCCAGCTCAAGGCTCCCTCGTCGCGGTGCGGTGCACTCATCAGCCGGTACTTGCGCCGCTGTGCCTGCCCGCCGCCGCGGTCGTCCTCCACCACTTCCCAGAAGAAGCTCTTGTTGTCCGGGATCTCCGGCTCCGCCTCGGTGCCGCCCACCCTGTCTCCCTTGCTCGCCACCGTCGGAACCGCCAGCCCCGTCAGGTGGTCCTCGGTGTAGGCGCCGCACGAGATGTTGTCGACCCGGAGCGTGCCCTGCGGCACGTGCCCGAACCGGGAAGCAGTGCGGCTCACTGACGTCAGGTCGGTCACGCGCGGTGTCGGCAGGAGCTCCACCCGGGACACCTCCACCTCATCGCCCTCGCCGCGCTGAGCCCCGGTCCACCGGGTCCAGACCAGGAACACCCGCTTGCTGTGCAGGCCGAACGTAGTCTCGAGCTGATAGAGACGATCCCGGAGGCCGGTGAACTTGTGCGCCAGCGTCTTGCCCGCGCGACCAGTCGTGAGCGGGGCAGGCTTGGGCACCGGCTACCCCTGCACCCGGGCGTTGATGCCCGCCATCTTCATGCGGTTGTCGAACGGGTTGCGCGGAACGCCGAGCAGGTTCGACAGCGCCGCCACCCATCGGTCGTACTCGCTCCTGAGCTTCTGCTGGAGCTTCGGGTCGATCTCGATCTGGCCGAGCTTCGACACGCCGAGTGCCTCGACATACTCGAGCATCTGCTGCTCCACCTGGTCGCAGGCTGCAACGATGCGCCGGAGCTCCGGCATGGACTCGTCGAGGAGGCGGTTGAGCGCCCCCTCGATCAGGAACTGAGTCTCTACCCCGGCGGGCGTCCCCATGACGAACGTGAACGCCTCGGCCACGTTCAGGTACCCCATGTGGTGCCTGACGCGGACCTTCTCCTGGGGGGTGCACGCTGCCATTCAGCGCCTCAGCCGAGGTCGACGCTGTTGAGGTACTCCTCGGCCTCTACCAGCGTGTCGAATCGCTTCATGCGCACGCTCTGCTTCTGAAGCGCCAACAGGTCGTAGTTGAGCGAGTCGATGATCTTGCCGGCGTTGAGCGTGGACCGAATCCCGCTGCACATCGCGCTGCTCTTCTTGGTGATCACGGCGTACTTGACGCCGGGCTTCTCGTCGCTCACCTCGCTGTCCGATACCCGGCCGATGACATCGTCACCCTTCATGATGTCGGCCGGGCCCATCTCCCGTGCCTCGAGCTGCCGCGTCTCGGTGAACCCACCGTTCGGTAGCTCCTTGCGCATTCCCATCGGTGCGGCCGTCGCCGCGCTGCGTGCTTGTCTCATCGGTCTGGCTCCTCGTTCTCCCGGGTCGAATCGATGCCCGTGGTCTGAACGAGATATAGCACCCCGGTAGTGGACTGAGGCGGGGCTGCCGGATTGGTGCGTAACAGCAGCCCTGCCCGGTCGGGTAGTGCTCAGGCTCAGCTGACCGTGCCGCCGCAGTGCTCGATGCACACGGCGCGCTTGAACATCGCGGGCAGGCCGCTCGTGATGTCGCTCGGGACGGGGAAGTCGGTCGTGATCGACCAGGCCGCGCCGACCATGTCCTGCATCCGGTTCACCGGAGCTCGGAGGATGAGCTTCACGTTGTTGGTGGGGATCTGGATGCCCATGTTCACCACCTGGAACTCGCCGATCTTGCCGGTGATACCAGCCTCGGACACGTACTTCGCCTCGTCCAGGCCACGCTCGTACAGGGCGCCGCGCCCCGTGATAATGCACCGTGCGATGTCGACGCCCGTGTAGTTGGTCGTCTCGGCGCCGATGTCCTCGCTGTAGTAGGCGCTGCCGCCCGTGGAGATCCGGTTGCCCGCGGTGTGCGGGTCGGGGCTCTCGTTGTTCAGGTAGCTCACGCAGCCTGGGGCCACTCCGATGATCGCCTCTTGGAAGGCCACGTGCTCGGGGCGGGCAGTCAACATGCGCTGCACCGCGTCGTCGGCGAAGTACTGCGCGTTGGCGTCCATGTTGGCGTGCAGGTGGTAGTAGCCATCCTCGTGGGGCGGCACGCTGTTGCGCCGGAGGTAGCTGACACCCAGGATCATCGCCTGCATGACGAACGTGTCGCTCGCCGTGAGGGCGTCCGTGGTGGCGCCGCCGCCGATGCGGATGATGCGCGGCCGGATGTCGCTGGTCACCGCAGTGCCGACAGCGATGGTGGCACCGAGCGTGCCGGCAACCACCAGGTCGCCCGGGCCGTCCGGGTCTGCCGCGTAGTCGGGAACGGTCGCGATCACGTTGTGCGCCACGGTTCCGATGTGAATCGGCAGCACGTTGACCGCGCTGAGCGGCTGGGGTCGCACGTGAGCCAAGCCTGCCGCAGTGCTCATCGAGAACGTGAAGCCGTTCAACGCGGCCACGTGGATGCGGTCTTGCGCCGTGGTGCCCTGCGTGATGACGCGGGTGTTGCCACCGAGGTACGCCTTGAAGAGCCGGTTCCTTGCCACCCGGTTGATGCTCTGCCCCGCCTGGAGGCCGAGCTGGTGGATGCTCCGGAGGAACAGGTCGCTGTTGGCCACCGCGCTGGTCGGCATGTGGACGTCGATTGCGTCTCCGTAGCGGCCCATCACCGCGGCCCACTGCTCCCAGGTCAGCGTCTGCGGGGTCGGGTCTTGCCCAGGGGTGAGGGGCGTAGTGTTCGGCGAGAGCAAGCCGGGCCGAGACATGAATATCTCGGTGCCGATGTTCGCCTCCCACTCTTCCCACTGCGCCTCCTGCCGGTAGAGCAGGGCGGGGAACAGTCCGTCGTGGAATGCGCGCTCGAGCATGCCGGACTGCACCAGGTTCACGACCTGGCCGGGAACCGCAACGATCATCTCTGGAGGCATGGGATCAAGTCCTTTGGTTCAGCAACGCTGCTTGGAGGGTCTTCGCTTCGACCGTCGCCAACTAGGGTTGCCGCCTGACTTGAGCCGCGAGCGGGCGCGGAGGGGTGCGTGGCTAGGTTCGCTCCCCAATTCGTACCACAGCTCGCGGACATGGCTGCGGGCAGAGGCCGGTGACCCCTGCCCGCTCCTGCCCTGCCTCGACTAGATCACGCCCAGGGCTTGATGCCCAGTTTCCTCTGGTGCTCGCGCAGCTCGGCCTTGTTCATGCTGTTGGGCTGGTTCGGGCGGGGAGTCTTTCCCTCGAGCCCGCCGCCCTTGCCCGCGTTCTCCACGGGTCCGCCCGGCCTGACGCGGCTGGTCGTGGCGAACACCTTGCGTACCACCGGGGCTGCCTTGCCAGCACCCGCGGTGCCCGCGGCAGCCGCCTTGCCCGCGTCGCCGGTGGCTCCCTCGCCGGCCTTGCCCGCCTCCGCCTTGCCGCCCTCCTTGGCGAACTCGGGGTTCTCCTCGACGAACTTCTTGAACCACTTGTCGATCTGCCGCTCGGTGAGCGCCTCTACTTGGTCGTCGGTGAGCGTCTTCAGGTAGCCGGCAAACTCGATCTGCGCGTACTTGGCCATTCGAGGCCGCACATGCACGTCGATGATGGGCCGCAGGCGCAGGTCCTGCGACAGGTAGGCGTGCTCGCTCTCGAGCACGGCAATGCGTGCGGCCTGTGCCGTGTTCTCCGCCTTCTGCCGATCGAGGTCAGCCTGGAGCTTCTGCTGCTCGGTCATCGTCGACCGTTCGCGCTCCTCCTTCTCCGCCTTGAGACGCCGGTACTCCTCGTCCTGCGTGGCCCTTGCCGTCTCCTGCTCTTGGCGCTGCTGCTTGATCCGCGCGATAGCGAGCGGATCGTCCGTGCCCCACGCCTCCATGTTCGCACGGCGTCGCTCCCGCTCACGGATGTTGTGGGCTCGTGCCTCCTCCGGCGTCCTGAGCACACGCCGTTCGACGACGGGCTGCGCCGCCGCCGTCGCTCCCGCCGCCGGGTCGACGTATCCCGGCGGCCTCTGCACGGGCACCGTGCCCGCTACTGCTACTCCCGCCGCGGGCGTCCCCGCTGCCGCTGCCCCTGGTTCCACTGCTACTTCTGGTGGCATTCTGATCCTCCGTCAGGTCGGTTTGTTTGTCCGGGACATTGAAACGCCCGGGTGAGGTTCGAGCCTACACCCGGGCGCTTGCCGGTACTGTCCCCGGCAGGACTCTGAGACCTTCGGCTAGACGGTCGTCTGCTCGGCAGCGAGCTCGTCCGGCAGGTTCTTCTCGGCCGCTACTAGGAGCTTGACCCGGCAGCGGGTGCCGGCGTCGGTGGCGTGGTTGAAGAGCACGTAGGCGTGTGCCAGGTCGAGGCACGCCTTGGTCGTCGCCGGCAAGGAGGTGGTGGCCGCCTCGTCGATGACGGTCTTGTCGCCCAACGTGGTGCCGGCGAGGATCTCGGCCTCCTCGAGCAGGAGCACGCCCCGCGCGGTGAGCTCGGTGGGAATCGTCACGATGCCGCTCGCAATCGGCAGGACCAGCTCATACACGTCACCACGGATTGGTTGGTAGAGGATGTCCATGTCGGTGACCGCGTCGGTGGTGAGGAAGCGGATGTCACCCGCCTTGGTCACCCAATACGTGGTCGTGGCCGGCGTGTCGTTCGTGTCGGCCGTATACGAGACGCCGAACTTCCCGGTTGCGCCGGCGCGCACGAAGTTGTGAATCACCGAGACCGCCTTGGCGTTGTCGGGCAGCACCAAGTCAAGGTAGCTGGCGAGCTTGATCGTGCCACCAGTGACGATGTCCTGCTTGATCAGCTGCTGCGGCATGACGGCGCCGAGCAACGCGCCGAGCTCCAGGTTCCGGAGCTGATCGGCGAGCGTGTTGGGGTTGGCCCGGTTCAGGGCGCTGCGCTTGGTGGTGTCTACGGTGTCCATGATCGACCTCCTTTATGGCTCCCCCGCCGAGGGGTCGTGACCCCGGCGGGAGGAAACTTTCACTGAGGCCCGCTCACCCAGTACTCGAGCTTGCTCGACCCCTCGGCCTCGAGAAGGACGAGCTCCGCTCCTGACGCGAACTCCATGACGAACAAGCCCTGTACCACGACCACGGGGACGATCGGAGTGGTCGTGTAGTCGCCCTCGTCGCCGTAGGTCAGCCGGAGCGAGAGCTTGCTGTCGCACTTGAAGTAGATGAACGTGCCGCGCGTTACCGTTTTGCCGGCACCAACGCCGTCGAGCGTGGTGTAGCTCGACGCGCTGCTCAGAGACCGCTCGATAACTCCCGTGCACGCCCCGAAGCTCGTCGGGTTGGTCTTGAGCGATACCGGGCAGTTGACGCTCGACGCCGGGAACACACCAGCCGACTGCGACGCCGGCCCGGCGCTGAGCTGTCCCTCGAACGAGAGCTGTCCCATGGCGGCCTAGAGCTTGAAAGGCTTGTAGCCGTTGCCGACGCTACCGGCTCCACCCGGGCGGGTTGCCGGGGCGTCCTGGTGCGGGAGCAGCGGGGAGACCGAATCCTGCGGATTGATGCGGCTCGCCGGGTTGCCCATCGGCTGCTGGAGCACCGAGCTGTCGTTCAGGTTGTTGCCGTTCTGGGGGCCGGGGAGTTTGCCGGCACTGCTGTTCTCGAGGGGGTTCGCCATCGGTGGGTTGCTCCTTCAGGGCTTGGTGATTTTGAAGGGTACACCACTCCGAGGCGGTGGAGGCGGGCCGAACCGCATCGTGGTCGAGCCGGAGGGGGCCGTGCCTTGGCCGACACCCGGGTGCCATGCACCTTCCGGCAGCTTCGCCTGCATGGATTCTGCCGGCTGCGCGCCAGTCGTGGCGGGGTACTCACGGAACTTGCCGTCGACGCCCCGCGTGATGGGCAACTCGGTGTCGAGCTTGAAAGGTTTGCCGCCTGCCATGCCCAAAGGGTAGCACCGCTAGCGCATCTTGAAGCCGCTCGTGTTCCAGGGGGGCTTCGGCGGGGGGCCGCCCTTGCGCCCCTCCTGACGCCAGCGCTGCGCCACGTCAGCCTGGCTCTTCGGCTTCAGGTACGCGGACACCGGCCACTCGACATCCCAGAGCACCACCACCTCGCGGTCGTTTGGGCGATTCGGCGGCGCGAGGTATTCACCTTCCCACCAGGTGAAAGGCTGGTCCACGCGTCGTACTTGTCCATGCACGGCATAGCTGTCGGAGCCCGTCCTGTCGTCGAACGTGGCGCAGAGAATTCTCACCATCCCGCCGCCCACCTGCTCGCTGATCTCCTGGTGAGCCTGAAGCGTTGACCTCGCGTGGGCGGCCGCGGTTTCCGTACGAAGTATCCGCTCAGCCCAGTACGCCGGAGCCTCCTGCAAGAAGGGTGACTGCTGGATGAGCAGGTCGCGTGCCTCGTCCCACGGCATGCTCTGCAATAAGCGCTGCTGGAGCACGTCCTCGAACTGCCCAACCACGCGCCCCGCGTAGCGCTCCATCACGCCCGGCCTGCCCGGGTGCGCCGGGTCGGCCTGGATGCGGTGCAGCACGCTCGACTCGGTGCCGACAACGGACCGCTCGAGCACCGTTGCTGCATCCAGAGCGAGCGGCTTGCCCGTGATGCCCTGGAAGTTCTTCTCGGCAGCGCGGAATGACTTCAGCGTGCCCTCACCCGCCACCGCGGCAGCCTGCTTGGCCGTGTCGACCACCACCCCCTTCATCTCGGGCAGGAGGGTGCGGAGGACGACGCGCACCTGCCGAAGAGAGGCCTCGAGCTGCGCCCTGGTGAAACTCCCCGCCATGCCCGGCGACAATCGCTTGAGCCTTCGCTCGAGCCCGCGCTCGGCCTTCTCGAGCGAACGGCGGAGCGGGCCGCGGCCTGCCCTGTCGGCGTAGCGCATGGCGAGCGCGTGGTTGGTGCGCACGAGCTCGACCGGGTCGGCCATGCCCCGATGCTACGCGGGCGGCGGTCCCGACGGAACCCCGGGGTTCCGTGGCGGAGCTCCGGGCACTGGAGGTGGTGCGGGTGGTTCCGCCGCCTTGTCCTCCTTAGCTAGCTCGTGCTTGGCCTGCTCTACCTGCACCTTGGCGCTCGCGTCGTACATGGACGCGTTCTTCGCGTCGAACGCCGACACGGTGAGCCACCCGTCCGGGTCGAGCTGGCCGTCCATCGTCATCAGCGGCCCTTGGCCAATGATCTCGCGTGCCTCATTGACCCGAAGGATCATCCCGACCGTGGTGGGCGAGAGCTCCACGCTCTTGGCCTTCACCGTGCCCACCGGGAGCACCGCCACATCAGCGGCGGGCTGCTCCTCGGGCTCGGCTGGCTCTTTGCCCGGGGGCACGGGCGGCTCGTCTTCGTCCGGCGGTGCCTCGGGGGCCGGCTGTTTTCCGCCTCCCGCTGCGCCTGTAGGCCGCTCAGAATCGTTTTCGGAACCGGCCTGGGGGGTAGCCCCCTGGTCAAGCTCGACGACCGTGTTCTCGTCCTGCTTGGGCATCCGGCCGCCGCTCGTCCCCCACTGATCCACCTCGAGCCGAGCGGCCCGCTCGGTCTCGTCCTGCACTCGCTGGTACTCCTCGGTACCGTCCAGGTCCCACTGATTGGCGGCCATCTGCACGGCGGACTGCTGCGACAAGACCGCCTTATTGCCCGCCGCGGCTGACAGCGTGCCGGTCGTCTTCTGCAGGTCGTCTGCGGTGGGCTTGAAGTACGGCCCCCACTCGAGCCAGATGCGTCCCTGACCGGGTGTCCTCTCGACCTCGACAGTCTTCGGCTCACCGGCGTCGTCGAGCACCTCCTTGCCGGCGTCGTCGAGCACCGGGTCGATGCGCGGCGGAAGGTCGAACCCGACCGTGACTTCCACCTCGAGCTCCTCCTCCGGCTCGACAATCTCTTCCTCGTCAACAGCGCCCTCACCCCGTTGAATCGGGGAAGCCTTGGAGGCCGGCACCTCGGGCGAATCGAGTGAGACGTCATTGCCTTCGAGCAGCCAACGCGCCTCGTCGATGAGGCCCTGCACCACCCGCTCGATCCCCATCTTGCCGTGCTGGTAGCGGAGCTTGTCGCAGCGGGCCGTCATCGGCGCGTAGATGATCCGAATGGCCACGCTCGACAAGCCGGCCGCTGCCGCCTTGTCCGGGTCGACCAGGATGCAGCTGCACACCTCCAGAATCTGGTCTCGCTTCGCGTCGCAGAGCCCCGTCGCACTGGCAATCATTTGCCCATCGAGCTGGAGGTACTTCGCGTCGCCGTCCTTGCCGACGAAGAGTGCGTTATCGCTACCCTTCTTGATGACGGCGCCTGGGCCCATCATCTCCGGGTCCATCCGCATCACGAGCGTCGGGTCGAGGTTGCGAGCCGTGCCGCAGTCGAGCACCGAGTTGATGACGTCCAATGCATTCATCGGCAAGAACGTCTCGCCGAAGTCCGGCAGGCCGTCGTAGGTGTTGTCGTCCGTGTCGGGCTCGTTCTCGACGAAGACGAAACGGCAGGCGTCGCGGCCGTGCTGGCTCGACTGCTCCTCGTCCACCACCCATTCGGGCTCTTTGCTCGTAACCTCCAGGTCCTTGTAGATGACGTCTTCGCCGACAAGCCAGTCGCGCCGCCGCCAGTGGGCAACCTTTTCCACCTTGCCGCTGGCCCTCACCACCCGCTTGTTGATGGTCTTCACCTCGACCACGTGCGCCGGCACTCGGTCGTCCTCGCCCTGCCACTCGATGACGTGGATGTTCTCAGCGAGGTGGCGCTTCACGCGCGGCTTGCCGTTCACCCAGGCGTAGGAGTAGCCGACGCTGCCGCGACTTCCCGCCACGTCGCGGGCCATGTTGGCGATGGGCTCCAGGCTCGCAGCCTGCACGATGGCCTCGGCGAAGTCCTGCGTGTCGTGGTCGTCGCTGCGGAACTGCGGAAACCGACCGTGGCCGAAGAGCAGCTCAGTGAAGCTGATGACGATCTTGTGGCCGATGAGGTACGGGCTGCTCGGGCGGCGCTGGTCGAGCGGTACGTAGAATTCCGGCACGTAGCCGCCGATGAGCGGCTGCGTCACGCTGATGCCGCCCGGCTGGATCATCCGGCCGTAGAAGTCGAACATCTTCCAGTCGTGCTGCTTGCCCTGGAAGTAGCTGGCCCGGAACTTCAGCGCGCGCACCCGGTCGCTCGTCACGAGCTCCATCACGTTCACGCTGCTGCCGGAGGCACGCGTCGCCCGGTCCGGGCCGGTAGTGGTGCCAGCCGGGCCGAAGCTCGAGTAAGCCTGCGTCATCCCGCCCTGCCCTCCGCCCACTGGGAACGGGCCGCGGGATGCCCCGGGGAGCTGGTGGATCGTCGCTTCGCCGGCCATGCGTGTGACTTTATCCCAGGCCGCGCAGTCGGCTCGCTAAGCTGCCTCTTAGCGGCAAGGCGGGAGCAAGCGGCTCCGGCGTCGGAACGGCCTGCGCGATCAGCTCTTCTCCCTCCGGGTCTAGCCCGGGGACTGCATCGACCTCGACTACCTCATCATGCTGTCGCCGGTCGAGCCAGTCAGCAGCGTAGCGAAGCAGCGAAGAGATGTTCATGCGTCCGCGACCCAAACCGCGGCTGCCTTGTACCTGCGCCCTCCCGGCACGATGCCCGGGATGGTCCGCCACTTCGGGGGCAACATGGCCGTGACGACCGGCTGAACCTTGGGAATGACGCGCAAGAGTGCGACGCACACAGCGCCGACGGTGAGCCAGATTTGCCAAAGGGTGAGTGAGAGGGTCGTGGTGTCTCCTATTCGGGCGAGGCGGGGAGGGTTAGGGCGAGCCCCAGTAAGCGGCGGACCACGCGCGATGCGTCGTGATCAATGTACGATCTACAGCGGTTCCGACCGCGTAGGTCTTCCAGCATATATCGGCTAGATCCATCTTGATCTGATACCCAGCTGCGGCTTCGCCTAGCGCCGTCGTGCCGCCGAAACTCTTGGGTGAATACAGATTGCCAAGGTTCGTCGCGACGTCGTCGCGGTACATCAAAGCCAAGTTGGATGCGCCGTCGTTGTAGAACTGCCATCCGCAAGCGTGAAGTCCAGTCACCTGCGCCGCACAGTCCTTGAAGGCACCGTCGTAGAAGTAACAATGGTGATTTGGGGCATCTGCGAAGATCGCCAGATACCCCGTGGCGAATTCGATCAGATGACGATACTGCGCAGCCGGGGTAGTCTGCTGATACATCACGAACGTTGCGCAAACGAGGTGGTACGTTCCAGCTTCCCATCCTGCTCCAGCGGAGATCGTTGTTGCCGTCGTTGCTCCGTCCCACAAGAGGCACGGCTTGCCGTTGGAAAGGGCTCCGATCAACGGTCGCGCTGCGCCCGCGGCGCTCACCGAATGTCCTCCCACGGCCGGAAGCCATAAGCCAACGGAATCCCCCGGCGCGCTTACTGGATTGCCGGCGCCGTCTTGAGTACCTTGGTCAGCGCGAAGCCATGTATCCCATCCGGCGGCGAACATGGCATTTTCCGCCGCACTGGCTCCGCCGGATGTCAGCGCCGCGAGTTGCGCAGCGTTGGTGACGGCAAGCGCGGATGGGTTGTTAGTCGAAGTGAGCGCCGCTAGTTGCGCAGCGTTGGTGACGGCAAGCGCGGATGGGTTGTTAGTCGAAGTGAGCGCCGCGAGTTGCGCAGCGTTGATGACGGCAAGCGCGGATGGGTTGTTAGTCGAAGTGAATGCCGCGAGTTGCGCAGCGTTGACTGCCGACAAGAGCGACGTGCCGCCTTGCGGAATAGGAGGCGGACCGCCACAGCCCATTGCCAGAGCGTTGCCCAGAAACATCACGCCCCCGTCGGTTGCGTGATCGTTCCGCCGATCATGCCGGCTTCGCCCGATGCGACCGTGGTCGTCTGGCCGGCGGCGCGGGTGATTGATCCGCCGCCACCGTTGACGGTGCACGTTCCGTTTGCGAGCACCGTGCCGGTCGTGACTTGGCGAAGCTGGCACTTGGCCGCTGTCCCCGCGCTTGCTCCGGAGTATGGCACCGTGGTCAGTGTCAGCACGCCAGCCGACACGGTGCCCGCCGGACTGGCCAGCGTGGCCACGTACAAGTCCGCCGGTGCGCTCGTCTGCACCGCCAGCGCGCCGCCGGCAATCTTCGTCAGGAATGAGCCGTCTAGAATGGCCGTTCGTCCTGCATCTGTGTAAATCCAGTCGCTCATGGTTCATGCTCCTTAGTTGGTTGAGTCGGTGATCAGCCCGAAGGCTGCGAGTTTCGTGAGCAGGTCCGCAAGTGCTGCGTTGCCTCCGCGCGACCCGGTCACGGCGATGCCCATCGCCTGAGACGGAGTCTTGTAGAATCCGAGCTTGTGATCATCCGTCACTTCGAACAGCACGTCTATCCCGTTATCCTGCAATAGCGCAAACGGGCTCGTCATGCTCAATTGTAGCGGGACGCCAAGCTCTGCAATCGTTTCTTGAAGTACCAGGATGAATTTGTCGTTCACCTTCCAAGCGTGCCGTGTGGACGCATATGAGTACGAATCGTGTGTCGCGTCGCCCCACGACAGATCGTTCACGCCAAAACCAGCGGTCCCACGCACAGCAAGCTGTATGACTCCCGTACCCGCGGCGTCGGTCAGCGCATACCCGAGATTTCCCGGCGACCTGAATCCGGTGGAAGAGTAGCGCCGGCCAGCGCGCGCGGGTGTCTCGGCCGCATCATAGGGGGCGATATCCTCCCAGTCGCTGACGTGCTGGGATTCGGTGCCCGTGATTCCCAGGATACAACGGCCGCCCATATCTCGCGCGTTTGCGTGGTTGTGGTCAAAGAAAAGGTGCTTGACGTTGATCACCCCGTACTGATCGAACGCTGCGAAAGGTCCAGCGTAACCGTCGACTGTACAATGCGCGATGTGAGCCGATTGCAGGTAGTGGGTATACCCGGGAGCCCCGCCAAGGGCAACGAGGATGCACGCCCCATGACAGTTGGTCCACCGGCTGCCGATGGCCACGAGTGACCCAATCGAATAATCCGCAATCGAGCCTGCGGTCGACTCGGATACCAACATGACACTCGCGCCTGACGTCGCAGCGCAGTCCGTCGAAATAATCCCAGAGACGTCCAGAGTTTCTACGCGCCCCGCCGTGCTCCCGACCGTCCCGTTGATGATGGCCTCGACGTCTAGGCAGGTCTTGTTGAAGTGGGTGTTTCCGAAATTGGCACTTTTGACCCCTCTACCGGATAGGCTGTCCACTTTGCAGCCCAGTCCCTGCTGCACTAGGCACCCTCCAGTAAACGAAATACGCTCACACGCGATCGTGTAGATGTTGTTCGAGTTGACGGTGCCCGGTCCGTCCGGGTGCAGGAATCGTGTGTTGTGTGGCGCGAATACCGGCACGGAATCGACATAGGCAGTCGGAGCGAACCGGCCCACGCCGCGCGCCAGTGTGTTGCTGGCTAGCGTCACGTCATCCGTCGTGAATGACTCGCATTCTTTCGCGGCGGAGTTGTAGACGCCTGCCGGATTCTCAAACCCGGTCACGTTGGCGCGGCTGATCACCAAGCGAGAACCGGCCTGCACTGGAACGCCGCCACGGGCCCAGATGACCACGCCGGCATCGTTCGTCCCTACGACCTGTGGACCGTCGTCGCGCACCAGAGAGAGATCCTCAAGCACCACGGTCGCTCGCGACGAAAGCGCGTGATACCCGCGTGATACGGCGCGAATGATTGACGCTTGGCGGCCTGTACCGTCGATGTGAAACGGCTTGTCGAGGAGCAGTGCTTCCGAAACGAACGATTCGCCGCGCGGCATCCAAACCACGCCTCCCTCGGCGGGTAGCGCGTCGTGCGCCGCCTGCCATGCAGCAGTATCGTCCGATCCGACGCGCAGGGTCATACCGGAACCACTTGCCGTCGGGGCCGTGTGCAGTTCCACGGACGTCGCGGAGTTTATGCTGTCGATCGTCGTCAACAGGTGGTCCGGCGGACCATAGAGCGTTTGCGCATTCACCCGCACGCTCGGTGCCGGGTCTACCGTGATCTCTTGGTCCACCCGGATCGACTTGGTCGTGTAGTCCACGCCGTTCAGCGCGATCGGCTGATTGATTCCGAGCTCGGTTGTTGCCGCGCCGGCAGCGGCCCAGACGGTTGCCGGATCCTGCGCCTGCACTTCCGCCAGCGTGATTGACGTCGTGCCGTCGCCAGCCTGCGAAATGTTGCCGAATACGCCGGCCGGGTCGGTCAGGCACACAAATATCCCGCAATTGGCGCCCACCTGATCATCGCAGTACGCCACGAACACGGGTCGATTGGACGTGTCCGTAGTCACGTACCCATGCGCGCCGCTTGTCGCACTGAGCACGGTACGCGCCGCAACGTCGAACGCTACGACATTGGTGTAGAGCGCCAACACCAGAACCGGGCTGCCCGTGTAGCCCGCGACCGGAACACGCAGCATCCACGGGTCTACGCTGCCAGCCTGCGCATAGCCGATACCGTGGTATGCCGTACCGGACTTCATGCGCAGCACGCCGGTTACCGGGTTGTATTCGTCGCCGCCGTCAGACCATGTCGACAGAGCCGGCCATGTAAGCGCGTCACCGTCCGAGCACGACCACGATCCAGTCAAGGGGTTCAGTATCCCGCCGACGACCAGCGCAATTTTGCCGACGTCGGCTGCCGTCGCAGCCAGTGTCGCGCTCGTGACCGTCTTGTCAGACGCCGCGCACACGGCATTGGTCACCGAACGCGCGTCAAGTGCGCCCGCGAAATGTACAATGGCTGGCGGCCCCGCGAGCTGCCTCTTGCACCGCAGCCCGCCCGCCGTGACGAGGAGGGTGCCGCCGTTCGCCTGCTCGGTCGCGAGAGTCCACGAGCCGGCGGATTTGAGGTAGACGGTCGTGTTGGACGTGCGGAGGTACGAGTCGCCGTTCGAGCCGAGGCCCGCGTCGGGGACTCCGGCGCCTGAGAGGTAGGCGCCGGTTGCCAGGAGGACCGGGAAGTGGCCACCTCGAGCGGAGTCAAGAACGCGGAACTCTTTGACGTGTGTCGCTGTGACCGACTCGAGCTCAGCGATGGTTGCAACCTGCACGCAGGTGCCGTCCACGATCCAGCGACCGGCACTCGCACCGGACGGATTCGCAATCGAGATGCCGTCGGCCGTCTGCGTCGAAGCCGCGTCCCAGTGCCAGGAATTCGAGCAGCCGTCGCCGGGGTTCGTGTTGGCTGTGTGAACCGTCTCGGTACCGAGCACCGTTGCGGTGAGCTGGCTCAGTGAGCCGGAGGAGTCAAACGCGACGGCAAGTCGAGCCGGGCTCATCTCCTTGCTGTGACTCTGCCGGTGCAGCCTCGCCCCACCAACGGTGCGCTTGATGATGCTGTAACCGTTGTCAACACTGGTCGTGTCGCCGTCGAGCATCCAGAAGAGGCCACCTAGCCCGTCACCCTCCGTCGCCCCGGCCTTGACGTTGAACAGCTTGACGTTCGTGTTCTGGGTAGCTCGCAACGCAGCAAGAGTTGTCACGCTACCGTTCGTCGTCGTCGGGACGATGCGCCCAGGGTTCGAGACGAGCACGTCGTCCGGCTTGATGCACGTGAGCCCGTCTGCGTCAGTGTCGAAACCGGCGCCGGAGGTCGGCTCCCACACCCCATGGAACCCCGGGAACGAGACCGCGTCATTAGCTACATAGCTCGCTGAAGGGGACGCCATGCACGCGGCCAAGTCGTCGAACGTGTGCGTCCCCTCCCCGTTCACGCCCGGGTCTCCCTTCTGGGCCCCGAACTGCCGGGTCTCGAACTGGGCCGTCATGTCGAGCGTGTTGACGTCTGCCCCGGTCGCCTCGAGCTTGGCGCACAGCGCAGAGGCAGACCGCGTGATGTCGTTGTCGCTCAGGAGTACGCCACCAGCTGAGCCAATGTCCCCCAACCGAGTGGTCACGAACCGCCCGGCCTTGATCACAGTGCCGTCGCCGAGCACCACCGAGTTGCGGAGAAAGTAGCGGGCGGTCGTCATGAAGACGAGTCTACACGCCCCTACTTGATCTGCGCCGTATCTGCCTCGATCCAGCCGAGCATGAGCATGTAAGCAGTCGACCCGCTTGCAACGATCTTCGTCACGGCTCCTGGGATTCGGTTGCCCATGGCAAGAATCAATGCAGCAGGAAACGTCACGGCGGCATCATCCGACTCGCGGTGCACCACCAGAATCCCACCCGAGCCAACGCCAATCACGTAGCCGGATCGATTCTGTTTGCTCGGGTCAAGTGCCCTCACGTCGACGTCACTCCCGACAGAGCCCGCCCACACCACGTCGAACGCTCTCGGGAACTGAATACTTGCTTGCCTCGCCATCGGGATTAGTTCCTTTCTTCAGGAGGCTAGCAGCTGCACGTCGTTGGCGAGCTCGGCGTGCTTGAACAGGTTCGCCGCCTGCTCATCGGGGTGCACCCAGTTGGGGCTCAGCACGAAGTAGCAGCTGTCGCAGTACTGCTCGACAAAAGCCGGCGTCATTGCCTGCACCTGGTTCCAAGTGATGCAGTCGTACCGCTCGTCAACTCCTCGGCCGAACTGGTAGCCCTCGCCCAGCACCTCGTGGCCGCCCCAGCTGCCCTTGTCGGCGTCTCCGGTGTTAGTCTTCACCACGTCCCACGGCTCTCCCCGGTCGAGCTGCCGCTGCGCTGTGATGGGCATCTGGAAGCCCATGCACGCCACGCCGAGTAGGTACTGCCCGGCTCGGAGATGGGCGAGGTTGCCCGGCGACGACGAGACGAACGCCTCGATGGGAGGCAGGCCGAACAGGCCGAGGCTCTTCCAGCGCTTCATCACGTCGAGTGGGTCACATCCCAGGTCGGTCTCGGGCTTGCCCGGAATGTAGCCCTGTGACTCGTACTCCTTGAGAACCTGGGCATCGGAGACAACGATCTGCCCGGACGAGCCGGGGCGGCACGCGCTGAACAGCTCCTCAGCGTTGGCCGGTCCGGCGATCATGCAGGTGCCGAGTGTGTTGTTCAGGTGCATGCCCCACGGATTCTTCACCCGCTTGCGCCACTCGAACCACGAGGTCGGCACCATCGGCAGATGGCCGGCGACGAGATAGTTGGGGAGCAGCAGGTTCCGGTTGTCGTTCCGATGCGGCTTCTTGCCGAGCTTGAGTGACGAGGCCGGAACGTGAACACCGTCGAGGAAGATCATGGGCAGCAGGCTCCGGCGCCGCACCCGCAAGCCTCAGCCGGGGTGGCGGCGAAGATGTGGCACTCCGTGTCGAAACTCTTCGGGTCGGTGGCCAGCCAGAAGCGGCACTGCTCCACGAACTGGGCGTCCGCCTGCGGGCACTCGAGCGGGGGTGCCGCTAGATGGGCACGCACCTGCTCACACTGGTCCGCCGGGGTGGTACCCCCAGAACCGGGCATTGCTCCGCCCAGGCTGGGCGCTGGCGAGCCGCCGGCCCCCCCGGTGTAGGTTGGACCCGGGGTAGGGTCAACGCGCTCCTGGCAAGTCGCAAAGCAGCCGCCGGCCAGCACCGCTGCAAAGAGCGCGATGGCAGGCCTCACGGCTTCACCACGGGAACCTGGACCACGGGTGAGCCGGCGCAGCCCAAGGCAGTCCACTCCTGCGCGGTGTAGACGCGACCCCAGAGGAAGCCGACCCCACCCGCCGCAGTGCCGATGCCAGCGACCAGCAGGATCTCCCGGGTCTTCTCCTTGAGCTTCGGGTCCACGGCGGTTGCTGCCAGCCCACCACCCGCGGCTTCGAGCGAGTAGCCGGTAATGCCGAGCACGACCTGCTGGGTGTCGAGCGCGTTGCACTTCGGACTGCCAGGCTGCTCGAGCTTGGTTCCAGCAACCGAGAGCCCCAGGACGGATACCTCCTTCACGGGGGCCTTCGGTCGTGCCTCGTCGAAGCTCATGCGGCACGCGAACATGAGTGCCGCGGCCATGAGTGCGAGTAGCCAGCGCATGGCTCAGCCGGTCGGCCCCTTGTCGCCAGTTGCACCCTTGTCGCCAGTTGCACCCTTGTTGCCAGTTGCCCCAGTGGCGCCGGTTGCACCAGTGGCTCCAGTGGCTCCAGTGGCTCCAGTGGCTCCAGTGGCACCCGTTGCTCCGGTTGCTCCCGTGGCGCCGGTTGCACCAGTGGCTCCAGTGGCTCCAGTGGCACCCGTTGCTCCGGTTGCTCCCGTGGCGCCGGTTGCACCAGTGGCTCCAGTGGCTCCCGTCGCACCGACTGACGTGCTGTAGGCCAACATCAACTCCTGTGCCTTGGCGGGCTGGCCTTGGCCCTGGAGCTTTTGCGCAAGCGCTGCGGCCGCCTCCACCCCGGCACCGTCGGCAATGAGGATGCCGCCGGCTGCCTCGATGGCGGTCACGCTGTACTGGGTGGAGTCGATCTTGTGGCCAGTCTTGAGCACTTGGCCACCGACCAGGGTGTTGTTGGCGAGGTAGTAGACCGTCATGGGCCGAGGGTAACACCAGAGCCGGGAGGCTCTGGGGCTAGGTCGCTGCCTTCACGCCAGCAGCGAGCATCGTCGCCTCGGCCACCTGAGCACCTTGGCCGAAGTTGCGCTGTGCGATGGCGGCGGCCGAGCCGGCATTCGTGTCGCTGCCGGCCGTGAGCAGCACCCCGCCCGCGGCGGCGATGGAGACGGCGTCGTACTGCACGTCGTCGATGGGGTGGCCGGCGCGCAGGACGTGGCCCTTGTACTTGATGTCGTTGGCGAGGATGGTGGTTGCCATGAGGCCGAGGGTATCACCCAGTAGCCGGCCTCCAGAACCTGCGGCGGAGCTGCTCGGAGAAGATCACCCGCTGCTTGGACGCGGCCACTGTGTAGGTTCCGGTGGAGCCGTCGAGCTCTACGCACTTGCCTGCTGCATAGAAGGCCACCGCTCCAGCCATGGTCCCGTCGCAACGCATCCCGGAAACGAGTATCCGAGCGGCAATCAGCGCGGCAAGGTGGCCTCCTGCGTCTCGTCGTGGATGGCCTCCCACGTTTCATGCGGCACTCGCTCACTCTCGTGGATCTGCCAAAGGCTGTGCGCCGCGTGGTAGCTGACTCCGACCCTGACGAAGCGGACGTCACACTGGTGGGGGCCACACTGGCCAGCGTGCACGGCGTGCTGGAGCGCACTCTCGTTGAACGCCTGCCCTAATAGAAGAAACCCGAGCTGAGGCTTAGTCAGCCGCCAGCCGGCCCCGCGTAGCGGAACCTGGTCAACGGCCCGGTCGATGGCGGTGGCGACAATCTCCATGCGAGCCTGCCGCTCGTCCCTCGTTTCAGCCCACTCGCCGCGGTCCAGGTAGGAGGGACGTAGCCACATCGAAGCAGCCACCAAACTGGTGAAAAGAATTCCCATGTCTGCCGAAGACTAGCCCGATGTCACGGACGAATGATTCTCGGCGGCAGGTCCGGCTTGGCGCGCTGCTCCTGCTGCTCGATGATGCCAGCCACACGCCGCAGGCACTCGGGCCAGCCGTTGGCAATTGACGCATGGATGGCTGTCTGCCCGGACTTGGTGTCCACCGCAATCAAGCAAAAGGCCGAGCCCTCTGCGTTCTGCTCGTTGATCAGCGCCCGGCGGATGCGCGGTGGGATGAGCGTCTTCGGCACTTCACTTCTCCTCGACCAAGTCATCGAACGCGAACGGCACCAGGACGTCTAGCGCAGCCTTCGCGTCTTCTGGAGTCTCCCCGAACGCAACCGCGCACCACTGCCCTCCCCGCATAGTCGGCAAGAAACCAACGAAACCAGGCCCGTCGTTTCTCGTAGTTACCCGAGCTCGCACGATGCCGTCCTGCACGATGAAGAAATCATTCCCGTAACGAATCCACCTGTGAGTCCGCGTGTTGTCCATGCCTACGATGATGGCGCGGTCGTGGATCGGTAGACGGAGACTTGTCGCGCAGCCCCCAAGCCCACTTCGCTCCTGCTTCACCCACGGCATACAGAGCAGCCACGTACCTTGATTCGAGCGCGGCGGGCGTCCACGGGACGGTTATCCAAACCACCTGCACTGGTCGCCTCAGCGGTTGCGCCGCTCGAACACCACGGAGGCAGCCGCCTCGGCCTGCTCGATGGTGGAGCTCTCCGGGATCTCGAGCAGGCGGCAGAGCAGGCTCCACGTTCTGCGGCCTCGCTCCACTAGGTGCTGGTGCATCTCCCCCATATCGATGACGGCCTGCGAGAGCAGGTGTCGGACGAGGCTCTGAAGCCGAGGGTCTCGTGGGGATCTGCACTTGACGAGCATCACGTCCCAAGCCTACGCCGCTGCTCGCTGCGGTCGATCGACTTAGCCGGGCAAGTCGCCTCGAACCCGGTGCCGCAGGCCATGCACTTGTAGGCCTTGTGCTCGAGTTCGCCCGTGGGGTTGAACAGCATCACCACGAAGCCCCCACCCGGGCCGGCGTGGAGCTCCGGAGGGGAGTACTCACCTGCAGGGCGGAGCCGCCCCACGCAGGGCTTGCACATCGCGTTGCCGCCCGCAGCCAGCATCCCGACCAGGAACGGGATGCCTGCGCTTCGGTCGTGATGCACCACCACGTGGGCGGGGCGCCCGTCGTGGGTGAGCGGGTCGGGCACGGGCGGATCGGTAAAGTCGAAGCTGTGCGGCTTGAACACGGCTGGCTTCTCCGGCTCCTGCCGCGCGTCCTTCACGTGCTCGAACGCTGCCGACCAGGACTGTCCCGGCTTTCCCTGATTCCGCTCCACGTCTGTCGCGATCGAATCGGCCAGCTCCTTCGACACCACCATGCGCCGTTCAGGGTCGTGCCGCGGAGGTTCCTCCTTCGGAACTGCAAACAGGTCGAGCTGCGGGGCGGGCTGGCGGCGCGGAGTCCTCACGGGCTGTTCGCTCCGATCAGCAGCTTCAACGACTCGAGCGCCATCTGCTTCAAGCCCACGTTCTCGCGTTCGCCCGCACCGACTAGCAAGGAGTTGAGCTCGAACACCAGTGTGTTCAGCAGGTCGACCGGGTTGTCCGGAAGCACTAAGCACTTGAACTCCATGCCAACCGAAACTCCATCGTCCGACGCCATATCAACCCCGATGTGCACGCCGCCCCTCTCAGCCCAGCTCTCGAGGTAGTGCTCGACCGTGTCGGCATCGAGCCACATCGTGTCGAACCGCTGCCCCTTCGGCGTGCGGTAGGGCACCCGCACCTTGACCGGATAGAGCGTGTCTTGCTTATCCACGCGCTCCACCACGCACCGCAGGTGCAGCGTCTGATCCTCGGTGACGTCCTTCGGGTTCATGGCCCGGTCACCGGGTCGTCTCCTTTCCAGCGCTTGCGCTCTGCGTAAGCCTGCTCGAGCGCGGTGCGCACCACCGTGTCGAAGTCGAACGGTTGCTCAACCACCGCGAAACTCGTCATCTGGTTCACGGCCTCGTCGAACGCCGCCAGGCACTTGACCAAGTACTCGGCGAGAATGAAGTCCGGCGTGTTACTGCCGTTCTCCATGCCATAGCGGTTGCACTGGATCGCGAGCTCACGCTCGAACCTACGAAGTTGAGCGAGCCGCGCATCTTTCTCGGCTGCCCTGTTGGGAACTGCTGGCATCGTTGTTTCTCCTCTTGACGATGATGGCGCGCTGGCCTACCTGTCCCCTTGGTAGCGGCGCCCCCCCGACCGGCAACGAACCAGGAAGGCGAGGGGGTTTGGGATTCGCTTCGGAGGAAAGGCCGGACGGAGGGGCTGCCACGGTCGATGGTACGCCCCGGGCTAGAGCTGGCCCCAGGACGCTTCGGGAGGCCCGGGTGGGCTAGGGTGGCGGGGCGGGGCTAGAAACGATTCCTGGGGCCGCTGGCGCCCCAGCGGGTAGGGGAATCAAGCCGGTTCCTGGCGCACGGAACCCCGGGGTTCCGTCATCGTCCCGTCCCCTGCGCGACCTACCGCTGCCCGAGCATGGCCAGCCCGCTGCCCCTGCCGCCCGGCGTCCGGGTGAAGCCCATCACCCGGAACTGCTCCCGGCAGAACCAGAGCGCCATCAATACGTCGGCCGTCCTCTTCTGCCCGCGCTCGTAGCTCGTGAGCTTGTCGGCGAGGTGTTGCACGCTCTTGGGGCAGCGGCCGTCGGCATCGTTCGGGAAGAGCCAGAGGCCCTGCTCCACCTCGACGAATACGCTCTCGAGCCCGATGCGCGAGTCGGCTTTGTTGGCGCCCGTGGTGTGGGAGCGGATGGGTAGCTCGAGCCGCTCGTTCTTGCGCCGGGCATCGGCACGCGCCCACTGCAGGAGCAGGTCCTGCGCCGCGTTGTTCTCGACGCGCAGGATGCTCTTGTAGCGGCGATGCTTCTCGAGGCACTTGTCCACGAGCACCTGCCCTTCGTACCGGCCGACGTCGATGTCGAGTATCTGCCGGTGCTCACTCGGCAGGACGACGGCGGTGACCAGAGCGGAGTAGCAGTGCTGGCTCTCGAGCCCGATGCCAATGTCGACGCCCGTCACGCTCGGGAACTCGCCGTCGTAGGCCTGCACCAGGTGGTTCACCTTGTAGAAGCGAGCGTTCGCCTTACACGTCTCGATCCACTCGACCTTGACACGCTGGTCCGCGTCGCCGGGTGGCATGCACCGGCGGCTCATCTTGTAGGCCTCCTCGCCTTCGTCCTCGAGCAGCTGGCGGCAGGCGTCGGTCGAGTACCGTTCGGGCCAAAGCGGCACCACCTCGTCATGGTCGAAGCTTGGGTCTGTTGGGGGAGTCTCGTACTCAGCCAGCACGTAGGCGGGGGAGTCGTGTGAGGTAAGGCGGAACGTGTCGGGCAGGCGCGTCGACGGGCGGAGCTCCGTGCTGGTCCAGCTGGTGTTGGTCACCCGGACGCCGCCCTCGATGTCCATGGTGAGCGTGGGCCAGCCGGCGCGCTCGAGTAGGTAGGTGACGTCGTCCTTGTGCCAAGGAGTGTTGCTGACGACGATCTTGGAGCCGCTCACGTCACGCCGGCTGAGCACCGTCTGACGGATGTAGTCGAGCCCTGCCTTGCGGCTCTCATCGCTCTTGCTGTTCTGGCGGTTCAGGAGATCGTCGACCACGATCCAGGCGAGGCGGGAGCCGGGCAGACGCTTGCCGTCTAAGCCGGTCGCCGTGACGGACGGGTCGCGGATGCCCGCCTCACGCTCGACAACGATCTCGCTCTGCGTCCACTTGTCACCCAAGCGCGAGCTCGGCCAGAGGTGCGGGAAAACTGCATGCAGCTCCGCGCTGCCCTTGGCCACTCCCTCGATGTAGTCACGCACCAGGGCAAGTGTCTTCTTGGCCTGGTCGGCCCCGGCACTGATGATCGCCCCGCGGTCGCTCGAGTCTAGCCCGAGGAAGTAGAGCGTGAGGAAGGCGAGCAGGTAGGTCTTGCTCGTGCCGACCGGGAGACGGAGCACGCACCGGTCGTGCGCCATGACGAAGTCAAGGGCGACTCGTTGGTGGGGCAGGATGCTGACGCGCTCCTTGCTGGTCTCCTCCCGCATGACCAGGTTGAAGGCGACGGACGGATCTTGCTTGGCCCGCTCGAGCAGGCGCAGCGTCGCCTTGCCCAGGAGCTCGTCCTCGTCCTGCGAGTAAGCAACCGCAGCAGCAGCCATCAGTGGCTACCCGCGCGGCGCTCTAGCTCGAGCTGCTCCTCCACCATCCGCTCGCGCTCCTCGGGCGTGAGGTTGGCCAGGAGTACGTTCACGTTCTTGACGAACTCCACGTCGGCCTCGACCTTCATCCGCAGAGGCTGGAGCGTGCCGACGATCTTGGCAATGGCCATCTCCGCCTGCACCACGGCGTGATGGTCGGGCTTGGATGCCTGCTTCATCGTCACCAGGTGCCGCTCGAGCCGGGCGACCTGCACGGCCCGGTAGGTGGGGCGCTTCTCCTCGAACTCGCCCATGATGCTCAGGCGCAACTCGCCGAGCAGGCGCATCACCTCGGGCGACGCCATGCCGAACTCGTTCTGCATCGACTTGCAGATGAGCGCGCTGTCGGCGCCGGTGAGCACCAGGTTGCTCAAGACTTCGCCGCGGCGCAGGATCTCATCGGCGGTGGGGTCGGCGGCCTGTACGAAGCCTCGTCGGTCCAGCTTTGGACCACGCGGAAACTTGCCAGCGCGGGTGAGCACCTTGCGAAGCTCCGCACCGTTGGGCTCCTCGCGGCTGCTGTTCGGCTCCTCTTTTTTCGGGCGGGGGCCGGCCCGAAGCGGTGTTCTCACGGGTCCAGTGTGCCATGGAACTTCACCGCGACCGCGACCGCGACCCCGACCGCGACCGCGACCCCGACCGCGACCGCGACCCCGACCGCGACCGCGACCGCGACCACGACCGCGACCGCGACCGCGACCACGACCGCGACCACGACCACGACCGCGACCGCGACCGCGACCAGTCATACCCCGTTCTAAGTATTGCTGCGTTCACTTTTGGCTCCGAGGCAACTGATGCTCCCACACGCACCAGTCAATGAACGCCCCACGATTCAATACAACGCGACCCTTTGGATACGGCTCGAGTTCCCCGGACTGCCCGAATTCCCCAGTTCTCAATGTGTCGGCATAGCGCCCGGTATCCGCAACCCAGCACGCTTCTACGATTGCAACCTCTTCCTCAGAAACCGCTTCCACCATGCCCGTGAAGATGTGCGTCACAGTACGCACGAACACTTTCGTACCGACTGGCATGGGCAGGCGCGTCGAGCTCTGCGCAAGAGGGGATTCGATGTGAAGCAGCGCGGCTATCTGCTTCAGCTGGCCAATTGTCAATTCGTCGATGTTCATACGAGGGCTCCTTATGGAGGAGATGATGGCGCGGGAAGTACCGGCATCAGCCCAACCTCCCGATCGTAGTCAGCGAGCAGCTGCTCGATGTCCTCAAGCGTGGCGGGTATGGGACGATCGATGTAGCGACGGTGCAGGTTCACCAAGCGCAAGAGTGCGAGACTCTCCTCCAGGCGGCTCATTCCGCGGCCATCTCCTCGGTGAGGGATCTGCCGGTCTTCCACGAGGTGCCGGTGTTGCGCTCCCAACGGTGCTGGTGGTGGAGCGGGTTGGCGACACAGCAGGCGGAACCGCGGCGGTGCGGGAAGTGGTAGCCGGGGCAAGTGCAGGGGCGGCGGTTATCGCGCAGGCGGCGCATGGCCCGGCAGAGCGGGCGAGCTGGGCGGCAGCGACGGTCTCCGCAGGAGCAGGTCATAAGCGGCTCTCTATCGCAGCAGCCACTTCTCGTGCCCGTTGTCTTGCAACCTTCTTGTGAAGCTTGCAGAAGCACTGCCCGGTGCTCGGCATCAAGGTCCAACCGAGCTTGCGCAGAATCTGTGCGCACTCCCTGTAGGTTTCTCCGGTCGCCTCTCCAACCGAACCGTTCGTTCCGTGTGTGTACTCCCACGGCTCGTGAGGTCCGTCACAGTAAAGAACCAGGGAGTAGCCAGCAACGATCACGGCAGCAACGGTAGCAAGCGCATGGTGACCTCGTGGACGCCCGCGTTGAGCTCATCCTCGGTGACGAACCTCGACTGAGCCAAAGAGCAGAGCGGCTCGGTGAGGGCGTGTGATGTCTCGTGCCGAGCGCTGAGACGGAGGTTGGCGGTGGTGGGCTCGCGGTGGGGCCACTCGGTGGCGAGGGAGAACTCGAGCACGCGAGCGACTGCGTGGGTGGTGAGCGTCGCGTAGCAGTTCGGCTTCGGACAGTGGAAGAACACGCACTCCCACCCCGTGATGCCCCAGAGCTTGATGAGGTAGAGGCAGTGCTTGCGGAAGATGGCGAAGTGCTTTTTGTTGGTGCGATATGAGGGGATCGGGTTGGTCACGCCTTGGATGATGGCGCGGGGAACAGCTGAACCAATTCGTTCTCCGACTGCTGGCACCAGACCGTACCGACCGAGGAAGCTCGGAACGGCTCCTGCACGTAGACGAGCGAGAGTACACCCCGCCCGTTCTCACGGTAGCGCTCGAGCAATGCCTGGAAGTCGAGCTCCGAGTGGTGAGGGCAGTTCTCCCTCGTGTGGCTGTGCCAGTCGCCCAAGTAGTGGCGACGAGGCTTGGCCTCCCATAGGCGGCGTAGTTCCACCGTGAGCCGTTCTGCCTCTCCTTCGTCGAGCACGAAGACAATCTGCCCTCGAGTGACGGAGTCCTCGCTGAACCTCGCCTTGGCTAACAGGACGTCCGTCGCGACGGCGAGCCCCGGCAGGAAGTAGCGACCGACGAGGACCCCGCAGGCCTCGTGCGGATAGGCCCGGTGACTCGCCTCCGCCATGTCCAAGACGACCTTCGAGGACAACCACAGCCGCGTGCGGCCGTCCTCGCTCGAGAAGCGCAGCTCGATCACCTGCTCAACATTTCTTCCGTTGAACCAGGACGCGCAAACGGACAGTCAAGGCTCTCGTAACCCGCCGCGTTCGCGTGTCCGCCGCCTCCGCCGTCCGGGGAGCGACCCTTGCAGAACGAGCCGACGTCCACCTCAGGCTTTGCGCTGTAGAGGCTGACTAGCCACCGGCCGTTCTTCTTGCGGGCGAAGAGGCACATCGCGTCATGCCTCTCGGGGTCGTAGACGGAACGAAACGTCTCGCTGTTGGCCATGCCCTTGTTCAGGGCGACGACCCGAAGGCCGCCGAGGAGAGCGTCGAACGCGTACGCCCGGCAGTACTTCTCATCCTGGGCTCGCTGGAATGCGAGTAGACGATGTCCCGCATCGCGGATGCGCCCCGC
>CAIMCI010000367.1 GCA_903839465.1 uncultured Pseudomonadota bacterium
CGAGACGGCCAAGTTCGCGCACGTATTCCTGCCCGGTTCGTCGTTCCTCGAGAAGGACGGCACGTTCACCAACGCCGAGCGGCGCATTTCCCGCGTCCGGCAGGCCATCGAACCGCTGGCCGGGCTCGCCGACTGGCAGGTCACCTGCAGGCTGTCGGCGGCGCTCGGCTACCCGATGGAATACAGCCACCCGTCGCAGATCATGGACGAGATCGCGCGCCTTACGCCGACGTTCACCGGCGTCTCGTTCGAGCGGCTCGACGCGCTCGGCAGCATCCAGTGGCCGTGCAACGAGGCGGCGCCCGCCGGCACGCCGACCATGCACGTCGATGAGTTCGTGCGCGGCAAGGGTCGCTTCTACGTGACCGAGTACGTGCCGACCGATGAGCGTGTCAACGGCCGGTTCCCGCTGATCCTGACGACCGGTCGCATCCTGTCGCAGTACAACGTCGGGGCGCAGACCCGCCGCACGGCGAACGTCGTCTGGCACGGCGAAGACCGCCTGGAAATCCACCCCGACGACGCCGAGGCCCGTGGCATCGCGACCGGTGACTGGGTCGGCATCGCCAGCCGGGCCGGCGACACCGTGCTGCGCGCGACCGTCACCGAGCGCGTCCAGCAGGGCGTGGTCTATACGACCTTCCACTTCCCGGAATCGGGCGCCAACGTGATCACCACCGACAACTCGGACTGGGCGACCAATTGCCCCGAGTACAAGGTGACGGCGGTGCAGGTTACCAAGGTCAGCCAGCCTTCGGCGTGGCAGGCCCGCTACCGGCAGTTCTCCAGGGACACCACCCGCGTCGAGCGCCGGGGCAACCTGACGCCGGCCGGCTGAGGGCAGCGCGCATGCACGCCGAATACCTCGTGAAGATGGCGAACCAGATCGGCGCGTTCTTCCACGCCGAGTCCGGACCGGAGGCGGCACCGGCCGATATCGCCCGACACATCGAGCGCTTCTGGGACAAGCGCATGAGGTCGGCCATCGTCGCCCACCTCGGGGCGGGCGGCGATGGCCTTGATGCGGAGGTGCGCCGCGCGGTGGAGCTCGTCGCCGCCGCCGCTGCCTCCAAGGCCACCTCTTAGCGCGGCTTCTCGAACTTCAGCAGGAAGTTGTCGGCCTCGCCGATCGCGACGTACTTCGCCCGATCCTGCTCGCCGAGCGTGAGGGTCGGCGGCAGCGTCCAGACGCCTTCCTTGTAGTCCTTGGTGTCGCGCGGATTGGCGAGCAGCTCGGACTTGGCGACCAGCCTGAAGCCGGCCTTCTTGATCAACTCGATCGCGTAGTCCTCGCGCACGTAGCCGCTGTCGGCCTTCGGATCCTGCGGCTTGTCGGTCCGTCCGCGGTGCGCCTCGACGCCGAGAACCCCACCGGGCTTCAGGGCCGTGAAGCAGGCAGCGAGGATCTTGTCGACGGAACCGTCGTTCATCCAGTTGTGCAGGTTCCGGAACGTGACGATGAGGTCAACGGACCCCGGCGCCGCGAATTCGACCTGGGACGGCGCCAGCCAGCCGATGCCCACTGCGCCGTAGTCCGGCTGACGGCTGGCCAGGGCCACGAGCCAGCGTTCGGTCGAGGCATTCTCCTCGCCGTCCTTGACGATCGGCGACAGCGCGGCGATGTAGCGGCCGTGCCCCTTGTTGACGTACGGGGCGAGGATTTCGGTCCAGTACCCACCGCCCGGCGACAGTTCGACGACCGTCTGCCCGGGCTTCAGGCCCAGGAACGCGAGCTCCTCGGCCGGGTGGCGGGCCGCATCCCGGGCCACGAACTTGGCGCTGCGCGCCGGACTGGCCACCGCAGCGGCGAGCGCCGGATCGACATCGGCGGCAAGCGTCGCCGAGAACGTGAGCAGCGCAGCAGTGCACGCCGCCGCTCCGGCAAGTTGGCGAAATAGACGAGAGGTCGGCATTTGCTTGGGCTCCATTGCCACGAACGCCGCACCGGACGGTGCCGCGGGAGCCGTATTATGACCGATCGGGAACGGCTTTTCGGGCAGTCTCGTCCCGGCTCTTTTGCGTTGCATCAAGACGACGCCCCGTCGGCCGTAGCGGTCGCGACAACTAGCGGGAATCGGATTTCTGAGGGGCCCCCGGCGCTGGGCCGGCCTTCACCCCTTCCAGGCGTTCGGGAACGGCCGCTTTGGAACGTTGACTATGGACAGCCGGAGACGGGGTTTTCGCGATTGCCTTTCGGGCGGCGGTGGTCTGTGCCGCGAGGTTCGGGCATATTGAAGCGGCCGTACGAACGTGCCGAGCCATCAGCGCCGACCGTGTGTGCACTAGCCATCGGTCGCTGCTGCCCGTGTAATCCAGTCGGAAAAGCTGACCACCTCGGCCTTTCTCAGCGCCGATTGTGTGGTGACCAAGTCGTACCCGATATCGGTAATGACCTTGTCCGGAAATGGGTTGATCAATAGCCGAGCCGCAACCAGGCTTCGAAAGATCGGCGCGCTGCCAAGTACCACACCCTGACCCGCGATCGCGGCCTGAACCGCCAGATTGTAGTCACTGAACCGGAGTTCGGACCTCGGCTGTACGTGAACAGCGCCCACGCTCTCAAGCCACGGCTTCCACCCCATCCATCGCCTGGTGTTTTCGGCCCACTCCAGGTTCGCGAGATCCCAATGGAGCAGAGTGACGCGCTCGAGGTCGTCCACGGTCTTGATTCCGTAACGTCCGCTTGCCAATGCCGGACTGCAGAAGGCACACAATTCCTCGTCGAACAGTCGGCGTGTTACGAGGCCAGACGCCCGCTTGCCACCAAAGCGAACGGCGACATCGACCGAACCCCGATCAAGGTCGACGATTTGGAGAGAGGAGTCGATCAGGACGTCAACGTCGGCGTTTTCTGCCCGGAATCGGTCCAACCGGGGCACGAGCCACGCGGTCGCGAACGACGGCTCGACCGACACGATGAGACGTCTGCGTCCGGCCGTCGCTCGCAGCCTCCTGGCAGCGGCCTCGACATGCCGGAAGCCCTGCGCGAGTTCGTCCCGTCCGGCTAGGCCGGACGCGGTCAGAACGAGACCACGGCCACTTCTCTTAAGGAGTTGCGCACCGAGAGCCGCCTCCAGTTTGGCAACCAGTTGCTTCACCGCCGCCGGGGATACGCAGAGCTCGTCGGCGGCGAGTCGATAGCTCAGGTGCCGGGACACGGCTTCAAAGGCCCGCAGCGCATTCAGAGATGGCAGCCAGTCGCTCATTCTGGTCTTAATTAAAACTTACTTCTGAGCTTAGATCAAATGCCGTTTAGCCCTGCCGTTAACGGCAATAATTGGCTTGGATATTCGGTTTCGGCCGCCCCGTGGCGTCCAGCCGTGTTCGATTAAAAATGAATGATCAGAAACCGTCGGTCGGAATCTCAGGAGACGCCTTCACTATGAGCAACTCGATTCACTCCGATGCCCGTCAAACGGTACGCGTGAGCTCCAGGCGGTTCGAGCCGTCTCCGTTCTTCGATTGTTACGTCAATGCAAACACGGTGATGGGTGTTTACGCCGGACGCTATTACGCCGTTTACAACGGGGAAGACGCCGTCGACACGTACTGGACTCTTCGTCGCAGGGCCGTGCTGTACGACGTGCCGGAGCGCCCCGTGCAGATCGAGGGACCTGATGTCCTGCCCTTTATGGAACGGGTCTTCGCCAGGCGAATTTCCAATCTTGCGGTCGGCCGGGGCCGCTATGCGATCGCGTGCACGCCCAAGGGCGGAGTATTCATCGACGGCGTGCTTTTCAATCTTTCCGGTGGCCGGTACTGGTATGTCCAGCCCGACGGTGGACTGGACGCCTGGCTGCTTGCTCACAGCGACGGTTATGACGTGACCATTTCGGATCCCCATTCCCGGGTTCTCCAGATTCAGGGACCGTCGTCGCTTGCGATCATGAACGCCGCGTCGGCTGGGGCGATTGACGAGCGAATGGGGTACTTTCATTCCGGATTCTTCGATCTGGGCGGCCAGGAGCTCTACGTTTCCCGAACCGGCTGGACCGGTGAAATGGGCTTTGAGATCTACACGCAGGGCGCCCGCACCGATTGCAAACGCCTTTGGCAGCACCTGTTCGACGTCGGTACTCCGCAGGGCATGGTGTTTGGGAGTATCACGTCGATGGAAATGCGACGCATCGAGGCGGCGATCCTCGACAGCGGGACGGATATGGACGCGACGATGACCCCGTTCGAGGCAGGCCTCGGCGCGTTTATAGACCTCGACAAGCCCGGTTTCGTCGGCAGTGTCGCCCTCGGTTCCGCGGATCGGCGCACGTTGCTCTATGGCCTGAAGTGCGTCGGAACGACGCCATCGATGAATGACGCGGTGATCGACGGCGACCGCGTTGTCGGACGCGTCACGGCCGGAGCCCAGTCGCCTTACCTGAAGGCCGGCATCGGCTACGTCCGATTCGTGGAACCGGCCGACTGGGCGGGGCGGACGCTGGAAATCAAGCAGGCGACCGGAAGGACTTACGCGTGCGAGATCGTTGATCTGCCGTTCTACGACAAGGACAAGCTCATTCCCCGGGGCATCGATAAGGCGATTCCGTAGGCGTCATCGGTCCGCGCGCTCTAGCACCGGCTGGCCGGCTTTTTTCCCAGGGCAAGCGTGCTGGCGACAGCGCGTGTTGAGCCGCGCGCGCCCTTCTTGTCCGGGCCTCCTGCGACGCGCCCTAACCGCTGATAGCGGCCGCAGGTCCAGCCACGGCAGGCACTGGCATGCATCATTATTTGCGTACTTGCGTAATTTCGCAAATTCAGGCAAACTGCCTAGGACCAATCAGGTAGCACACGCCATGTCCACCTTATCCGACACCTTTCCTCGGTACAGCCCACGTTTGCCATCGATGGCAATCCTCGCGCCCTGACGATGCGCGCAGCGAATCAGGCCCTGGCCGAGCTCGATCTCGCCGCGGAGCGGGCAACGGCGTTTCTTCGTGCCGTCGCGCACCCAGGACGCCTGAGGATGGTGTGCCTGCTGACCGAGGGCGAGCAGACGGCGGGACAGTTGAGTAAGGGCACGGGCCTGACTGGACCTGCGCTGTCTCAGCACGCTGCCATTCTCGAGGCGGCCGGCTTGATTGCGAGGCGGCGGGATGCGCAAAGCGTGTGGTATCGATTAGCCGGACCCGAGGGCGCGGCGCTCGCAAAACTGCTTCATAAGCTCTTCTGTGGCCCCGCCGCCGCCACCCGCACCACGTCGTCCAAGAGAGGTCCTTTGTCATGAACTCGCTTTCCCCTACCGTCGAGACGATCGAGCCGGCAACGCTGGCCGCCGCGCTGAAGAAGCGAACCGCTTGGCTCGTGGATGTCCGGGAGCCGGCCGAGTATCTGAACGAACGCATCCCCGGCGCACTGCTTTTCCCGCTGTCCAGCCTCGATGTACAGGCTTTACCGAAGGACGACACCCGCACGCTGGTGTTTCACTGCGCCGGCGGCAAGCGGTCCTTGCAGGCCGCCGAGCGACTGCTGGCGAACGGTGCCCCGCGGGCCACTCATCTGGCTGGTGGCATCGCGGCATGGGCCGCCGCCGGCCTGCCGGTCATGCGGGCAGATCAAGTCTCCGCCTCCGGTTCTGTCTGAGGAACGACTTATGCATCCATATCCACACCACTACCGCGCCAGCGCCGCGGCGAATGCGACCGGTTTGGTATCCGTCAGCTCCCCGGAAACTCCCGCCCTCACGACGGCTCCACCGCCAGAGTTCGACGGACCCGGTGGCGTCTGGTCACCCGAGACGCTGCTCGTGGCCGCCATCGCCGATTGCTTCGTCCTGACGTTCCGCGCGGTCGCTCGGGCTGGCTCGCTGGTATGGAACCAGCTGGAGTGTGAGGTGGAGGGCACGCTAGAACGGGCCGCGGGGGTGACGTCCTTTACGAAATACGTCACCCGTGTCGTGCTGAGGGTTCCGGTGGGAGTCGACGCGGCCAAGGCCACGGAGCTACTGGAGCGTGCCGAAAAGGTCTGCCTGGTCACCAACTCCCTTCGCGGCGCGCGCTCGATCGCATGCCAGGTCGTGACGGACGCTGCGTAGGAATCCGCGAGCACGCCATCCCTGGTTGACCAGTCTCACCGCTGGTAAATGCCGTGTGGAGCCAGCGAGTACTTTTACGGCACGAAGCTGAACGACTGTTTCCGGCAACAGGCGCCGCGCCAACACTTTTCGCGGCAACGCAATATCAGGTGCTTGACGCCACTGCGCCGCCCGCAACGCCACCTGCGCCGTGAACGCACGACTGAACGCCGGCAGGCCTTGATAGCCGACCCGCAGGCCGATCTCGGCCAAAGGCAGGTCCGTATCGCGCGAAAGCCCACAGGCGATATTGGGTCGCCAGCGGGTGACATAGTCGGAGGACCGCACCGGAGGTCACTTCAATGCGTGTGCGGTTGCAGCTGGTCCGGAAAGTCGCCCCGGTCGAGCCCCCCACCATCAATCCAGGCCCGCGTGGAGGCCCGCCCCCGGGCGACAAGCGCGGCGCCGTTCGAGTAATCGAACGATGACTGGCTGAGCGGACACAGCGGTGGCGCGATGCGCATCACGACCGACGCCGAGTAGTGCTGGTAATCGCGCCGGAGTTGGCTGGCACCGAGCAGCGTGATCGCGTGCATGGCCCTGCCGACCGCCCACTTCGACACGGCGGTCTGCGCACAGGCGAAGCCGCACGGCAGCACGATGATGCGCGTCGCACCCTGGGTCGCCGCCACGGAAATCGGCGTACAGCTTGTTATCGCGCCATCGACCAGGAAGCGGCCTCGGTATGCAACCGGCGGAAAGACACCGGGGATGGCCGTGCTCGCAAGAACGGCGGTGTCGATGTCGCCATCCGATATCACCACCTCAACGCCGGTAACGAGGTCGGCGCAGACCACGTGCAGCGGCACCGCGGCCTCGGCGAAGGTCCGGTAAGGGAGTTCGCTCCTGAGGAGTGATTGCAGTCCGCCCGGGCTCGCCACGTGGTCGCGAAGGCCGCAGAAGCCCAGCAGGGAGCGCCAGGACAAGCCCAGCACCCGACGCGTCGTCATACGGGTCCACAACGATGTCATGCGGTCCACCGTGTCGGGACTCGGGTCAAACGCCAGAAACGCGCCGTTGAGCGCCCCCGCCGATACGCCGACGATCATGTCCGGGCGCAGGCCGTTAGAGATCAGCTCCGCCAGCATGCCCACCTGGATAGCGCCCAGGCTGCCGCCACCCATCAGCACGAAAGCCGTCTTTTCGGGAGGTTTCTTCGTCGTCAAGCTACGCTCCGCATTGCCATATCGGTATCGCCGTCAGTCCGGTTAGCCACCCTCGAGGTGACCGTGACCGTTCGCCTCCCGCACGGTGCTCACCGATATTAGTCCGGTTCTTAGCCCTGGCGGTACTCGAGAACCTCCCGCGTCCGCGTCACAATTCGACGTGGCCACTGCCAGTTTCCGGTGGAATGCGAAAGTCCAACCTGGCGACCCGGGCGTTCGAATCGGCGGACGACGAGGTAGCGACGGCAGACGCCCCGCCAGCCAGCCGACCAGGGGCGAGCCATTCGAAGACCTCCGATTCGAACCGCGCTCCGGGTCGGGCCACCATCGGTAAATCGCGCCCGGACGTTAGCGAGCCGGGACCGCGGCGGCCCGGTGCAGTTGGAACGCCTGTTCGACAACCGCCGCAAGGCCCGCCTCGACTCTGCGACCCTTGCGATGAGGCCCGTCGGCTGCTCTCAACCCGATCAGGACGTCGGGTTGAATTCCCATGACCTCATTAGTTCCGTCGACGCGAAATCTCGCGCAATCCGGCAACTCGAGGACACCGCGGCTGTGACTGAGCGTCGTGGGTGTTCCGCCATTCGTATGGCCGCAACCCGCCCCGGCGGTCGGTGCACCGATCACGACCGCGGCTTTGTTGTCCTGGAGTACAGCCGTGAATTCCTCGGCGGCCGACGCCGTGTTACCGTCGACCAGCACTGCAAGTGGCCCGTTCCAGACGCCTTTCGGATAGCGGAATTTTGCAGGACGAAAGACACTGGGCTCCCACGACTTGCCTCGGATCTCGGTGGACTCGGCGGCAAGAAGACCCGTCGCGAATAAGCCACTGACCAACCACGGGCAACTGGCAGATCGTGGCTGCAAAATCTCCTTCGAATCGCAGGCTGTGTCCGCTTCACGCCTGAGTCCCTCAACCCGCTCGGCCAGAGCCAGTAAGTAGGGACGGTCTTCCGGACTCGCGACTTCGGTCGCGACGCGCAGTTCGTCAAGCTTGTCCAAAAGTGCTTTGGACCAATGCGACCCGCGCACAAAGCCGATGTTCTCCGACTTCAATTCGATCGCGGTAACCATCCGGGCGGCGGCTTCCGCCCACTCCGTCCCACCGCCGTTTTCGGCGAGATCCAACAGCAGGACTTCGGCTCCAGCCGCCTGCACCTCGCGCAGCCGGTACGCGAGGTCGAAGGTCATTCGGTCGGCCGCCCAGGCTTCAACACGGTCCGCGCACGCATCGTCGCACGGGGTGTCCGGGGGAATTTGCAACGCCTCAAGCGCCGCAGCGCACAGCGCCGGAACGCCCTGAGGAGCAAATATCCCGATCCTAATGACGCCCACGGTATGGTGGCCGACCCTGACGGTTCCGGACGGAAACTCGGCGGGTCCGCCGTCCTTCATGGGCACGTAGCCAGGTATAAGCGCTGCAACCGGTGCCGCGAGCATCCGCGCGTCATAGCCGAGAGATTCGCAGGGCGCAGCCGGCAATCGGGCGTGCTGTTTTCCTGCGGGCCACCGAAACACGACATGGCCATCGCCCAATTTCCGTGTTAATCGCTCGAATGCCGCTCGGGCCTGTGAGACATCGGAAGCGCCTTCCACACGTCGTCTCGTTTCATCAAACAGCGCCACCCAGTCGACCTCACGCTCCCGTAGAGCCCAGTCGAGATTGGCGTACTTCTCAGCGAAGGCCTGCTCTGCCTGTTTGAGATCCTCAAGCCACGGCCCTGCCTTGAAGCCGGCACTGACCCCTTCAGGCCTTTCTGCCGCCTCCGCGGGCGTACCAACCGCCGCCAGCAACCCCACGACCAGTGCCGCGAACGCGCCAGATAGCAGCGGTGTTCTCATTCCGTAGCGCTCCCCGACCCGGTCCGCAATTGACCTTTGGCTGCCCCGCGGGAACGTCCGCGATGCTGTGACCCACCAGAGCGACGCGCCTGACCTGTCCGGCGGCGGTCTCGAGCCGATTCGATCTCTAAGAACTTCCCGACCCCGCTTAGACTTTACGACTACCACCCCGCCTGCATCAGGTTTCACGCGAGCGGACGTCGCGTACCTAGAGCGACGGCCGCATAATGCGGAGTTGCGCCTTGCCAGAGACGTTCTGCAACGGGAAATACACCTCATGCGAAGCCGGATCCACAGCGACAACGTGAGCGTAGTCCGCGTGATGTCCCGAGGCTATCGTGCGAACGCCGTCGTGCGTCAGCTTAAAGAGCGACACTTCGCCGGACTCTCCCGCCACGTAGAGCTCACCTCGTTCGGCGTCGAGCGCGAGCACATCGGGATCCTTGGCAACCGGGACGGTCGCGATCCGATTGCCCGTGCTGAGGTCCAGGACGATCAACTGGTCGTTGCCCTGGCAGGCTATGTAGGCGCGGTTGGTCGAGGGGTCGATGAGCAGACCGTGATTTTCCTTGGCGCCCGGTACCTTTAGACGCCGGACGATACGGTCGGTGGCCGGATCGACCTCCACGAGCTCTGCTGTGGTTTGCGCGTTGACGAACATGTGGTGCGTCGTCGGGTCGTACATTGTATTTCCGATATCTCCGCCGATCTGCACCGCGGCTACCCGTTGGTTGATTCGCACGTCGATCACGGTGTCGGTGCCACCGTGTTCATCAGAAACGTAGACCTTGTGAGTTTCGGGCGAGTAGGCCAGGCCATCTGGATATACCCCACCGGGCATTCGAGCGATCACTTTCAGAGTGGATTCATCGATCGCAACCACTTCGTTGGTACCCGTGGCAGACGCGTATACGACACCCAACTCCGGTATCGCGAGCACACCGTGCACCCGACTGACACCCGGGATACGGGTCACAACCACGCGGCTCTTCGTGTCGACTACGATCACTTCGCTATCGCCCAGATGGGCAATGAAGAGCAGGTGCCGGCCCGAATCGAAGCTTGCGTAGTCGAGCCGCGTTGGATGACCTCCGAGCGGAATATCGGCCACCAATTGCAGCGGCAGACCGCCAGTAGTTGCCGCGCGCGCGACCCCGTCTGCAGCCGCAACAGGCGACAGGATAAGCGCAAGAATCAACAAGGAGACTCGGGGCCTGGGCGCCGTTGGCAGCATGCGATAGAACTCCTATAACCTGTCGTGATAGCGATCCTCGGCGGACGTGTACCTCTTCCGAGGTTTCAGGGCAACGAGGCTGGATTCGCCCCGTAGCGTATGCCAGCGTTCAGGGCACTCTGAAAACCAACTGTAACCAGGCGAACGGGCTCGCCGATTCCCGTCCGGTCCATCGCTTAAGCAGACGAGCAAGGACTTCTGCATGCGGGCGCCGAACTATTTCCCTGCCCGGCTTGTCAACTCGTCGAGAGCGGCAATGATCATTTGACTGTCGCTGCTGAGTGAGCTGAAGATTTCACCCGGCTGGCCGGTGGGCACTGAAACGATTTCTAAGGGATGTAGTACGACGGCCGATCCCCGGATTTTGAACGAAGGATTAAAGGCCGGAAAACCGGTCTTGCCGTTGGTTTTGTCCCGGTGCAGTGGTTGGCGAGCGTCAGTGTCTGCGCCAGCCGGCGAAGCCACATCAATCCCAGGATGACGCGGGTCGTCAGGACCTGCCAACGCACCATGGATCGGGTTGCATGTCCACCGGCGCGTGCGGCACCCCCGGTTCGGCAAAGCGTACTTTGAAGGTGAACGCCTCGGGCGTTGGCCCGTAATGATCAAGGCGCCAGAGGCGCGATAACCCTTCATCTACGTTCGGTACGTGTCCCGCCGGCACCCACCAAAGAGCCTGATAGGCCCCCTCAAAGCGCTCAAAGTACTCCCGTCTCCTCGCCATCTCCGGTGTGTGTGCGCTCTTGTACACGAACTCAAACAGCGCTTCCGCGTCGCTCCACACCGACATGTTTACGAGAAAGAGCGCATCCGATGTCGTCTGAATATCAGTGGCATTGCCAGATTCACTTTTCAGACGCCAAATGAAGCCGGCGGATTTCTCGGCCAATTCATTGATGCGATCCAGCGCATCGAAGAAAGGTGCCACACGCGGATCACCGCGTGGGGCCACGAGTCGCCCAACGTTGATTTGCGCCAGATGCCATTGGGCAGCCACTGTTGGTTCAACCATCTGAAAATGCTCCGAGGGCGGAGGGTGAAAAGCACTCGCTCTGGCTCAAAGCCAAGGTACCGATCTCGTGTCCGTCTTGTCCAGTTGGATGGGGCTCGGGAAAGCGCGTCCTCGAAATGACGGACCGGTGGTGTAGAAAACGTCCGGCGTCACGATTGCCGCGACGCACAATCCCAGGCAGCTCCTGCCCCATTGCAGACGTCCGCGAAGCTCCGCTCTGGTGCGAAAGCGGACGTGGCCGCGGGCGCCGTTCGGCGCCCTCTCGGACTGCCGATCGTGCAGACTTGATCGACCTTGTACCGGTAACACTGGTCAGTCAACCGGGTTGTACTTCTTTAGAAAGTTTACGGTGGCACTGAGCATCTGCGACCGCGTGGCACTGCGCGACAGCCAGTGGTCCTCGGCTTTGAGAGTCACGAACTCGACGTTCTTTCCGGCCTTGGTCAGGGCATCACGCATGACTTCACTCTGTTCGTAGGGCACGACCGTATCGTCCTTGCCGTGGACGAGCAGCATCGGCACTGTCACGACGGCGGCGTGCTGTACCGGCGAGATCGTCTTCAGGAGCGGATCGTCGGTGCCCGTGACTCCCATGAACCGACTCCAGTAGCGCTGGGCCTGCGATTGGCCAAAGAGCCGGTCCCCGTTTGACCAGCGAACAAACCGCGCCAGATCGGAGATGCCCGCTACCGCGGCCGCGCAGCGATACACGCCCGGATCGAGTGTCGGGCCAGCCATCGCGGCGTAGCCGCCATAGCTCCCCCCGACAATACACACCCGCTGCGGATCCACGATGCCGTCCTTCACGAGACTGCGCACGCCGTCCGAGAGGTCCGTCTGCATCTTTCGACCCCATTCGCCGTAGCCGGCTTTGAGGTGGGCCTCGGATAAGGTCGAGCCCCGGAAGTTCGGTTCGAGCACGGCGTATCCCTCCAGGGCATACGCTTCCGCCCACCAGTCGAAATCGGTCGTGACTCGGGCAGCCGGTCCGCCATGGGCGATCACGACCAGCGGCAGCTTTTCCGGCTTCCGACCGGGCGGCAGCGTCAGTACGCCCGGAATTTTCAGGCCGTCCTTCGCCTCGTAGCCGTAGGCCTTCCGTTCCGCGACGGTCGGGAGATCGCGGTAGATATCCGCCACCTTCTTGCCGCGCCGAGCATCGAGGTCAAAGAGGTGATAGCCATAGCCGTCGGTCTGGCTGCTGGCTATCGCGACCCATCGCTTACGGTCATCCGACGCGCTGTCGAAGGTGACGCGGGTCGCATCGAGTGCCTTGACGATCGTTTCCCACTGGCTCTGGATGGCAGGATCGAGGAACCGTATCTGATCGCTCGCGACTTCGTGCGCCGCGACGATTCTGGGCGTCAGTCGACCGACGATCAGGCGGTCGGTACCAAGGCCTGGTTCGTAGTCTCCAAGGAACTCGCCGTTGGCGAGGGAGACGCGTCTGTCGTGCCAGACCTCGTCCTCGCGGACGGACATCACGGCCACGTTCGGGTCGTCGGTCAGCCCTACAAGACTCGGGTTGTCGATCAGCATCTCGCCGGTGGCGATGGTCGTGAGGTGGCCGTTCTTGCGCGCCTTGAGCGTCCAGCGCTTCTTGTCTGTGTTGCACTCCAGCAACGCAACCACGGTGCCGTCTTCGCCGATCAGCCAGTCCTGCCGGTTGGCATAGGACTCGCCGACCTTCGCCGTCCGGCCCGTCTCGGGATCGATCGTGAACAGGCCGTCGACGAGCAGGCCGCCCGCTACGAAGTATCCTTCCGCGAACATGATGGCCTTGCCCTTGACAATGCGAATGGTCACGGGCGAGAGAAGCACATTCATCGTTTCGGCGTCATCGATCTGGAAATCCAGGGCAACGACGTGCCTTTTCTTCACGTTGATCGACTGGCCGAGGTACCACTCGCCGCGCCGCCCGACGAGACCGGCTGGCAGAGTCGTCACCGACGTTTCGACGATCAGGTGGTCGTCATCCGCCCACTCGATCGAACGCAGCTTCTGCCCGGACACGCGGGTGGCGGATATGACGGCGTGCTGCTCGAAGCTGTAGACCTGCGCGATCCGGTTTTCACCGTCGGTGCGCACGAACGCCAGCTGCTGGCCGTTCGGCGACAGCGAAACCATTTCGATGCTCGGCAGCTGGCCAAGGATTTCGGTCGTGGTTGCCGGCGCACCGCGCGCCGAGGACTGCCAGGCCAGAACCCCGAGAATGAGACCCGCGACCCCGATCGGACACCTGTTGCGCACCTGGACGCTCCCGGCAGGTCGGCCCCAACGAGCCGTGGGGTCGACTGCGAAATCGAATTTGACGGCCTGTCGCCCGGGGCGAGCCCTGAGGCACCCACACCGCGGTCCCGACACGGCATAATCGCAGGGTAAGGCGAGCCCGTCACCCGACCCGCACCACCCGATCCGAGCAGCGAGGTTTAATGAGCAACCCCAGCAGCACAGGGAGCGCCCCGCCGCCTGTCGACACGGTTCTGGACCTGATCGGCAACACGCCGATGCTCAAGGTCACCAAGATCGACACCGGCCGCTGCGAGCTCTTCCTCAAGCTCGAGAACCAGAATCCCGGCGGATCGATCAAAGACCGGATCGCCGTGTCGATGATCGAGGCCGCGGAGCGGGCCGGCCTCCTCGGTCCGGGCGGAACGGTCGTCGAGGCCACCGCCGGCAACACGGGCCTCGGCCTCGCGCTCGTCGGCAAGAGCAAGGGATACCGGGTCCACCTGGTCGTCCCCGATAAGATGTCCCGTGAAAAAATCCTGCACCTTCGCGCCCTTGGCGCCGAAGTCGACATCACGCGCTCGGACGTGGGCAAGGGCCATCCGGACTACTATCACGATCGGGCCGAGCGGCTCGCCAAGGCCACGCCGGGCGCTTTTTACGCCAACCAGTTCGGCAATCCCGCCAATCCGGAGACGCACGAGCGCACGACGGGGCCGGAGATTCATGCGCAGATGAACGGCGACGTCGACGCGATCGTCGCCGGCGTCGGTTCCGGTGGCACGCTGACCGGGCTTGGCCGGTATTTCGCTCGCGTGTCGCCCAAAACACGCATGGTGCTCGCCGACCCGGTCGGATCGGTGCTGGCTCACCTCGTCAAAACCGGCGAAATGCTGCCGGCCAAGAGCTGGGCCGTCGAGGGGATCGGCGAGGATTTCGTGCCGCCGAACCTCGATCTGGCCCTGATTTCAGAAGCGCACTCGGTCAGCGACGCCGAGAGCTTCGCCACGGCCCGGCTCCTGCTGCAGGCCGAGGGGGTACTCGGCGGATCCTCGGCCGGCACGCTGCTGGCCACGGCGCTGCGCTACTGCCGCGCGCAGACCACGCCGAAACGCGTCGTCACCTTCGTCTGCGATACCGGCGGCAAGTACCTGTCCAAGCAGTACAACGACGTCTGGATGGAAGAGGAGGGCTTCGTCTCGATGCCGGCCCGGACCGGCCGGGTACGCGACCTGATCGTCCGCCGCCATGCCGACGGCGCGACCGTCAGCGTCACGCGCAACGATACGCTGCGCACGGCGTTCAAGCGCATGAAGACCGCCGACGTCTCGCAGCTGCCGGTCGTCGAGTCCGACGTCGTGCTCGGTCTCGTCGATGAGACCGACCTGCTGGAGGCGCTGCTCGATGCGTCGGGCAAGGTCACGTTCGACACACCGGTCGCCGGGGTCATGTCCGGAACCCTCGAAACCCTGACGAGCGAAGCACCGATCGAGGATCTGCGCCCGTTCTTCGCGCGCGGGCATGTCGGCATCGTCGTGGACGACGGCCGCTTCGTCGGCCTCGTGACCCGCTTTGATCTGCTGAACTTCCTGCGCAGGAGCAACTGACCGTGGCCCAGTCGAAAAAACGAGGATCCCGCGGCCAGCCGGCGATCGGGACCCGCGCCATCCACGGCGGACAGCATCCCGATCCGTCGACCGGCGCCGTGTCGGTGCCGATCTACGCCACGTCCACGTTCGTCCAGGCAAGCCCCGGAATCCACCAGGGCTATGACTACGCGCGCAGCGGCAATCCGACCCGTGACGCGTTCGAGCGCGGGGTCGCCAGTGTCGAGGGCGGCACGGCGGGATTCGCCTTCGGCTCCGGCCTCGCCGCCATTGCGACCGTGCTCGACTCGCTGCCGGCCGGCAGCCATGTCATCGCGAGCGACGACCTCTACGGCGGCAGCTGGCGGCTCTTCGAGCGCGTGCGCCGCTCGTCGGCGGGCCTTGATTTCTCGTTCGTGGACCTGACCGACCTTACGGCGGTGGCGGCAGCGATCCGGCCGGACACCCGGCTGCTATGGATCGAGACGCCGACCAACCCGACGCTCAAGCTCGCCGACCTGGGCGCGCTGGCGAGGCTCGCCCGCAAACACCGCATCCTGTCGGCCGCCGACAACACCTTTGCCAGCCCGATCGTGCAGCGCCCGCTCGAACACGGCATCGACATCGTCATGCATTCGGCGACCAAGTACCTGGGCGGCCACTCCGACCTCATCGCCGGCGTGCTGGTGGTGGGCGACAACCCCGCACTGAGCGAGCGGCTGCGCTTCCTGCAGAACGC
>CAIMCI010000368.1 GCA_903839465.1 uncultured Pseudomonadota bacterium
GACGCCCGCGGCCGGCGCGAAGTCCCGCGTGCGGGTCAGGCGGGCGAGCCCCGCCGTGCTGCCGACGCCGACGGCGAGCAGGGTCGGCAGGGTGCCGGCCCAGAAGCCCGCCATCGTCATCGCCGCGGTGCGAAGGTCGGGCGCCGCCGCGGCGATCAGGAGGACCGAGTAGACGAGCCCGCAGGGCATGAACCCCCACAGGAGGCCCAGCGCCAGCGGCCGCACGCCGTCGGGCAGGCGAAGCGCACGGCCCGACAGGGGCGCGATGCGTCGCCAGAAGGCGAGCCCGGCGCGCTCGAGGCCCAGCGGATCGCGGCCGGTCAGCAGGCGCAGCGCGAGCGCGGCCATGAAGAGCGCCGCGATCAGCCGCAGCGCAAGCGATGCCTGTGTGACCGGCAGCAGGCCGCCCCCGGCCGACAGGACCGCGTTGAGCAGTGCGCCGACGAGCGCGTAGCCGGCCAGCCGTCCGAGGTTGAACCGCACGGTGCGCCCGACCATGCCGTACGGTGTCGCCGGCCTGGCGCCGAAGGCCGCGGCGATGCCGCCGCACATCGCGGCGCAGTGCGAACTGCCGACGAGCCCGGCCAGCACTGCGGCGCCCAGTCCCGGGTTCACGGTGGCGGACCCGACGGCGGATGGCGTGGCCGGTCGCTCAGGACCGACCAGCCCGGCGACTCGAGATCATCGAACTGTCCCGAGGAGACCGCCCAGAAGAAGGCCCACACCGCGCCACAGGTGAGCACCAGGCCGAGCGGGATGAGGACGAAGAGGATCGTCATGTCGCCAGCGCCGCGGGTCGCGGCCGGTGCGCGGGGTTGCCGGGCGTGGCTTCCCGGCCGGGCCGCATCAGGCGCGAGGCGTTCAGCACGACGATCAGCGAGCTCACCGACATGCCGACCGCCGCGAGCCACGGCGGCAGGTAGCCGAGCGCCGCGGCCGGCAGGCCAACGACGTTGTAGAACGCGGCCCACGCGAGGTTCTGGCGGATCACCGCGAGCGTCCGGCGTGCCGTGTCCACGGCGGGCGCCAGCTGATCGAGCCGCTGGCCGATCATCACGAAATCCGCGCTCGACTGGGCGAGCGCGGATCCGGCGCCGACGGCCACGGAGGCGTGCGCAGCGCCGAGGCAGGGCGCGTCGTTGACGCCGTCGCCGACGACGAGCGGATGGACGCCCGCCGCGCGCAATGCCTCGATGCTCGCCAGCTTCGCCCCGGGCGTGGCGCGGCCGAGGAACTGGCCGATGCCGAGCGAGCGGGCGACGCGCGCGACGCTCGCCTCCGAGTCGCCGCTCAGGATCTCGGCGTCGAGGCCGCGGGCGCGCAGCGCCCGCACGGCCGCGGCGGCTTCGCCGAGCGGCCGGTCCTCGATCGCGAAGTGCGCGAGCCAGCGCCCGGCGCAGCCGAGGTGGATGCCTTCGTCGTCGAAGCGCGCGGGTTTCGGTCCGCTCAGCTCGGCGACGAACGCCGCCTGGCCGATGCGCAGCCAGCGGCCGCCGACGCTGCCCTCGACGCCGGCACCGGCGACGACGCGCTGGGCAGTGACCGGGCGCACGACGGTCGCCTCGCCGCCGACGGCCGCGAACGCCTCGGCCAGCGGATGGCCGGAGCCGCGCTCGAGCGCCGCGGCGAGCGCGAGGCATTCGTCCTCGTCGAGCGCACCGGTCGTCGTGACGCCGGCCAGAACCGGGTGCCCGGCCGTGAGCGTGCCGGTCTTGTCGAACACGACGTGGTCGGCGGTGGCCAGCGATTCGAGGGCATCCGCGCGCGTGACGAGCAGGCCGTCGCGGGCGAGTCGCGCGGTCGCCGCGGCGATCGCAACGGGTGTGGCGAGCGACAGTGCGCACGGGCAGGCGACGACCAGCACCGCGAACGTGGCCTCGAACGCCCGGCCCGGATCGACCACGAGCCACGCGGCGCCGACCGCGGCCGCGACCAGCAGCAGGTAGCGCAGGAACAGCGCGCCGATCCGATCGGCGGTCTGCGCGAACCGGGGCCGGTCGCTTTGCGCGCGCTCGAGCAGCCGGACGATCGAGGCGAGCACCGTGCCGGACCCGGTGGCGGCGACCTCGACCATGGCGGGCGCGGAGAGGTTGACCGATCCGGCGATGACGGCATCACCGGTGCGCTTGCCGACGGCCGCGGCCTCGCCGGTCAGGAGCGACTCGTCGACGTCCGCCGACGCGCTGAGCAGGATGCCGTCGGCCGGGAAGGCGCTGCCGGCCGGGACGCTGACGTGGTCGCCCGCTGCCAGCGCCGCGAGTGGCACGGCTTCCTCGCTGCCGTCGGCGCGCAGCCGGCGCGCGGTGACCGGCAGGAGCCTCGCCAGCGCATCGGTCGTGGAGCCGGCCTGGTGGCGAGCCACCATCTCGACGTAGCGGCCGAGCAGCAGCAGGAAGACGAACATCGCCACCGAGTCGAAGTAGACCTCGCCGTGGCCGGTGAAGGTGTTCACGGCACTGACGACGTAGGCACCGAGGATCCCGAGCGTGACCGGCAGGTCCATCGTGACCTGGCGGTTCAGGAGGCCAGCCAGTGCGCCGCGGATGAGCGGCCAGGCGGCATACGCGGTCACGGGTGTCGTGATGATGAGGCTGGCGACGCGCAGGTAGGTTCGGACGACCGGTTCGATGCCGTGGAAGGCGCCCGCGTACAGGCCCACCGCGATCATCATGACCTGCATCATGCCGAAACCGGCGACCACCAGGCGCTTCAGTGCCGTGCGCCGTTCGCGGGTGGCAACTTCCAGCGTGTCGGTCTGCCCGAGCAGATGTGGCGTGTAGCCGAGACCGGCGATCGCGGCGAGCGCCGCCGACACGGCGGTGCGCTCCACGTCGAGAGTGAGCTCGCCGCGCGAGGTCGCCGGGTTCAGGCGCAGTTGCCGGACGCCCGGCAGCTGCGCGAGGCGCTGCTCGATCAGCCAGGAGCATGCCGCGCAGCGCGTGCCCTCGATCAAAAGCTGCAGCACCACGGTGCCGTCCGGGCCGCGGGCCTGTGTTGCGAGCACCTCGTCCCGATCGAAGGCCGCAAAGCGGTCGGTGGCGAGATCGGCCGGTCGCGGCGCCGGGGCGCTGCGCCAGCGGTAGTAGTCACCGAGGCCGGCGCCGGAAATCAGCAGCGCCGCGGCCTCGCACCCGGCGCAGCAGAGCACGACCTCGCTGCCCGCGATCAGGGCATGGCGCGCCGTGCGCGCCTCGATCGGCTCGCCGCAGTGATAGCACGGCGGCATCGGCGTCACGGCGCTACGGGATACGGCGCGAGCGTGACCTCTGCCGCGCCGGCATCGAACTGGCCTGTCAGGCGCCAGTCGCGGGCCTCGGGCGCGACTTCGGCGTACCAGTGCCCGTGTGGCAGTTCCGGCAGGCCTGCACGGTACCTGCCGGGCCCGACCGGCGTGGCGCTCAACACCTGATCGTAGGTTTCGCGACCGGCATGGGCGAGGACGACGGTCAGGTTCGGGGGCAGTTCGCCGTCGCCTTCTAAGGTAACGGTGACGGTTCGCCCGTCGAGGGCGAGCGCGCCGGCGAGCTGGCGGCTGCGAGCCAGCGCGTCGGCCGCCGGCAGGGCGTGCGCGGCCGCGATATCCGGGCGCGCACCGCCCTCGATGATCGGGTCGGCGCGATGGTTGGCGATGAAGACCGTCGACAGGCCCGCGACCACGGTCAGCGCCGGGATGGCCAGCACCAGCGGCCAGATGCTCGTCAGGTACC
>CAIMCI010000369.1 GCA_903839465.1 uncultured Pseudomonadota bacterium
CTGCGCCGCGAGGGCCGCAACGGCTTCACGGAGTGCCAGCTGCCGCAGGCGGTGCTCGCCCTGAAGCAGGGCGTCGGCCGGCTGATCCGCGCCACCGACGATCGCGGCGTGATCATGCTGTGCGATCCGCGCCTGTCGAGCAAAGGCTACGGGCGCTCGTTCCTCGCCAGCCTGCCGGAGATTCCGGTGCTGAAGGAGCTGGCCGCGGTCGAGGAGTTTCTCGAGGAGGCCCTTGCCGATGCCGCTGCCGTGACCGGCGGCGAGGGGCCCCCGGCGGCCGCCGCCGCCGCCGGGCGAGCGCCGTGAAGATCCTCGCTCTCGACACCGCCACCGAATCACTCAGCGTCGCGCTGTCGCTCGACGGCGTCGTCACCGGCTTCCAGTCGCGGCCCGGCCGCGGCCACGGCACGCACCTTCTCGCCGCCGTCGACGATCTGCTCGCCGCTGCCGGCGTCGATCTCGCCGCGCTCGACTGCCTGGCCGTCGGCCGGGGCCCGGGCGCGTTCACGGGCGTGCGCATCGGCGTCAGCGTGGCGCAGGGCCTCGGCCTCGCGGCGGAGCTGCCGATCGTGCCGGTCTCGGACCTCGCCGCGCTCGCCCTCGGCGCGCTCGATGCCGCGCGCGTCGACGGCCGCCTCGGCGTGGGTGCGCTCACCGTGCTCGCCGCCCTCGATGCCAGGCTCGGCGGGCTCTACCTCGGCCGGTTCCACGTCCCCGACCCGACCTCGATCGACCTGCCGGCGCTCGCCGCCCTGACCGAGGAACTGACGACGGGTGCCACCTGCGAGCTGCCGGCCGAGGGGCCGGTGCTCGTCGCCGGGCACGGCTTTGCGGCGGCACCGGAACTTGCCGAGCGGCTGGGCGGGCGGCTGCTCGCGAGCTACCCAGAACTCCTGCCGGGTGCCGGGGCGATCGCGCGCCTGGCGGCGCCGCTCTTCAGCGCCGGGTACGCCGTCAGCGCCTGGGACCTCCTGCCGACCTACCTGCGCGACGAGGTGGCGACCCGCTCGTCGCGGCCGCCCGGGGCGCCGCGCCCGGTGTAAGATGACGTCTTGGTGACTGTTTGGAGACAGTCGCGCAGTCTGGGCTTCACCGGGACGTAACAATGGCACCCTCTAATGAAGCGGTTCCCAACCGGCGCCGGTGGCCCGCCCCTATGCGACAGATCCTGATCGTCGAAGACGAGCGTCCGATACGCGAAATGATCGCCTTTGGCCTGCGTCGGGCAGGCTTCGAGGTGGTCGAAGCGGAGGACTGCAAGGAAGCCCGCACGCGCGTCGCGGACCGCCGTCCCGACCTCGTCCTCGTCGACTGGATGCTGCCGGACATGAGCGGGCTCGAGCTCACCCGGGCGCTCAAGAAGGACAAGGACACCAAGGAAATGCCGGTCATCATGCTGACCGCGCGTGCCGAGGAACAGGACAAGGTCAGCGGCCTCGAGGGCGGCGCCGACGACTACGTCACGAAGCCCTTTTCGCCGCGCGAGCTCCTCGCCCGCATCAACGCGGTGCTGCGCCGGACCGCGTCGGTCGGCACCGACGAGGTCGTCGAGGCGGGCGGCATGGCGCTCGATGCCGCCGGTCACCGCGTCACGGTCGGCGAGCGCACCGTGCCGCTCGGTCCGACCGAGTACCGGCTGCTGTCCTTCTTCATGACCCACCCCGAGCGGGTCTACAGCCGCAGCCAGCTGCTCGACCGCGTCTGGGGCGGCAACGTGTATGTC
>CAIMCI010000370.1 GCA_903839465.1 uncultured Pseudomonadota bacterium
GCCGGCACCAGCACTTCATCGCCCGCGCCGATGCCGAGCACCTTGAGCGCGATCTCCAGCGCGCCGGTCGCCGAGGTCACGACCCGGACCTGACGACCGCCGCCGATATAGGCGGCAAGATCGCTCTCCAGGCCCGCCACCTCTGGGCCGGTGGTGATCCAGCCCGAGCGCAGCACGTCACCGACGGCGCGGATCATGTCCTCGTCGATGGTGGGGCGGGTGAACGGCAGGAAGTCGGCCATGGCAGGGCTCCGGGCAGGGGTGAATCGTCTACGGCTGGACGCGGCTGATCAACACAAGTTCAGGCGTCGCCTTCAAAAGGACGTAGGGCAGGCCGGCCGCGGCCAGCGTAGCGAGTTCCGGCGGTTCGACCAGCGCGAAGGCCTGCGGCTCGGCGCGCCAGCGCCGGTCGAAGTCGGCGTAGGCGCTGATGCCCTTGTCCGGCTCGTGGCCGAGGCCGTAGTCGAGTTCGCCGCGCCACTCGACCGGTATCAGCACCCGGCCGGTGTAGACCGGCAGGGTCCAGTCGTAGGTCCGGAAGGCGTAGACCGGGGCTGCCGGCGCCCGCCGCAGCCCGGCGGCGAGCTCCGGCAGGACGACGGTGCCGGAGTATTTCCAGTTCAGCGAGCCCGCACCGACCGTCGCGAGCAGGAGCGCGGCGGCAAAGTGCGCGCCGGCCAGGCGCCGCACGCCGTCCGCGCGGGCCGGTCGGGTGGCGATCACGCTGACGCCCGCGACGAGGACGACGGCGGCCGCGGCACCGATCCACACCCCGGCCGAGCGCACCACGGCGAGGTTCCGGGAATGCGGGTCGAGGGCCGGGTAGGCGGCGAGCGCCGCGAGCAGCAGGCCGCCGAGGAGCGCGGAGACGAAGGCCGCGCGGCGCAGGTCCTGGTCGGCCGCCGGCCCGTCGCTGCTCGCCAGCAGCGCCACGAGCGGCAGCACCGGCAGGATGTACGGCGCGAGCTTGGAGTCGGAGATGGAGAAGAACGCGACGATGAAGACGGCCGCGATCCACAGCACGCGCGGCGCATCGAACTGGCCGGCCGGCTGGCCGCGTCGCCAGCCCGTGGCGAGCGCCCGCCCGACCTGCGGCAGCCACGGCAGGACGCCGATCGCCAGGATCGGCAGGAAGTACCAGACCGGCTGGTAGCGGGCGTGCACCTTGGTCAGGTAGCGCTCGAAATGCTCGTGCACGATCAGGAAGCGCAACGCCCCGTGGTGGGCGGCCTCGACGGCGGCGAACCAGGGCACGACCAGGAGGGCGTAGAGCGCGCTGCCGCGCCCGAGGGCCAGATGCCGCCACACGGCGTAGTCGCGGCTGGCGAGTGTGTAGAGGACGAGGATCGCGCCCGGTATGGCCAGGCCCACGAGGCCCTTGGTCAGCGTGGCGGCCGCCATGGCGGCCCAGCAGCCGAGCACGAGGCGGCGGCTGCGCGCGGGCGAGCGTTCGCGCTCGAGCTGGCTCGCGCAGAAGAGGGCGACGGCCGCGAGGAGCTCGGTCGCGAGCAGCATGTCGAGGGTCAGCAGTTCCCCCATGAAGACGTAGAGCAGCATGCTCGCCGTCATGAGCGCCGCGACCTCGGCGCGGGCGGGTCCCCAGAGCCGGCGCGCCAGAAGCCAGACGATGCCGACCCCGCCCGCCGCCGCCAGCGCCGTCACGAGGCGCGCGCTCCACGGATGGAGCCCGAAGAGGCGGTAGGCGAGCGCCGTCAGCCAGTACTGCAGCGGCGGCTTCTCGAGGTACACGAGATCGTTCAGGTGCGGCACGACGAAATCGCCACTGGCGAGCATTTCGCGGGGGATCTCCGCGTAGCGGCCTTCGTCCGGGTTGAACAGCGGCCGCCAGCCGAGCGTTCCGAACCAGGCCAGTGCCGCGCCGAACCAGAGCCAGTAGGACGGGGCCCGCGCGTCGGCGGGCGGAGAGGAGGAAGAGGTCACGTGCGGCTCAGCCCGCCCGCGTGGCGCTGGCAGGCCAGCGGCGGAGGGCAGGCCGGGCGTCGGCCGGGCGCGGCGGGCGGATTGGCGGGAGGCCGGACATGGCGCGCAGAGGATACCCCGCCGGTCCGGCCCCGGCCACCCGCCGCGGCCGTCCATGAAGGGCAATTAATGGGTAAAGGAAGGTCAAGGACGGTCAGGGCCGGCAGCCGGCGATAGACCGTGCCGGTGCTTGAAAAACGACCGCCGACGCACCATCTGCGGACTAACAGTAGGATGACGCGACGCCCGACCGGCGAAGGAGCTGCCTCCTCCATGGAGTTCAAGGACTATTACCAGGTGCTGGAGGTGGCGCGCGACGCCGACGCGGACGCCATCAAGCGGGCTTACCGCAAGCTCGCCCGTCGTTTTCATCCCGACGTCAGCAAGGAGCCCAAGGCCGAGGAGCGGTTCAAGCAGGTCCAGGAGGCCTACGAGGTCCTCAAGGACCCGGAAAAACGGGCCGCCTACGACGAACTGGGTGCCAACTACCGGCAGGGCCAGCAGTTCCGTCCGCCACCGGACTGGGGCAGTCGCTTCGAGTTCCGCGGCGATCCGGGCGGCGAGGCCGGGTTCAGCGACTTCTTTTCGAGCCTGTTCGGCGATCGCAGTCCCTTCGGCGGCGCGCGCGGCTTTCACGGTCGCGGCGACGACAGTCACGCCCGGCTCGACGTGACCCTGGAGGAGGCCTACGCCGGCGCGCAGAAGACCATCGAGCTCAACCGTCCCGAGGTGGTCGGCGGGCGGGTGCAGACCCGCAGCCGGACGCTGCGCGTGACGATCCCGACCGGCGTCACCGACGGCCAGCAGATCCGCCTCGCCGGCCAGGGCGGCGCGGCACACGGCACGGGCAGTCCGGCCGGCGACCTGTACCTCAAGGTCCACCTCGTGCCGCACCCGCTCTACGAGGTCAGCGGCCGGGACGTGACGCTCGCCCTGCCGCTGGCGCCGTGGGAGGCGGCACTCGGCGCGACGGTGTCGGTGCCGACGCTCGGTGGCGAGGTCGAACTCAAGGTGCCGGCCGGCGCCCGCGCGGGCTCGAAGCTGCGCCTGCGCGGCCGGGGCCTGCCGGGCGAGCCGGCCGGCGACCAGTACGTCGTCATGAAGATCGTCGTGCCGCCGGTGATCAGCGACGAGGAGCGCCTGCTCTACGAGCGGCTCGGCGAGGTCAGCGAGTTCGCGCCGCGTGCCGAGTGGCAGCCGGCGTCCTAGGCCGGACGGTCGCGCGGCGCCGCGGCGCCGAGGTCCACGAGCGGCGCCACCTGCTCGAGCAGGAAGCGGGCGATGTAGGGTTTCTCGATGCAGGTGATCGCGCCGGCCCGCATGGCCTCCACGGCGCTGTCGACCTCCGAGTTGCCGGACAGGAGGATGGTCGGTATCGACCGGCCACGGCGTTTCAGTTCCGCCAAGAGCGCGACGACCGACAGGTCAGGCAGCGACAGGTCGACCACGAGGCAGTCGGGCTGCATGCCGCGGTCGACGGCGGCGAGGAAGTCACCGGCGCTCGCGAAACCGGCCACGTGCGTCGGCAGCGTGCGCAGCAGCGCCTCGACTCCACTGCGCACGGCGATGTTGGCATCCAGCACGACCACGGTCGGCCGGCTGTCGATGAACGGATTGCTGCACATGGAGCGGTGTCGCGGACCCCGGTGTTGCGGACGGGCGGCGTGGCCAGTGCCACGCCGGACCGGGGGCTAGTATCGGTAGGCCGGTGGCCGGCGAGGATCCGGAGAACTACCTAGCCGGCTGCGGCCCGCCGTCCCGGTCAGCTGTCCCGGTCGGCCTCCAGCACCATGCGCACCAGGTGCGCCAGCGACGAGGCCTCCATCTTCTCCATGACCCGGGCGCGATGGATCTCGACCGTGCGCTGGCTGACGTCCAGGTCGCCGGCGACCACCTTGTTGGCCTTGCCCTGCGTGACGAGGTCGAGCACCTCGCGCTCGCGGGGGGTCAGCGTCGCCATGCGGCGGCGGATCTCGTCCCGGGCGAGGAGGCCGCTGCGGTTCGATTTGTCCTTTTCCAGAGCCTGGTTGATGCGATCGAGCAGGTCCTGGTCGCGGAAGGGCTTCTGGATGAAGTCCACGGCGCCGTTCTGCATCGCCTCCACCGCCATCGGCACGTCGCCGTGGCCGGTGATGAAGACGATCGGCGTGATGGCGTGCATGGCGTTCAGCTTCTGCTGCAGCTCCAGGCCGCTCATGCCGGGCATGCGGATGTCGAGCACGAGGCAGCCCGGCCGGTCCGGGTCGAAGGCATCCAGGAAGGCCTGCGCCGAGCTGAACGCCTCGGCTTGCTGACCGACCGACTTCAGCAGCAGGCGGAGTGAACTGCGCACCGCATCATCGTCGTCGACCACGAATACGCAGGGTGTCTTTGCCGTCATGTCAGGCTCCGATGTTGCAGGGCAGCGTGAAGTAGAACGTCGTGCCGGACCCGTCGCTCGGGCGGTGCGCGAGGCGGCCCTGATGGGCACGGATGATGGATTTCGAGATGGCGAGGCCAAGGCCCGTCCCGGCCGGCTTGGTCGTGTAGAAGGCGTCGAACAGGTGCGGCTCGACGCTCGCCGCGATCCCGGCGCCGTGATCGATCACGGCGACCTCGACCTCCGTATCGCCGACCAGGCTCGTCTTTATGCGCACCTCGCGCGGCGCCTGCGGCCGGTCCAGGGTCGCATCGATCGCGTTGCGTACGAGATTGAGCAGCACCTGCTGGATCTGCACCGGATCGGCGACGACCAGCGGCATCGCCGCGGGCGACAGGTCGAGCACCAGGCGCAGGTCGTTGACCCGGGCGTCCGTCTCGGCCAGGACCCGGACTTCCTGGACCAGCCGGTTGATGTCGAGGGGCTCGGCCCGGGTCTCGCGGTTCTTGACGAGCGTGCGCAGGCGGCGGATCACCTCGCCAGCCCGCAGCGACTGCTGCGTGATCGCGGCCAGCGCCTCGCGCAGGTCGGCGGGATCGGCCGTTCCCGAGTCCAGCAGGCGCGTGGAGGCCTGGGCATAGGTCGCAATGGCGGTCAGCGGCTGGTTGATCTCGTGGGCAAGACCACTGGCCATTTCACCCATTGTCGACAGCCGGCCGAAGTGGGTCAGCTTGTCATGGCTCTGGCGCAGCTCGTCCTCGGCCTGCCGGCGCTCGGTCATGTCCAGCAGCGTACCGAGCACCGTCGGTCCGCCCGGGCCGGGGCCCAGTGGCTGGGCGATGCCCTGCAGGTCGCGGACCGCGCCGTCGGGCCGGACGATCCGGTAGGCGAGCTCGAAGCGCGTGCCCGCGCCGAGTGCCGCCGACCAGACCGCGGCGAACCGCTCCTGATCGTCCGGATGCACGTAGGTGCGCCGGTAGTCGTCGACGCTGGCCGGTTCCTGGCCGCGGGCGAAGCCCACCATGCGGCAGGCCTGGTCGGACCAGCGCACGCTGCCATCGCTGCAGGCCACTTCGAAATTGCCGAGGTTCGCCACTTCCTGTGCCGCGCGCAGCAGCGATTCGGACTTGCGCAGCTCCTGCTCGGCGTGGCGCCGTTCGGTGATGTCCTCGCCGGAGATCAGGTAGCCGCCGCGGCCGCCGCTGGCGTCGGCGATGATCCGGGCGCGCAGACTGAGCGTGCGCAGCGTACCGTCCTTGCGCCGTACCGGGCCCTCGGCGGACACGGCTGCGGTTCCGGCCGTGGCGCACAGGCGCGTGAATTCCGTCCGTCGTTCGAGGGCGAGGTCTTCGGGCATCAGGCGGGCGAAATAGTCCTCGCCGACCAGTTCCCCGAGTTCGTAGCCGAGGATCTCCAGGCCGCGCCGGTTGACGAGCTGGATCCGGTGCCCGAGATCGAGGACGACGAGGAGGACGCCGGCAACCTCGAGGTAGCGTTCGGCGCGATCGCGCTCGGCCTGCACCGCCTCCAGCGCCGCGTGGCGTGCGGTCATATCGTGCAGGATGCCTACGTAGCGCGTGCGGTCGCCGCCGCGGATCTCGCCGACCGAGAGGAAGACGGGAAAGCAGCTGCCGTCGGCACGCCGCGCGGTCACGTCGCGACCGATGCCGATGATGCGACGCTGTCCGGTCTGGGAATAGTCCGCCAGGTACCCGGAGTGGCGTTCACGGTCGCCGCCGGGCATCAGCATGGACACATCGCGGCCGATGACGTCGGCCGCGGCATAACCGAACAGCTGTTCGGCACCGGGGTTGAAGGTCTCGATGCGGCCGACGGCGTCGATGATGATGATGGCATCGACGGCTGCCATCAGCAGTGCGGCGAGGTCGCCCTCGGCGCGGGTGGCGCGGGAAGTGTCGGCGTCAGCGCTCATCGTCTGCGCCCCTGGCGCCCGCAGCGCGCCCTCCTGGGGCCAGGCCGGCCGCGGTCCCGCCTAGTAGTCGTCGTTGTCGTCGTCGTCGTCGAAATCGTCGTCGTCGTCCTCGTCCTCGTCGTCGTCCCAGTCGTCTTCGTCGAGGTCGTCGTCGTCCAGGTCGTCGTCGTCGCCCGAGCCCGACCAGCCTTCCGGCTCCTCGGCAGGATCGAGGTCCATTTCCGCCCAGCCGTCCGTATCCATCTCCTCGACGTCGCCATCGAGATGCTGGATTTCGATCAGCTCTTCGTCAGGGTCAACGGACAGGACCTGGAAGGTCTCGTCCGACTCAAGGTCGCGATACCATTTGCCGGCTACCGGATCGTGATCTCTGCCCACGTAACTGACCCTCTGGGTAATGACCCGCGTCCCTTGGAACATCCGCGCACCGAGGCCCGCGCGGGGCCGGGAGCGACCGACGGGGGGAATATTAGGTCGTCGCACTGCCGCAGGCAATGACGTTACGCCGATTGGCGGCCGACGCGCCCGCCCGCAGCGTGCTGGCACCGGGGCCTTCGTCCGGTTCCCGCGCTGTCAGCAGACTGTAACCCGGGTCTGGTTCTGAATCGTGCGCCCCCAGGCTTTGGACCTCTGCTACCCCAGCGCCGGTCGGTGGTGACCGGCCGGCCATCCGTCAAGCCTAGGGCAGGTCGACACGCAGCACCGACTGTTCGTAGGCGTCGGTCACGGCCAGCGACACGTGCGAGCCGGTCGACAGGAGCGCGAGCCCGGTCGGCCCACCGAGGCGGGCCGGCAGGCCGCCGAGCGTCGCGCCGAGCGGCAGCGTCGAGCTGCCGACCACCGTCGTCTTCACGCCGGTGGACGGCACGATCTTGACGATGACCGACGAGTCGCGGTCGGCCACGTACAGGTTGCCGTCCCCGGCCAGCACGATACCGTTGATGCTGCCCAACCCCGAGCTCGTGATCGTAGTCACCATCCCGTTCGTCGTCACCGCGCTGACGCTGCCCGCCGGGTACAGATTGGTCCCGACGTAGAGCCGGCCGTCCGACCCCCAGGTGATGGCGAACGCACCGGGGAGCGTGGTGAGCTGGTTGACGGTCGTGCCGCTGAGCACATAGACGCCCGCGGTGGCGACGAAGTAGACGTCGCCGGCCGGAGAGACCGCGACGGCCCAGGGAGCTTCACCGGGCGGTGCGGTGGCGATCGTGGTGACCATGCCGGTCGTGTCGATCTTGCGGATTACCCGGTTGAGCGTATCCGCGACGTAGACGTTGCCGGCGCCGTCGACGGCTACGCTGCCCGGATGGTTGAATCGTGCCGACGTCGCGGCGCCGTTGACGAGGCCGTGCTGGCCGGGCACGCCCGCGTAGGTGCTGACCGACCCGGCCGGCGTGATCTTGCGGATCACCGCGTTGTACCGGTCCGCGACATACAGGTTGCCGCTAGTGTCGGCGGCGATGCCGCCCGGAAAGCGGAAGGCGGCTGCCGCGCCGCTGCCGTCGGCGTAGCCGGCATGTGAGGCCTGCCCGGCGTAGGTGGAGACCGCGCCGGCCGGCGTCACCTTGCGGATGAGGGCATTGAGGTAGTCGGCGACATAGAGATTGCCGGCCGGGTCGACGACCATGCCCGCCGGTCCCCAGAAGCGCGCGGCCGCACCCGTGCCGTCGGCTTCGCCGGCACTGCCGGCCTGCCCGGCCAGGGTCGTAACGACGCCGCCGCTCGTGATCCTGCGGATCGTGTTGTTGCAGTAGTCGGCGGCGTAATAGATTCCGCCGGGTGCGGCCGCCACGCCGGCGATACCGGCGGCGGCCGTGTTGAAATTCGGGCCACCGGGGTCAAACTCGCAGCCGAACTGGGCCGCCGCCCCGGTGCCGTCGGCCGAACCGACCGTACTGCTGCCGGCCAGCGCCGTGACGGCGCCGGTCGGCGCGATCAGGCTGAGCTGCGGACCGGCCGCGACCAGGAGGTTCTGCGCGGCATCGACCGCGATGGCGCTCGACTGCGCGCCGGTCGCCGAGAAGGGCGTGACCGTGTTCGACGCGAGGCTGACCACCCCGGCGGGAATCGCGCAGGTGTCGAGCACGTAGAGCGTCGTACCGGCGAAGGCGGGCGGCCCGGCGCAGCCGAGACCGGCGCCGTACTGCGTGACAGCCAGCGTCGCCGGGTCGATGCGCAGGATCGAATGCAAGCTGAAGAGGTCGGGCACGTAGAGGCTGCCGTCCGGTCCGATCGCAAGACCGAAGGGATAACAGAGCAGGGCAGCGGATCCCGCACCGAGCTGTGTGCCGCAGCTCCTGGGCATGCCGACAACCGTCGACACCGTTGCCGGTGTCGCGCCACTGGCTGGCGTGATCTTGCGGATGGCATTGTAGTCCGCGACGTACAGGTTGCCCGCCGAATCGAGGGCGAGCGCTGCCGGTCCCCAGAAGCGGGCCTGGCTGACCGGGCCATCGGCGTAGCCGGTGCCGCCGAGCTGGCCGGCGATCACTGACACCCCCGTGACGCGCAATGCTGCGGGGCTGCTCGTCGCGCTGCCGCCGGCATTGGACGCAACCACCGTGTAGGCGTCGCCGTTGTTGCCGGTCGTGCTCGGGCTGAGCGTGTAGGAAGCGCCGGTCGCACCGCTGATCGCCGCGCCGTTGCGTTGCCACTGGTAGGCGGTGGCGCCCGTCGCGACGACCGTAAACGTCACCGGCTCGCCGGCGTTCA
>CAIMCI010000371.1 GCA_903839465.1 uncultured Pseudomonadota bacterium
CTCGCGCGCGGCGACCTCGGCGGCGCGCTTGGCATCTTCCTCGGCGCGGCGCTTGGCCTCGTCGGCCGCGCGCTTGGCGGCTTCCTCGGCGGCGCGGTTGCGTGCCTCGTCATCGGCGCGGCGGCGGGCCTCTTCCTCGGCCGCGCGGCGCACGGCCTCCTCGGCCTCGCGTGCCTTGTCGATCTCGTCCTGCTGGGCGCGGGCCTGTTCCTCGAGCACGTCGCGCTTGATGTAGGTGCGCTTGGAGCGGACTTCGACATTGACCGTGCGGGCACGGCCCTGGGCGGCGGCCACCTTGACCTCGCTGGTCACCTTGCGCTGCAACGTGATCTTGCGCGGTGCCGAGGACGGCTCGGCCGCGCCCTTGCCGTGCGACCGGCGCAGGTGGGTGAGGAGCTCCATCTTGGCCTCCTCGCTGATGATCGCGGATGCACCCTCGACCTTGATCCCCGCCTCGTCGAGCTGCGCCAAGAGCTTATCGACGGGAACCTTCAGGACTTCCGCAAACTGGGTGACCGTAACGTCAGACATTCCTGCTCCTGCTAAAGATCGCCAAGCCGCCGGACCTCAAGAGGTCGCGCCGTCTGCGAACCAGTGCGCCCTGGCCGCCATGATCAGCTTCGCCGCGCGCTCCGCGGACAGCGACTCGATCCCCTCGAGATCGTCGAGCGACTGCTCGGCAAGCTCCTCTCGCGTATTCACGCCGCGCGCCGACAGCGCCGCGGCCAACTCATCGTCCATGCCCTCGACGCTCAGGAGATCCTCGGACGGCGCACCGCCGCCGGCCGTCTCCTCGGTCGCGATCGCCTGCGTCAGCAGCACGTCACGGGCGCGGTTCCTGAGCTCCTTGACGATCTCCTCGTCGAACTCCTCGACCGAGAGGAGCTCGTTGGTCGGCACGTAGGCGATTTCCTCGATGGTCGAGAACCCTTCCTGGACCAGGATCGTCGCCACGTCCTCGTCGACGTCGAGGCTCGTCTTGAACATGTCGCGCAGTGCGCGCGCTTCGCTTTCGCTCTTTTCGTCGGCCTGGGCCTCGCTCATGATGTTGAGCTTCCAGCCGGTCAGTTCCGATGCCAGGCGGATGTTCTGGCCGCCGCGGCCGATGGCCTGCGACAGCTTCTCCTCGGCGACGGCGATGTCCATGCTGTGCGAGTCCTCGTCGACGACGATCGAGGTGACCTCGGCGGGCTGCATGGCATTGATCACGAACTGCGCCGGATTGTCCTCGTAGGGAATGATGTCGACCCGCTCGCCGGCGATCTCGTTCGAGACTGCCTGCACGCGCGAACCGCGCATGCCGACGCAGGCGCCGACCGGGTCGATGCGCTGGTCAAGGCTGCGGACCGCGATCTTGGCGCGCACCCCGGCGTCGCGGGCGGCCGCCAGGATCTGGATCAGGCCCTGGCCGACTTCCGGGACCTCGAGCTTGAAGAGCTCGATCAGGAACTCGGGCGCGGTCCGGCTGAGGAAGAGCTGCGGGCCGCGTGGTTCGGAACGCACCTCGCGCAGGAACGCCTTGACGCGGTCCTGGGTGCGCAGCGGCTCGCGCGGAATCAGGTTCTCGCGGGGAATGAAGCCCTCGGCGTTCGAGCCGAGGTCGACGAACACGCCGTTGCGGTCGACGCGCTTGACCGTGCCGCTGACCAGCGTGCCGAGGCGATCCTGGTAGGCATCGACGACCTGCGCGCGCTCGGCCTCGCGGACCTTCTGCACGATGACCTGCTTGGCGGTCTGCGCGTCGATGCGGCCGAACGCCTCGGCGGCGATCGGCGACTCAACAAAGCCGCCGACCTCGGCCTGGGCGTCGACGTCGAGCGCGTCCTCGAGGCGCAGCTCGCGCTCGGGAAACTCGAGCTCCCGCGAATCGTCGGCGAACACCTTCCAGCGCTGGAACGCCTCGTACTCGCCGCTCTTGCGGTTGATCGCGACGCGCACGTCGATTTCTTCGCCGTGGCGCTTGCGGGTGGCCGAGGCGAGAGCCGCCTCGAGGGCACCGAAGATGATCTCGCGATCGATCCCCTTCTCGTTCGCGACGCTCTCGACGGCGTCCACGATTTCTTTCAGCGTCGTCTTCGACATTGCCCAGTCCCCCGATCCCCGATCACAAGCCGTGCCGACGCGGCGCGTCCCTCAGGTGCACGACTCCACACAATAACCGTGGCGCCAGCGCGCCCCCTTACTCCGGCGCAACGCGCGCCTTGGCCACTTCGGCAAAACCGACCTCGACGTCCGCGCCGTCGACGTTCAGGCGCAGCCGGCCGGTGTCGTCGACCGCCTCGAGCCTGCCCGTGTAGCGCCGCCGCCCGTTGCGCGGCACGGCCAGCTCGACCTTGATCCGCTCGCCAACCGCGGCCTCGAAATGGCGCAGCAGCCTGAGCGGCCGGTCCCAGCCCGGTGACGACACCTCGAGGGTGTAGGCACTGCGGACCGGGTCCTTCTCGTCGAGCAGGGCGCTGACGTGCCGGCTGACCGTCTCGCACTCCTCGACCGTCACGCCGGTCTCGATCGTCGAGCCCGGTCGGTCGATGTACAGGCGAAGCAGCCCCCCGCCGCGGTGCGCCGCGAACTCCAGTTCGACGAGCTCGAGCCCCAGACCCTCGACTTCCGGCTCCAAGAGCCCGAGGAGCGCGTCGCGCATGCAGCCTCCGGCGCCGGGCCGCAGCGCACCGTTACGCCGCCGCCCCGACCGAAATCGTCCGACCCAAAAACGAAAAAAGCCCCCGCGGGGGCCATCTCTGTGGTCGCCGCCTAGCACCAGATGGCGCCAGGGGCCGGGCAGTCCGCACAGGGCCTGCCCCCCAAACGAGCGCGGAGTATACGACAGGCCCGCCGCCTAGGCAATCCGCGCGGGCACGCGGCACGGGTCCGGGCCGACGCCGCGCCGGCCCGGATTCTGCCGTCGTCCTAGCCGGTCGCCTTCATGCCGCCGGCCGGCGCCACGCAGTCGATGAAGGCCTGCTCGAGGATCGCCAGACCCTCCTTGAGCAGCGCATCCTCGATCGTCAGCGGCGCGAGGAAGCGGATCACGTTGCCGCGCGCGCCGCAGGACAGCAGCACCAGGCCGCGCGCGCCCGCCGCCTGCACCAGTGCCTTGGTCAGCACCGGATCCGGCTTGTTGACGTCGCCGTCGTGCACGAGCTCCATCGCCACCATCGCGCCGAGGCCGCGGATGTCGCCGATGATCTTGCGGCCATGGCGGTCGCGGATGCCCTCGAGGCCGGCCTTGAGCACGGCGCCGACATGGTCGGCGCGGGCCGGGAGGTTGTCGCTCTTCATGACGTCGATCACGGCGAGCGCCGCCGCGCAGGCGAGCGGCGAGCCGGCATACGTGCCACCGAGGCCACCCGGCGCCGGCGCGTCCATGATCGCCGCCTTGCCGACGACCGCCGCCAGCGGGAAGCCGCCCGCGAGGCTCTTCGCCATCGTCATGAGGTCCGGCTCGACACCCGAGTGCTCGATCGCGAACATCTTGCCGGTGCGGCCGAAACCCGTCTGCACTTCGTCGATGACGAGCACGATGCCGTGCTGGTCGCACAGCGCGCGCAGCGCCTTCAGGAACTCCGGCGGTGCCGGATAGAAGCCGCCCTCGCCCTGCACGGGCTCGACGACGAACGCCGCCACGCGGTTCGCCTCGACGTCGTTGTGGAACAGGTCCTCGATGGCGGTCAGGCTCTGCTCGACGGTCGTGCCGTGATACGCGATCGGGAACGGCACGTGGTAGACGTCGCCCGGAAACGGCCCGAAACCGAGCTTGTAGGGCGCTACCTTGCCGGTCATCGCCAGGGTCAGGAGCGTCCGGCCGTGGTAACCGCCGCCGGTGCAGATCACCGCCGGGCGCTTGGTATGGGCGCGGGCGATCTTCACGGCATTCTCCAGCGCCTCGGCGCCGGTCGTGACGAGCAGCGTCTTCTTCGCACCGCTGATCGGTACCAGCGCGTTCAGCTGTTCGGCGAGTTCGACGTAGGAGTCGTAGGGCGTCACCTGGAAGCAGGTGTGGGTGAAGCGCGCCATCTGCTTCTCGACCGCGGCCATCACCTTCGGGTGGACATGGCCGGTGTTGAGCACGGCGATGCCGCTCGCGAAGTCGATGAAGCGACGGCCCTCGACGTCCCAGATCTCGGCATTGCGGGCCTTGTCGGTATAGACGGCGAGCGAACTGCCCACGCCGCGCGCCACGGCGGCACTGCGCCGGCGGGCAAGTTCTTCGTTCTTCATGGCGGACTCCTTACACGTTCGTAGGTCTTGCGGACCGCAACTGCTTGCGATGCCGCGCTATCTAACCGGTCGACCGAGGGTCATCAGGGCGAACTCCTCGAACAGGATCTGGGCGCCCAGCTGAGCCGTATTCGAGGTGGGATCATACTGCGGCGCGACCTCGACGACATCCGCGCCGACGACATCGAGGCCGGCCAGCCCGCGCAGGAGTTCCAGCCCCTCGCGCGAGGTCAGACCGCCGATTTCCGGGGTCCCGGTGCCGGGCGCGTAGGCCGGGTCGAAGCCGTCGACGTCCACCGTCACGTAGACCGGCCCCTCGCCGACCACCGCACGGCAGCGCTCGATGACCGCCGCGAGGCCCATCCGGCCGAAATCCTCCATGGAAATCACGGTCATGCCGGACTGGTACGAAAAGTCCCAGTAGAGCGACGAAGCACCGCGGATGCCGACCTGCACGGTCCGCTCGGGGTCGAGCACGCCGTCCAGCACCGCCTGCCGGAACGGCCCGCCGTGGTGGAATTTCGAACCGTCGTAGATCCCCATGGTGTCGCAGTGGGCGTCGATGTGCACCAGACCGACCGGCCGGGCGGCACCGAGCGCCTTCAGGATCGGGTAGGTGATCGAGTGGTCGCCGCCGACCGACAGCGGCCGGACGCCCGCCCGCACGACCTCGCGGTAGTAGGTCTCGATATCGGCGAGCGACTGGTCGAGGCTGTAGCGGCTCTGGAAGGGCACGTCGCCGACGTCGGCGACCCGCACGCCCGCCATCGGCACGCCGCGGTAGGTCGGGTGATAGGGCCCCACCCGTTCGATGGCGCGCACGGCGCGCGGGCCGAGCCGGGCGCCGGCGCGGTTCGATACCCCCAGGTCCATCGGCACGCCGATGAGCGCAATGTCGAGGCCGTCCAGCGAGTCGGCGGCCGGCACGTCCAGGAGCGTCGAGATGCCTGCATAGGGCAGGGTCCGCCGCCCGCCGGGGCGGGCCACGGCGGCCGCGGCCCGGACGAGGTCAGGGTCGACCGCGTCGAAGGCCCCGCCGTCCCGGTAACGGGCGCGCAGCGCGGCGAGCTTGCTGTCATCCATCGTCTGGCTCCCTCGACCTCATCCGGCGCCGGTGGCCGGCGCGCCAGCGCCGTCGCGGTACGACGGGCCCGACCGGCGGCCATTGTAGCCGCTGCGCCGGCGCGGGGCGGCAGCGGCTTCGCCCCCCGCGCTTGCCCGGCCGGTGCCGTTCGGTTACCAAGGCGCATCGGCACCTCCGCCGCGCCACCGGATCCCGCCATGCACCACAGCCGCCGCCTGCCGCCCGCCCGGTCGATCCTCGCGCTGGGACTCGCCGCCAGCGCAGCCGCGCCCGGCAGCCCCGCCTCGCCCGGCTCCGGGCCCGCGCCCGACCCGCGGGCCATCTACGACGGCCACCTGCTGCCCGACGCCGAAGCCGCGGCCTTTCGCCACCCGGAGCGCTGGTTTCCGTCGGCCACCGTCCACCGCGCCGAACGCGTGCGGTCGCTGCCGGCGGCCGCGCACGGCCTGCCGGCGCTGCACTTCAGCTCGAACGGCCGGCAGGTCGACCTCGCCGATTACCTGGCGTTCAACCGGGTCGCGGCGCTGCTCGTGCTCAAGGACGGCGCCGTGGTCGCCGAGGACTACGAGCTCGGCCAGCGGCCGGGCGACCACTGGGTGTCGTTCTCGGTCGCCAAATCGGTCAGCTCGACGCTGGTCGGCATCGCGCTCGCCGAGGGCCATATCAAGAGCTTGGACGATCCCCTGTCGCGCTACCTGCCGGCCCTCGCCGAGGGCGGCTATGCCGATGTCACGGTCCGCAACGTCCTGCAGATGGCCTCCGGTGTGGCCTGGTCCGAAACCTACACCGACCCCGGGTCCGACCGGCGCAAGGTGCTGGACCTGCAGCTCAAGGCACAGCCCGGCGAGATCCTGAAGTACATGGCGGCGCTCAGGAAGGCAGGCCCCCCGGGTTCGCGCTTCAACTACAGCACCGGCGAGACCTTCGTCATCGGCGCGCTGCTGGAGGCGGCCACCGGCCGGTCGCTGGCCGACTACGCCTCGGCGACCCTGTGGCGCTACGCCGGCATGGAGGGCGATGCCAGCTGGTGGGTCGAGGCCGCGGGCGGCACCGGGGCGGCCGGCAGCGGGCTCGGCATGAGCCTGCGCGACTTCGGCCGCTTCGGGCAGTACGTGCTGGAGGACGGCCGGGTCGGCGGCCGGCCGACCGTGCCCGACGGCTGGTTCGCCGCCGCGACCCAACCCCAGGCCGTCGGCGGCCGGCCGATCGACTACGGCTACCTGTGGTGGCCCGTCCCGGCGGGCGATCCCATGCACCGCGGCGCCTTCGAGGCCGACGGCATCTTCGGCCAGCACGTCTACATCAATCCCGCCGAACGGCTGGTCATCGTCGTGCTCTCCGCCCGGCCGAAGCCGACCGGCGCCGACGTCGTCGACGATCACGATTTCTACGCGGCGGTCGCCCGCGCGCTGAAGGCGCCCTGACGCCCGTGTTCCGGGGCGCGGGGCCCGGACGCAAAAAAGCCTGGCCGCGTTGCCGCGGCCAGGCCCGTGCGGTCAGATCGACGTTGTCTTAGGCGCTCTTGCGGCGCTTGAAGGCAACGAGGCCGACGAGGCCGAGGCCCATCAGACCGAGCGCCGCCGGCTCCGGCACGCTGGTGATGCTGGCCAGCAGCACGTTCGCCGCCTTGGTCTTGCCCGTGCCCTCGACGATCTCGAGGTACTGGTCACCGGCGGCGAGGGTCACGGTGACCCACGCTTCGTTGACGCTGTTGCCGTTGACGCTGGCGAGCAGCGTACGGCCGCTGCTGCCCGTCGAGCTGGCGCTGTAGATGTTGGCGACGTCGCCACCGGCGAGGCTCGCCAGGTCCAGCTTGAACGTCGAACCGACCTGCGCGGTCGGCATCAGGAGGGCGATGTAGGCCGGCGCCGGTCCGATTTCGTGGTTGACGTCACCGACGAGACCGAGACCCGACTC
>CAIMCI010000372.1 GCA_903839465.1 uncultured Pseudomonadota bacterium
CCAACCAGTATTTCCTGCGTGCCTTCAATCTCGATCACGGCACGGACCTGTCGACCACCATCGACGACATGCCGGTCAACATGCCGACCCATGCCCACGGCCAGGGCTACTCCGACCTCAATTTCCTGATCCCGGAGCTTGTCAGCGACCTGCACTTCAAGAAGGGCCCCTACTACGCCGACGAGGGCGACTTCGCGACCGCGGGCGCCGTGCGCATCGGCCTGCGGGACGTCTTTCGCCAGTCCGCCGATCTCGGTCTCGGCGAGGACGGCTACCGCCGCGCCCTGCTGACGGGCGCCGTGCCGCTCGCGCAGGGCAGGCTGTCCGCCGCCGGCGAGTACTACCACAACGACGGTCCGTTCCGGGTGCCGGATGACTACCGCCGGCTGAACGGCGTGCTCCGTTACCACCAGGGGGATGAGCGCGACTTCTGGACGCTGACCGCGATGGGCTATTCCGGTCGCTGGAACTCGACCGACCAGGTGCCGAAGTTCGCGATCGACGGCGGGGTCATCGACCGCTTCGGATCCTTGAGCCCGACGGACGGTGGCACCACGAGCCGCGACAGCCTGTCGTTCAACCGCGTGCGGCGCGACGAGGCCAGTCAGCAGCAGCTGTCGGCCTATGTCATCCGCTACAAGCTCGGTCTCTACTCGAACTTCACCTACTACCTCTCGGATCCGGTCAACGGCGACCAGATGCTGCAGCACGACGACCGCCTGGTGTACGGACTGAAGGCCTCGAACACCTGGTTCGGCACGTTCTCGGGCGCGCCGACCTCGACGGTTGCCGGGGTGCAGCTCCGGTTCGACGACATCCGCGAGGTCGGCATCTTCTCAACCCGGGAGCGGCAGGTCCTCGGTACGACCCAGCTCGCCAGGGTCCGCGAACTCGCGAGCGGCGCCTATGTCGAGAACACGACGCACTGGCGGCCGTGGTTCGCGAGCTCCGTCGGGCTGCGCGGCGATTACTTCGATTTCGACGTCACCGACAAGCTGCGCAATGCCGACGGCAGCTGCACCGTGCAGAGCGATCCGCTCGGCTGCAACACGGGTCGGCGGCACGCCACGCTTCTGAGCCCGAAGCTCGGGTTCGTGTTCGGGCCGTTCGGCGCGACGACTCTCTTCGCGAACGTGGCGAGCGGCTACCACAGCAACGACGCGCGCGGCGTCACCCGCAGCGGCCAGAACCCGGACGTCGTCGCGGTGACGCCGCTGACCCGGGCGCTGGCCGCCGAGCTCGGTGTGGCCACCTCGCCGGTCGCCACCTGGGACACGCGGCTCGACGTCTTCGCGCTCAAGCTCCGCTCGGAACTCGTCTTCAGCGGCGACGCCGGCGTCACCGAGCCGAGCGGGGCCACGACCCGCTCGGGGATCGAGTGGGGCAACACGGTGCGTCTGCGGCCTTGGCTTGGTGGTTCGCTGAACGCCGCCTACTCGCACGGCCGCTTCGACGACGACGCGCCGGCCGACGATCTGGGCTGCGGCGGCGCTGCGCCCGCGCATCCCTGCGCGACGACGCCGGCGATCGTCGGTCGCCACATCCCGAACAGCCCGGAGCTGATCGTCGACGCCGGGCTGACCGCGGCCGAGGGTCCGACGGGCTGGTTCGGCTCGCTGCGCGCCCGCCATTTCGGTGCCGCACCGCTCGTCGAGGACAACAGCGCGCGCTCGGACGCCTACACCACCGTCGACCTGCAGGCGGGCTACCGCCACCCCGCGGGCTGGCTCGCCGCGGTCGACGTGTTCAATGCCTTCGACGTTCGCTGGAACGACATCACCTACTACTACGCGCTGCGCCTGCGTGAGGACAGCCGTGCCCGGGGCGACTACGTCGTGCACCCGGGCGTGCCGCGCACCGTTCGCCTGAAGCTGCAGTACGCCTTTTAACCGCAGCCACTCCGCCGTCCGCCGGACGCGGTGGGGTCGCCCGCCGCGAGCGTCAAATAGTCGCTCTGTGACGGTCTGAAGTCGCTATCATTCGCCATCCGATCAATACGTTAGGCGATGGCCTGCGGCACGGGTGCCGGCGCGGCGGTGGAGCCCGTACGGGCTGCGCGCCGGCCGGGTGGAACTCGCGGTGCCGGTCGGGGTCAGATCCCCGACTGCCTTGCGTGCCGCAAGCCCCCGGACACGCTCACTTTTTCTGCAAAGGTTGCCGTTCATGAAGCTTGGATTCCGACCCCTCGCCCTGCTGACCGGGGCACTGGCCGTGCTCGTCATCGCCGCCTGCGGGCACAAGAGCAGCGGCACGACCGTAGGGACCACCACGCCGACGCCGTCCGGCGACCTCGCGTGGACCTACGTGGCGGGCGGCCAGGTCGTCGGCCAGACCGGCATCTACGGCACGCTCGGCGTCCCGGCCGCGACCAACCAGCCGGGCAGCCGCGACAGCGCGGCCACCTGGACCGACGCCAGCGGCGTGCTGTGGCTCTTCGGCGGCAACGGCTACGACGTCTCGGGCAGTGTCGGCAGCCTGAACGACCTGTGGAAGTACGATCCGGCGGCCAAGCGCTGGACGTGGGTGGCGACCTCGAGCGCGCAGGCGAGCGGTCAGGTGATCAACGCCGCCGGCAACTACGGCACCCGGGGCCAGCCGTCGGCAACGACCGTTCCCGGCGCGCGTGCCGGCGCCGTCACCTGGACGGACGTCAACGGCAACCTGTGGCTGTTCGGTGGCATCGGCTTTGATGCCAACAAGCTGCAGGGCGACCTGAACGACCTGTGGATGTTCTCGCCCGCCTCGGGGCAGTGGACCTGGGTGGGTGGCGCGAACACGGCCAACGCCGCCGGCGTCTACGCCGCCGTCGGCTCGCCGGACCCGACCTCCCAGCCGGGTGGGCGGGAGGGCGCCCTCGGCTGGACCGACGCGTCCGGCAAGTTCTGGCTCTACGGCGGTGGCGGTTACGACGGCGCCGGCAACAACGGCTCGCTGAGCGACCTGTGGCAGTACGACCCGACGACCAACGAGTGGGAAGTGGTGTGGGTGGCAACGACCACGCCCGCGTTCGCCGCCAACCCGGTCGCGACCTACGGCACCCAGGGCACGGCGGGCGGTTCGCCGGGGCCCCGCCAGGCGGCGGTCGGCTGGATCGATGCCTCGGGCAACCTCTGGATGTTCGGCGGCCTCGGCCTCGACAGCAAGGCAGCGTTCGGCTACCTGAACGACCTGTGGATGTTCAGTCCGCACAACAAGAACTGGACCTGGGTGGGCGGCAGTTCCATCGTCAGCGTGGCCGGTGTCTACGGCACGCTCGGCACCGCGGCGACCAGCAACGCGCCGGGCTCGCGGGCGGGCGCCAGCGCGTTCATCGACGCGAAGGGCAACTTCTGGCTGTTCGGGGGCCAGGGTTTCGCGAGCGGAGGCTCGCAGGGCTACCTGAACGAGGTCTGGGAGTACTCGCCGACCGCCAAGACCTGGCAGTACGTATCGGGCTCGACGGTGATCAACGCCACCGGCGTCTACGGCACTCAGGGCACGGCGGCGAAGACCAACTCGCCCGGCAGCCGCTATTACACGGCGAGCTGGTTCGACAAGTCCGGGCAGCTGTGGCTCTTCGGCGGCGGCGGCTACGACTCAAAGAGCGTTCTCGGCCAGCTGGACGACCTGTGGATGACCAAGCCCTGATCTGCCGGCAGGCGAGGGCGACGCCACGCGTCGCGCTCGCCGCAGCCTGCCTTCTGCTCGGCACCGGCCAGGCCCTGGCCGCGCCGCGCAACGTGGTCCTGTTCGTGCCGGACGGCCTGCGCTCCGAGCTCGTCGCGCCGGAGACGACGCCGAACCTCGCGGCCTTTGCCGCCGCCGGCGTGCGCTTCGCGAACAGCCACTCGGTCTTCCCGACCGTGACCATGGTCAACGCCGCGGCGTTCGCGACCGGCCACCTGCCCGGCGACACCGGCGTCTATGCGGGCAGCGTCTACGTCGGCGAGCCGGTCGCGGCGAGCGGCGGTTCGGTCGTGCCGTCACTCGAGGACGACCCGACGCTCGCCGAACTCGATGGCCGCTTCCACGGCCTCCTCGGCGAACAGACCCTGATCGCGAGCGCGATCGACGCCGGCTATTCGACCGCCGTCGTCGGCAAGTACGGACCGGTCGCGCTGCAGGTGCCGGCCCGCCTGCGCGAGCGCACCGTGCTGATCGACGACCGCACCGGACGCCCGGGCGGCATCCCGGTGCCGGCGGCGATCGCCGCGCGCATGGCCGGTTCCGGCCTCGCGGTGCTGGCCCCCGGCCGCGGCGACAACGGTGACGCCGGGAACCTCCGCGAGCGCGGCACGCGCTCGACCAACGCGGGCCAGCAGACCTGGTTCGCGGCGGTCACGACCCGCGCGGTCCTCCCGGAACTCAAGAAGCGGCGCCGGCCGTTTCTCCTGATCTACTGGTCGCGGGACCCGGACGGCACCCAGCACAACCACGGCGACAGCCAGCGCTCGCTGGAACCCGGCACGACCGGGCCGACGGTCATGGCCGCGGTCAAAGACGCCGACCGCGCCTTCGGCGAACTCCTCGAATCGATCGAGGCGCTCGGCCTCAAGGACTCGACCGACATCATCGTCGCCTCCGACCACGGCTTCTCGACCATCACACTCGACAGCGCGACGAGCCCTGCCGCGCGCCAGAGCTATCGCGGTGTCGCGCCCCGGCAGCTGCCACACGGCTTTCTGGCGCTGGACGTCGGTTCGGCGCTGGGGCTGCCGGTCCGCGACCCCGACGGCGAGCGGGCGGTGCTCGCGCCAGGCGCCCATCCCGAGGAGGGCAGCGCGCTCCTCGGCGAGGATCCGGAGCATCCGGCGGTCGTGGTCGCCGCCAACGGCGGCAGCGACGCCATTTACCTACCCTTCGACGGCGGCGCGGCGCTCGCGCCGCGGATCGTCGAGTTCCTGCTTGGCCAGGACTACGTAGGTGGCCTGTTCGTCGACGACCGTCTCGGCCCGATTCCAGGCACGCTGCCGCTGTCGGCGATCGGGCTTGGCGGTGCCGCCCGCACGCCGCGCCCGGCGATCGTCGTCAGCTTCCGCTCGGCGACGATCGGCTGTCCGAACGTGCTCCTCTGCACCGCGCTCGTCGCCGACACGCCGCTGCAGCTCGGCCAGGGGGCGCACGGCTCGCTCAGCCGCGCGGACACCGCCAATTTCATCGCCGCCGCGGGTCCGGATTTCCGCAAGGGCTACGTGGACCTGATGCCGGCCGGCAATGCCGACGTCGGACGCACGCTGGCGGCACTGCTCGGCCTGAAGGTCGGCACGCACGGCGTGGCCACGGGGCGGGTGCTCGGCGAGAGCCTGACGGGCGGCCGCGAGGTGCCGTTCA
>CAIMCI010000373.1 GCA_903839465.1 uncultured Pseudomonadota bacterium
AGCGCGTAGGTGGCCCCATCCGGCCGGCCGTACGCGAAGCGGGTCTTCGGCGCAAATGTGTCGCGCACGGCAGCATCGTCACGGGAGTGCATTGCCTTGAAGAACGCGTCGACCACGGCCAGCACTGCGGCGCGCTCACCGCCCGGCGCCGAAGGCTCGACCGCTGCGGCGGACGCGGCCGCGACGAGGAGCGAGCAGAGCAACAGAGCTGGCAGCTTCGCCATGGGAACCCTCGTCAGATAACCGTCAGGGCGGCTCAGCGGTTGCCGCCGGCTGACGCGCTCCCGTCACCGGGGATGCGCAGCAGCCTTGTTAGCGCCAGACCGGCGGCCGCTTGTCGATGAAGGCTTCGATGCCCTCGCGTGCATCGGCGGATGCGAGGTTCGTCACCATCACCTCGGCCGTGTACGCATAGGCGTCGGCCAGCGACATTTCCGCCTGGCGGTAGAAGGCCGCCTTGCCAATGGCGAGCGTGGCGGATGACTTCGCGGCGATCGACGCGGCAAGCTCGGCAGTGCGCTCGACGAGCCGCGCGCTGTCGACGACCTCGCTGACGAGCCCGATGCGAAGCGCCGCCTCGGCACCGATCAGCTCGCCGGTCAGCAGCATCTGCATCGCCGCCTTGCGCCCGACGTTGCGGGAGAGCGCGACCATCGGCGTCGAGCAGAAGAGCCCGATGTTGACGCCGGGCGTCGCGAACCGCGCATCGCCCGCCGCGACGGCGAGGTCGCAGCTCGCGACCAGCTGGCAGCCGGCGGCCGTGGCTATGCCACCGACGCGGGCAATGACAGGCTTTGGCAGGTTGACGATCGCGAGCATCACCTTCGCGCATTCGGCAAAGAGCTGCTCGCTGTAGCCGCAGGCAAAGCCCTCGGCGCGCATTTCCTTCAGGTCGTGTCCCGCACAGAAGGCCGGGCCCGCCCCGGCGATCACCACCACGCGGCAGCCGGGATCTGCGCCCGCGTCCGCGAGCTCCCGGCCGAGCGCCTGGAGCATGGGCAGCGACAGCGCGTTGCGGGCCTGCGGCCGGTTGAGGGTCAGCGTAACGACGCCGTCCGCAGCGGCGCGAAGTACATAAGGCTGCTCGGTCATGGCGACATCTCCGTCTCGGCAGGCTCGGGGAATCACGGCCGCTCGCTCGTGCCCCACAATTCTAGCCCCGTGTCGGTCGCCGGGCGCACCGCTCCCCCCCGTTGCGTCGCACCATATGGGCGCCGGGGCGGCCGCCTTCTGGTGGCCGACAGCGCGGCCACGTAGGATGCGGGGCCGAGTTTGGCGAGGGCGCCGCGCGTGTCGCGGTGTCGGACGCGGCCTTTTGCATTGGCAGGAGACGGGGAATGAGAGCGTCGGAAAAGCGCCGGTCGGCACGGCACATCACGGCGGAGGAAGCCGCCGCCCTCGTCAAGTCCGGGGACTGGGTCGACTACGGCGCGGTCCTCGGTCAGCCGGACGCCTTCGACCGGGCACTGGCCGCGCGCGCGCCGGACCTGAGAGAGGTGCGGATCCGTGCGTGCTTGAGCGTCAAGCCGCGTGCCGTCCTCGAGGCGGACCCCGTGGGCGAGCACTTCGAGTGGTACAACTGGCACTTCAGCGGCTATGACCGCAAGCGGCACGACGAGGGCCGCTGCCATTACATTCCGTGCAACCTGGGCGAGATCAGCGACTACTACCTTCGCTTCCTGGACCCGGTCGACGTCCTCGTCATCAAGACCTGCCCGATCGACGAGAACGGCTACTTCAATTTCGGCCCGGCGAACCTCTGGCATGGCGCCGCCGCGTCCCGGGCGCGCATCGTCATCGTCGAAGTCTGCCAGGAGATGCCCTACCTGCACGGCGAGGCCAACGGGCTGCACGTCAGCGACGTCGATTTCGTGATCGATGCGGATCCGGGTCCGCTGACGGAACTGCCGAGCGCGCCCCCCGGCGAGGTCGACCGGGCGGTCGCCCGTCTCATCGCCGCCGAGATCAGCGACGGGGCGTGCCTGCAGATCGGCATCGGCGCGATGCCGAACGCTGTCTGCTCGCTGCTGAAGGACAGCGGCGTGAAGGACCTCGGCGTGCACACGGAAATGCTGACCGACGGCATCATTGACCTGTACAACGCCGGGGTCGTCACCGGCAGCAGGAAGCAGCACGATGCCGGCAAGCTCGTCTGCAGCTTCGCCTTTGGCTCGAAGTCGACCTACCGGACCCTGGACCGCAACCCGGACATCTCCTCGCGCCCGGTCGAGTACACGAACCGACCCGACAACATCAGCCGGAACGAGCGGATGGTGACGATCAACAACACGACCGAAATGGACCTGCAGGGCCAGGCGGCGTCGGAGTCCTCCGGGCACCGTCACATCAGCGGGACCGGTGGGCAGCTGCAGTTCGTGCGCGGCGCCTACGGGTCGGAGGGCGGCAAGTCCTTCATCTGCCTCTCCTCGACCTACGAGCGGCGCGGCGTGCGAAAGAGCCGGATCGTCCTTGATCTCACCGCCGGCAACATCGTCACCACGCCGCGTTCGGACATGATGTACGTCGTGACCGAGTACGGCATCGCCAACCTGAAGGGCAAGTCCGTACCGGAGCGTGCACGCCTGATGATTTCGCTCGCGCATCCGGAATTCCGGGAAGACCTCGAGCGAAATGCGCGCCAATGCGGCCTGCTGGGACGCAACACCTACTAGTCGGGCAGCGGGCCTCCGCCGTCACTTCGGGAATCTATTCCACAGCGGCCCGCGCCATTATGGTGGTTGCACGAAACGGGCCCGCTCCGAACGCAGGTTCCTTGCGGCACCAACGAACTGTCTTTTTGAAAATTGGTGGGCCGTGTAGGGATCGAACCTACGACCAATTGATTAAGAGTCAACTGCTCTACCAGCTGAGCTAACGGCCCGTCGTTGTGCGTCCCCGGTCGCGTGCCGGGGTAATTCCGGATTATTGTAGGAAACTCGTCATGATGCAAGTCGGCGAGTCCGCGCGATGGCGCCGGAACCGGGGGAAGTGGGGTGGACGATGGGGCTCGAACCCACGACGGCCGGAATCACAATCCGGGGCTCTACCAGCTGAGCTACGTCCACCATAGAACACGAACAAGAAACCGAACACCGCCACCGGCCCCTTGCCGGTCCACGGTCGCCCTGCGCACTGCACGCCCCCGCCGCTTGCCGCGGTCGGATGGCGCGCCCGGCAGGACTCGAACCTGCAACCACCGGCTTAGAAGGCCGGTGCTCTATCCGGTTGAGCTACGGGCGCAGACCGGAATCGAAACGTCTCGGATGGTCGGGGCAGAGGGATTTGAACCCCCGACCCTCTGCTCCCAAAGCAGATGCGCTACCAGACTGCGCTATGCCCCGCCGAGTTACCGAAAAACCGGCAGGCGATCTGGGCCGGCGCCGCCCGGCGGCTCCCGCAGCCGAGGGCTACGGGACAGGGAATGGTAGAGTTCGGGCGGTTTTGAGTCAAACCGACTTCGTCACCGGGCCGCGGGCCGTGGCAAAATGCGCGCCGTTTCACCTTAATCGATGTCGAGGAGCGCGCCCGTGACCGGACAGATTATCGATGGCAAAGCCGTAGCCCAACGCCTGCATGCCGAGGTCAAGGCGGGCACGGACGCGCTCGCGGCCCGGGGCCTGCGCCGGCCGGGGCTCGCGGTGGTCATGGTCGGCGAGGATCCGGCCTCCGCGGTCTACGTCCGCAACAAGCGGCGCTCCTGTGCGGAAACCGGCATCGTCTCGGTCGCCCACGACCTGCCGGCATCGACCACCGAGGCCGACCTCCTGGCCCTGATCGATGCGCTGAACGCGGACACGACCATCGACGGCATCCTCGTCCAGCTTCCGCTGCCCAAGCACATCGACCCGCAGGCCGTCCTCGAGCGCATCCGCGCCGACAAGGACGTCGACGGCTTCCACCCGTACAACGTCGGCCGCCTGGCGCTGAAGAACCCGCTGACCCGTCCCTGCACGCCCTACGGCATCGTCAAGCTGCTCGCCGCGACCGGCATGCCAGTGCGGGGCCTCGACGCCGTCGTCATCGGCCAGTCGAACATCGTCGGCCGGCCGATGGCGCTGGAGCTCCTGATGCTCGGCGCGACCGTCACGGTCTGCCACAGCGCGACCCGCGACCTCGAGGCGCACGTGCGTCGCGCGGAACTGCTGGTCGTGGCCGTCGGCAAGCCGGGCTTCGTGCCGGGCGCCTGGATCCGGCCCGGCGCGATCGTCATCGATGTCGGCACCAACCGCCTCGCCGACGGCCGCCTCGTCGGCGACGTCGAGTTCGCGCCGGCGCGCGAGCGCGCCGCCTTCATCACGCCGGTACCGGGCGGCGTGGGCCCGATGACGATCGCCGCCCTGATGCAGAACACGCTCGAGTCCGCGCAGCGCCGGCTCACGCCCGGCGCCTGAGCGAGGCCCCGGCTAGCGGTAGCGCCAGCCCGTGCCCTTGGACCCGTCCTCGACGAGCACGCCATGGGCGGCGAGCTCGTCGCGGATGCGGTCCGACTCCGCCCAGTTCCTGTCCGCGCGCGCCGCGCGTCGCGCCTCGACCCGGGACTCGATCTCGGCGACCGACAGCGTCGCCGCCGCCTCGCCGGATTCGCCACTGCCGAGAGGGGCACCGGCCGGCCGGCTCTTCAGCCAGAGCTCGGCCTCGACCTCGAGCAGACCGAGCACCGCGGCAAGCGAGCGCATTTCGGCGGCCAGGCGTGGCGCCTCGGCCGGCGAGGCCACCTTCGCGGTGTTCAGTTCACGGGCGAGGCCCGAGATGACGGCCATAGCCTCCGGCGTGTTGAAGTCGTCATCCATGGCGAGGATGAAGCGCTCGGTTGCCTGTCCCGGCGTCACGGCCGGCGCCGGCGTGACCCCGCGAAGCGCGAGGTACCAGCGCTCGAGCAGGCCGTCGGCCAGGCTCAGGTTCTCCTCGGAGTAGTTGATCGGGCCCCGGTACTGGCTAGACAGGACGAAGGTACGCAGCACCTCCGGTCTAAGGCGCGGCAGCACGTCGCGGATCGTGAAGAAGTTGCCGAGAGACTTCGACATCTTCTCGTCGTCGACGCGCACGAAGCCGTTGTGCAGCCAGGTGTTCACGAACGCGGTGCCGCAGGCCGCACAGGTCTGCGCGATCTCGTTCTCGTGGTGCGGGAACTTGAGGTCCATGCCGCCGCCGTGCAGGTCGAAGTGCGTGCCGAGAAGCGCCACCGACATCGCCGAGCACTCGATGTGCCAGCCAGGCCGGCCGCTGCCCCAGGGCGAATCCCAGGCGGGCTCGGCGGGCTTCGCCCGCTTCCACAGCACGAAATCGAGGGGATCGCGCTTGGCGGCATCGACCTCGACGCGCGCCCCGGCACGGAGGTCCGCGAGCTTGCGGCCGGACAGACGCCCGTAGTCCGCGAACCGGCTGACCGAGTACATCACATCGCCATCGGCGGCGACGTAGGCATAACCCTTCTCGATCAGGGTCGAGATCATCGCGATGATCTGCGGGATGTAGTCGGTGGCCCGCGGCTCGTGCTCGGGCGTCTCGATGCCGAGCGCCGCAAAATCCTCGTGCATGGCCTCGATGAAGCGCGCGGTCAGGGCCTGGTAGGGCTCGCCGTTCTCGGCCGCACGCGCAATGATCTTGTCGTCGATGTCGGTGATGTTGCGGACGTGCGTGACCTTGTAGCCTCGGTAGCGCAGGTACCGGCGCACGACGTCGAAGGCGACATTGGAGCGCGCGTGCCCCACGTGGCAGTAGTCGTAAACCGTGATGCCGCAGACGTACATGCGGACATGGCCCGGCTCGATGGGCTGCAAAGGCTCCTTACGGCCGGTCAGCGAATTGTGTATCTCGATCATGGACGCAATGCCTGTCAGGGTCTGGTTCCGAGGGGAGCGCCGGCGCGCCGCGCCCGCGTCCGATTGTATCGGCTCGCCGACCTTCAGGTCGCGGCTTCGCAGGCCGCGAGTGCCGCGCCGAGCCGCGCGTGGGCGAGCGGGCGTGGCATGAGGAGGAGCACCGGCCCGAGTTCCGGGCCATCGAGCGCCTGGGTGAGCGCGGCCCGGAGCGGCTTGAAGAGCGCCCGGCCGGTCAGGCCGGTCGCGGCACGCACGGCCGCGGTCAGCCCGCCCCAGTCGGCTCCCGCATCGAGGGCGTTGAGCGCCGCGACATAGGCCTCCCGCCCGGCACCGACGATGGTCGCGCGAAGCTCTGCCGGCGGGTCGCCAAGCTCGCCGTAGATCATCTCGGCGTAGCGCCCGGCATCGGCCGGCAGCACGACGTTGGCGCGCACGGCGGCCAGAAACGACTCGGCAGCGACCGGCGGCACCCGCGGCGGTACGAAGGCGGCGAGGTCCGCGAACGTGGCGTGGCGCACGGCTTCCTGCTGCCAGTGCCGCAGCTGGGTCGTGTCGAAACGAGCCGGCGCCCGCCCGAGGTGATCGGCGCGAAAACCCGCCACCTGCTGCGCGAGGGTCTGCCAGCCGTCCTCGGCGGGGGCGTGACCGAGCCGGAAGAGCAGGTTGCGAAGCGCCGGCGCGAGATACCCCTCGCGCCGGAGGTCAAGGACGCTCGCGGCCCCGTGCCGCTTGGACAGCGGGGCTCCGTCCGGCCCGACGAGGAGCGGCAGGTGGCCATAGCGCGGCGCGGCGAGCCCCAGGGCCTCAAGCAGCAGGATCTGCCGCGGCGTATTGGCCACATGGTCCTCGCCGCGCAGCACGTCGGTGATGCCCATCTCGGCATCGTCGAGCGCGTTCGAGGCGAGGAACGAGGCGCTGCCGTCGGCCCGCCGGACGATGAAGTCACCCAGCGCGTCCGACTCGAAGGACTGATCGCCGCGCACGAGGTCGGGGTAGCGCACCGTGACGCCGGGCGGGATCCGAAAGCGCAGCGCCGCCGGCTCCCCGGCCGCAAGCCTGTCCGTCACCTCGGCCGCGGCGAGACCGCGGCAGGTGCCCGAGTAGCGTGGCGCCTCGCCGCGGGCGAGCTGGAGCTTGCGGTCGAGCTCGAGCCGGGCCGTCGTGCAGAAACAGGGGTAGGCATGACCCTCGGCCCCGAGCCGGGCGAAGGCTCGGGCATAGTGCCCGCCCCGCGCCGACTGGAAATAGGGACCGTGCCCGTCCTCGCGTCCGGGCCCGGCGTCGTAGTCAAGGCCGAGCCACGCCAGGTCCTCGAGCAGGGCGGTAACGTGTTCCGGAGTCGACCTTTCGGCGTCGGTGTCCTCGACCCGCAGCACGAACCGGCCGCCGCGGTGGCGCGCATACAACCAGCTGAAGAACGCCGTCCGGGCGTTGCCGAGGTGCAGGAGGCCGGTCGGGCTGGGCGCAAAACGCGTTACACAGGGGTTTTCCATATTGGTCAGTATAATGCGGGCTCGCCGCCGCCGATGGAGTAGAGCTGCCATGACCGAAGTCCGCGCCAATCCCGACCGCTTCCGCCGCCGGCCCGCCGTGCGGGCGATGCTCGCCGCCCTGTGCCTGGTCCTCGGCCTCGCCCAGGCGACGGGCGCCTGGGCCGCCGAGGAAAAGGCCGCAGCCCCGCGCGTCAGGATCGACACGACGCAGGGCTCGTTCGTCATCGAACTCAACACCGAGCGCGCGCCGCTGACCGCCGCGAACTTCCTCGACTACGTGAAGGCCGGCCACTACAGCGGCACGATCTTCCACCGCGTCATCAGCAACTTCGTCATCCAGGGCGGCGGCTTTGACACGGCCTACAAGCTCAAGAATCCGCGCGCCCCGGTGTCGAACGAGGCGGGTAACGGCCTGTCGAACAAGCGCGGCACCGTGGGCATTGCCCGCAGCGACCTGCCGCACTCGGGCAATTGCCAGTTCTACGTCAACGTCAACGACAACGAGGACCTCGACCCGCAGCCGCTGCGCTGGGGTTATGCGGTTTTCGGCAAGGTCGTCGAGGGCATGGACGTCGTGGACAAGATCAGCCGCGTTCCGACCGGCAGCGCGGGGCCGCTGCCGAAGGACGCGCCGTCCGAGCCGGTCGTGATCAAGTCGGCCACGCTGCTCAACCCGCCTCCGGCAGCACCGGCAACACCGGCGGCGCCGGGCGCCACCGCCAACTAGCACGCGGTCCGATGACCGCGCTCGTCATCTCGGACCTCCACCTGTCGAGGGCGGAGCCGGACATCACGGCCCGCTGCCTCGGGTTCCTGAAGGACAAGGCGCGCGGCACGGCGGCGCTGTACATACTCGGCGACCTGTTCGAATCCTGGCTCGGCGACGACGATCCCGACCCCGAACTCGGGCGGGTGACGAGCGCGCTGGCTGACGTCGCCGGCAG
>CAIMCI010000374.1 GCA_903839465.1 uncultured Pseudomonadota bacterium
AGCCGCCGATGCCGTACGTGCCCGGCTGCGCGGCCGCCCAGCTGAGGGCGATGGAGCCCGTGCCGGCGGCCGTCGCGGTCAGTGTCGCGGGGGCCTGCGGCCCGCTGGTGCCGCCGGTCGCCGCGGTCGTGACGCTGATCGTCGTGCTCGGCGAGACGAGCGCCGTCGGTGCCGAGCTGTCGTAGGCGGCGACGGCATAGGTATAGGCGGTGCTGGCGGTCAGGCCGCTGTCGGTGAAGGTCGTCCCGGCCACAATGATCGGCGTGGTCGCCGCACCCCGGAACACGTAGTAGCCGGCGACCGGGTTGGTGCCGGCGACGGCCGCCGTCCAGTTCAGCGTCAGGCCGGTGCTGAGGATGTTGCTGGCGGCGAGACCGGTCGGCGCGGACGGCGCGACGAGGCCGCCACCGCTGAAGGCGATCGAGTCGAAGCTCGCGGTGGCGAGCGTGCCGGCGACGTGGCTCGTGACCGCGAAGCCGGCGTAGACGGCGTTCGCCATCGGTACGGTGACGGTGCCGACGGTGGTCCACGTCGTGCCGTTGGCCGACACGTAGCCGGTGAAGGTGTTTCCGGCGCGCGTCAAGCGGAACCAGTACGGGGCCGCGACCGCAGGACCGACGATGTTCGCGGCCGATGCGTTCGTCCCGGCGCGGTACTGCAGGTTGGCGCCCGACGAGGGCGTGATCAGCATCAGCGCGTGCGCGGCGCCCGGCGCCTTCGACTCGCGGATCATGACGCCCGCCTTCGTCCAGGCGTTGGTGGCCGTCAGCGTGGCAACGCGGGCCGTGATCGTGCCGTCGCCGATGAAGGGCTGGGAGACGAACTGGAAGGCATCGGTCGTGCCGTAGATGTCCGCGCCGGAGCCGTTCACGGTGAGCACGCTGCCGCTCAGGGCATAGGAGCCGGCGGCACCGGGCGTGCCGATGTCGGTGCCGGACAGCGCCACGCCGGTCGGTGTCGTCGTCACGATGGCGGTGGCGGCGGCCGAGCGCAGCGGAGTCGGCGTGACGGCGTCGAAGGCCTGCACCGTGTAGCTGTAGCTCGTGCCGGGCGCGACCGTTGTGTCGCTGAACGTCGTGCCGGTCGCCGTCCCGATCGGCGTCAGTCCGGCGACGCTCGTGATCGGTGCCGTGCCGGTGGTGCGGTAGATGCTGTAGCCGGCCAGTGAATTCGTGCCGGCGGTCGAGGCCGTCCAGTTCAGGGATACGAGCGTCGGCGTCACGACCGTGGCGGCGAGACCCTGCGGCGCGCTCGGCGGCAGGAGCGCACCGGCGAGCTTGAACGGCACGCTGGCCGACGGGGCCGAGGCGAACGGCGTCGGCGCGGTCAGGTCGTAGGCAACCACGTAGTAGGTGTAGGCGACGTTGCCCGCGACCGTCGGGTCCGTGTAGCTCGTGCCGGTCGTGACGCTGGCGAGCGCCGCGGTCTGGTCGGAGCGGTAGACGTAGTAGCCGCCGAGGCCGTTGCTGCCGGGGCTCGCGGCCGACCAGGTCAGTAAGGCGCCGCCATTCTGCTGCACGATCGTGAGTCCGCTCGGCGCGGATGGCGCGGTGACGAGCGACACGTTGGCGAAGGTTGCGGTCGCCGCCACCGTGCTGTGGCTGGTCATGGCGAGACCCGCATAGGCGGAACTCGCCATGCCGATGGTCGCCTGCGTGACAGGCGTCCAGGTCAGGCCGTCCGCCGAGATGGCGCCCGTGAAGCGCGAGCCGTTGCGCGTCAGGCGCACCCAGTACGGCGCGGTGACGGCGGCCGGCCCGTGCACGCTGATCGTCGTCGCACCGGTGCCGGCGCGGTTGGTCATGATCGCGCCGTTGGCAACGGTCACGGCCACGAGCGCATTGCTCGCCGCCGAGCTGAGCGTCTCGCGGATCATGACGCCGGCCTTCGACCAGCCATTCGCCGGGCTGAGCGTCTGCACCTGTGCCGTGATGCTGCCGTCGCCGAGCAGCGGGACGGAGTCGAACTGGAAGGCGTCCAGGCCGCCGTAGATGTCGGCGCTGGCGCCGCTGATCGTGAACGTGCTGCCGTCGTAGCCGTAGGTGCCGGCGGTCGTGACCGCGCCGATATCGCCCGCGGTCAGGGGGCTGGCGACCGCGGCCGCCAGGGGCGCGCTTCGCAGCAGCGTCGCTGGCGCCG
>CAIMCI010000375.1 GCA_903839465.1 uncultured Pseudomonadota bacterium
ATCCATGCCAACGGTGACGTGACCATCGACATGGTGCTGAATGCCTATGAGCGCGTGCAGAAGCTCTGGCCGGCGCCGGACCGCCGCCATCGGATCGAGCACTGTTCGCTCGTGACCCCCGAACTGGTTCGGCGGATCAAGGCCAGCGGTTCCATTCCGACCCCGTTCTGGACCTACGCCTACTACCACGGCGAAAAGTGGCGGGCCTATGGCGAGGAGAAGATGCGCTCGATGTTCGCGCACCGGTGGTTCATCGACGCCGGGATTCCGGTACCCGGGGCCTCCGATTACCCGCCCGGGCCGTTTGAGCCGATGATGGCGCTGCAAAGCATGGTCACCCGGCGGGACTACGCGGGCAGGGTGTGGGGCGCCGAGCAAAGAGTCACGGTCGATGAAGCCGTGCGCATCGGTACCGTCAACGGCGGTTACGCCTCCCACGAGGAGCGGACCAAGGGCTCGATCGCGGTCGGCAAGCTCGCGGATTTCGTCATTCTGGAACGCGACCCCTATTCGGTGCCGGTGGATGAGCTGAAGGACATCCGGGTCCTGCGCACCGTGGTCGGCGGGAACACGGTCCACCTGCTGGCCTGAGGTTCCCGGCCCGTGGTGGCCTCATTGCTGAGCGGGGTCGATATAATTCCGCGGCCCGGTCCGCCTGTTCGGCGTTCTGTCGCCGGGAATTGCAAGGATAATTAGAGTGTTGCAGCGTTTATTCGGGAAGAATCGCGAGGCCAGTCAGGCGTTCATTCTGGTCACGGTTTTCCTGGATGTGCTCGGGATCGGGCTGATCGTACCCGTGCTGCCCTCGCTGATCGGCCAGTTCACGCACTCGCCCGACGAACAGGCCCGCTGGTACGGGTTGCTGTCGGCGACCTACGGCACGATGCAGTTCTTCTGCACGCCGCTTCTCGGCGCGCTCAGTGACCGGTTCGGGCGGCGCCCGGTGCTGCTGATGTCAATCTTCGGTCTCGGCTGCAGTCTGTTCGTGCACGCGACGACGACGTCGTTGATCTCGTTGCTGCTGATCCGGATCATCAGCGGCGGCACGGCGGCTTCGTTCTCGGTTGCCAGTGCCTACATGGCGGACATTACGGCGCCCGAGGATCGCGCCAGGGCCTTCGGGATGATCGGCGCCGCGTTCGGCCTGGGCTTCATCTTCGGGCCCGTGCTCGGCGGCGTGCTGGGTGACCAGAACGTTCGCATACCGTTCTATGCGGCCGGTGGTCTGGCCGTCCTCAACTGGCTGTACGGCTACTTCGTCCTGCCCGAATCCCTGCCGAAGGACCGGCGCTCGCCGGTGTCCCTGCGGCGGGCGAACCCGTTTGCGGCGCTCGCGAACCTGACCAAACTGCGTGGCGTAGGACTTCTCGTGGTGGTGTACGGACTCGCCGTCTTCGCGCAATGGACGATGCACAGCACCTGGGTGCTCTATACGCAGTTTCGCTTCCACTGGTCCGTGACCCAGAATGGCATCGCGCTCGGCCTCGTCGGCATCTTGAGCGCGGTTGTGCAGGGTGGCTTGCAGGGCAGGCTGATCGCGCGCTTCGGCGAGCGTCGACTGGTGTTGATCGGTTTTGCCTCGGCGGCGTGTGCGTACGCACTCTACGGGCTCGTTACCGTCGGTTGGTTGCTGTACGTCGTGATGATCGGCAACCTGATGGCCTACGCGGCGGGACCGGCCATGCAATCGATCATCTCGCGGGCCGTCAGCCCGCGGGAGCAGGGCCTGATGCAGGGTTCGCTCAACTCCATCACGAGCGTCGCCATCATCTTCAGTCCGCTGGTCGGTACGGCGATGCTGGTCCGGGTCGCCCACCTTCCTCCACAGGACTGGCGCCTGGGTGGAACGTTTTTTCTCTGTGCAGTACTTTCCTTTCTGGCGTTTGTGTTTGCTGCACTCCACTTTCGTCATTCGTCTCTGGTCGAAGGAAAGGCCGCGCCGGAGTAACGGCCGACGCGGACGCCATCTGCAGCGCCTGAACAGTCGCGCTACGGCGGCTTGTCAATTCGGAGCACGGGATGCATGCCATTTTTGATCGTCCGATTCAGATCGCTGTGGTCGCGGCGCTGCTCTTCACGGCCGCGACGGTCATCGGCATCGTCGTGTCGCGAGTGCGCAAGCCGATGGACGACGGGCAGCGCGATGACTTTAACCTGGTGCTCGGTGCGACGCTGACGCTGCTGAGCCTGATTATCGGCTTCAGCTTCTCGATGGCGATCAGTCGCTATGACCAGCGCGAGGCTCTCGAGGAAGCCGAGGCCAACGCGATAGGGACCGAGTACGTCCGCTGTGACTTTCTGGCCGCACCCTTTGCGGCCGACGCCAAGGCGATGCTGCGTGAATACGCGCGCCTGCGGGTAGACTTCTATTCAATCCGGGACGGTGTGCAGCTGCAGAGTGTCGATGAGCGGACGCTCAGGCTTCAGGACCGCCTGTGGGCGGCGGTTGCCAGTGGCGTCCGGGAGGCGCCGAACCCGCTAGGGGCGCTGGCAGTGGCCGGCATGAACGACGTGCTCAATTCGCAGGGTTATACCCAGGCCGCGTGGTGGAATCGGATACCGGTTGGCGCGTGGGTGCTGATGGCAACCATCGGTACGCTCGCCTGCGGCATGGTCGGCTTTGGTGCGCGCGCGGCGCAGAAGGAGCCGCTGCTGATGTTGACAATGCCGGCGATCGTGGCCGTGTCCATGTTCCTGATCGCGGACATCGACAGCCCACGGGGAGGAGTCATTCTCGTGGCACCACAAAACCTGCTCGCGCTGATCGCAAATCTGCGGTGATTCCCGGCGGTCGGGCAGGCCGAGGCCCGGCAATGCATAAACGGGTGGGAGGTGTCTGTCAGGAAGCCGCTGGGGCCGGGACTATATTTCCAGATTGTCGATCAGGCGGGTAATGCCCAGCCTTGCCGCAGCGACGACGACCAGAGGTTCTCCCGCGCTGGGCTCGGCGAGCGCACGGCGCGTGCGAACTTCGATGTAATCGGGCGTCCACCCGTATGTTGTGAGCGACTGCGCAGCCGCCTCGCACAATGCCGCATAGTCGCGATTGCCGGCGCGAACGGCATTGGCGAGCGCCGTCAGTTCGGCGTAAAGCTGCGGAGCCGTGCTGCGCTCGCTGGCCGTCAGGAAGCCATTGCGCGACGACATCGCCAGGCCGTCCGCATCGCGTACGGTTTCACCCGCAATGATCTCGACGGGCAGGCCCAACTGCGTGACCATCTGCTCGATGACCCGCCATTGCTGGTAGTCCTTCTTGCCGAAGACCGCGGCGCGGGGCCGCACCAGGTTCAGAAGCTTCAGGACCACGGTGCAGACGCCGGTGAAGAAACCCGGTCGGCTCTCCCCTTCGAGGATGTCCGCGAGGGTCGGGTCGGGCACGACCGCGTAGCGTTGGGCCGTCGGATAGATGTCGGTGACCGCAGGCGCGAAGACGAGATCGCAGCCTGCGGCCGCGAGCAACCCACAATCCGCCGCCAGCGTTCGGGGGTAAGCGTCGAAGTCATCGCCCGGGGAAAACTGCAGCGGATTGACGAAGATCGATACGGCGACCGGTAGCCCGAGACTCTGTGCCTGACGGACGAGCGCCAGGTGGCCGGCGTGCAGATTGCCCATGGTGGGTACCAGGACGACGGCGCCGATGTCGTCAATCGCCGAGCGCAGCTCCGCTACGCGGTGAACGGTTCGCATGGCCGGTCGTCAGTAGCCGTGAACTTGGTCATCGGGAAACCGGCCGGCCTTGACGTCGGCGACGTAGCGAGCGACGGCCTCGGCAATGCTGGCGGTATCGACCATGAAGTTGCGGACGAATCGTGGGACCGTACCGTGGGTCATGCCGAGCATGTCGTACAGAACCAGGACCTGGCCGGAGCAGGCGCTGCCCGCACCAATGCCGATCACGGGGATGCCGATGGCGGCCGTCAGCTCGGCGGTCAATGAACTTGGCACGAGTTCCAGCACCAGCATCTGCGCCCCGGCGTGAGCGACCGCGGTGGCATCGGTGATGAGCCCCGCCGCCGCGTCCGCTGAACGCCCCTGGATGCGATAGCCACCGAGCGCATGGACGGCCTGGGGCGTAAAGCCCACGTGACCGCAGACCGCGATGCCGCGCTCGACGAGGAAGCGGATCGTGGGTGCCACCCAGGCGCCGCCTTCCAGCTTGACCATGTGCGCGCCCGCCTGCATCAGCCGCACGGCGTTATGCAGGGCCTGCGCCTCGGACTCGTGGTAGGAGCCGAACGGCATGTCGGCGATGATCCAGGCAGTGGAGTTGCCGCGCGCGACGGCCGCCGTGTGGTACACCATTGTGTCCATCGCAACCGCGAGCGTCGTGGCGTTTCCCTCGACGACCATACCGAGCGAATCGCCGACCAGCAGGATATCGACGCCCTCGTTGTCCAGCAGCCGGGCGAACGAGGCGTCGTAGCAGGTCAGGGCCGCAAGCTTCTCGCCTCGCGCATGGCAATCGCGGAGCGCGTGAAGGGTCAGTCGTTTCCGGTCTCCCATACGCGAATGGTGACTCAAGATTCGTCCGCCGGCTAGGGCCGCCCGGCTGCTATCATCCGATG
>CAIMCI010000376.1 GCA_903839465.1 uncultured Pseudomonadota bacterium
CGGCGGCGGGCGGGCGCGCGGGCACGGCGGCGGAGAGGGAGCGGGCGGCGCGCGGGCTCAGCGGCCGGGGCGGCGCGGAGCGGGCTTGCGGGTGGCCGTCGGCTCGTCGTCGATATCGTAATCGTCGAAGTCGGACAGCAGTTCCTTGGTGTGCTTCTGCTCGAGATACTTCTCGAGCCGTCGCCACGCGGGCTCGGCGCCACGCGGCGCGCCGCGCCGCCGGCTCGACTCGAGGTCGCGCATCAGCACGTCGATGCGGGTGTCGTCGCCGTCGACCACGTCGTCGGCGTCGTCATCCTCGTATTCGTCGGATTCTGGCTTCTCGCTCATCCCGATCTCGAAGCGCCCGATTACGAACCACCGAGAGGCACAAGGTACGGCCGGCCCGGCGACCCCCGCAACACCAAGAACGTTCCGCGCGATTTATAAGTCAGGGGGAGCGGGGCCGCAAGAGGCAGGCCGTGAACTCTTCGTGACGTGGTCGAGGGTTTGCGACTACTTCACGAGCTGGTTGAGCTGGAAGATCGGCAGCAGCAGGGCGAGTACGATCAGGAGCACCACCCCGCCCATCAGCAGGATCATCGCCGGGCCGAGGATGTTGACCGCGGTGTTGACGATGCCGTCCATCTCGCGCTCCTGGTTGGCCGCGGCGCGCTCGAGCATGCTCTCCAGCTCACCCGAGGTCTCGCCGCTCGCGATCAGGTGGATGAGCATGGGCGGGTAGAGCTTGCTGGCACCGAGCGAGCGGGCGATCGGCGCGCCCTCGCGGACCTTGACCGCGGCGTCGAGCACCGCGTGGCGCATGGGCAGGTTCGCGACCACTTCGCCCGCGATCCTGAGTGCCTCGAGCACCGGCACGGCGCTCGCCGTCAGGATCGACAGCGTGCGTGCGAAGCGTGCCGCGTTCACGCCGCGCACGACCTTGCCGATGATCGGCATGCGCAGCTGCAGGCCGTGCCAGCGGCTGCGGGCGCCCGGCTGCTCGAGCCAGCGCCCGAAGCCGAACCAGGCAGCGACCAGCAGGATCAGGATCAGCCACCACCAGTTGCGAAAGCCATCCGACAGCCAGATCAGGCCGCGGGTGATGAGCGGCAGCTGCTGCTTGCCGGTGCGGAACACGTTGACGACGACCGGCACCACGTAGGCGAGCAGCAGCGAGACGATGACGATGCAGACCACGGTCAGGAGGATCGGGTAGACCATGGCGTTGCGGATCTTGGACTGCAGGATCTGCCGGCTCTCGGTGTAGTCGGCGAGGCGCTCGAGCACGGCGTCGAGCCGGCCGGACTGTTCGCCGGCGGCCACGGTTGCCGTATAGATCGCCGGGAACGCCTGCGGAAAGGCGCCGAGGCCGTCGGCGAGGCTGCGCCCCTCCATGACCTTGGAGCGGACCGCGACGACGATGGCCGCGGCGCGGGCCTTCTCGGTCTGCTGCGAGACGGCGAGCAGCGCCTCCTCGAGCGGCAGTCCGGAGCGGGTCAGCGTCGCCAGCTGGCGCGTGATCAGCGACAGGTCCGTCGCCGACAGGCTGCCGCGGCGCACCACCGCGCCGCCCTTGCCGCGCGCGGTGCTCTCGGCGACTTCGGTGACCGACACCGGCAGGAGCGCCTGGTCACGCAGCTGCGCGCGCACCTGGCGGGCCGAGTCGCCCTCGAGCACGCCGCGCTTTTCGTGGCCGCGGGCATCGACGGCGACGTATTCGAAAGCCGCCACCGCTAATCCTCGCGCGTGACGCGCAGGACTTCCTCGACCGTCGTCGAGCCGTCGAGGATCTTGCGCCGGCCGTCGTCGCGGATGCCCGGCATCAGGGTGCGGGCGTGGCGTTCGAGCTCCTGCTCGCCGGCGCCGTCGTGGATGAGGGTGCGCATCCGGTCATCGACGACGACGAGCTCGTAGATGCCGGTCCGGCCCTTGTAGCCGCCGGCGGCATCCTTGCCCGGGTGGTAGAGCGTCGGCGCGTAGGCGCCGGGGGCGAGGTTCAGGAACTTGCGCTCGTAGTCGGCCGCCTCGTAGGCGACGCGGGTCTGCGGATTGAGGACGCGGACCAGGCGCTGCGCGACGACCCCGAGCAGGGTCGAGGACAGGAGGAACGGCTCGACGCCCATGTCGCGCAGGCGGGTGATGGCACCGACCGCCGTGTTGGTGTGCAGCGTGGAGAGCACGAGGTGGCCGGTCAGCGAGGCCTGGACGGCGATCTGCGCGGTCTCAATGTCGCGGATTTCGCCGACCATCACCACGTCCGGGTCCTGGCGCAGGATCGCGCGCAGGCCGCGCGCGAAGGTCATCTCGACCTTGGTGTTGACCTGGGTCTGGCCGATGCCGTCGATGTAGTACTCGATCGGATCCTCGACCGTCATGATGTTGCGGGTGTTGTCGTTCAGCCGCTCCAGCGCCGAGTAGAGCGTCGTCGTCTTGCCGGAGCCGGTCGGCCCGGTGACGAGGATGATGCCGTAGGGCTTGTGGATCAGTTCGTCGGCGGCGGCCTGGATCTTCGGATCCATGCCGAGCGCGGTCAGCTCCAGGCGCCCGGCCTGCTTGTCGAGAAGCCGCAGCACCACGCGCTCGCCGTGGCCGGCGGGGATCGTCGAGACGCGCACGTCGACCGGCCTGCCGGCGATCTTCAGCGAGATCCGGCCGTCCTGGGGCAGGCGCTTCTCGGCGATGTCCAGGCGCGACATGACCTTGATGCGGCTGACGACCAGCGGGGCGAGGGCGCGCCGCGACTGCAGCACCTCGCGCAGCACGCCGTCGACCCTGAAGCGCACCACGAGGCGGTTCTCGAACGGCTCGACGTGGATGTCGGAGGCGTTCTCGCGCACCGCCTGGGTCAGCACCGCGTTGATCAGGCGGATGATCGGCGCGTCATCCTCGCTTTCCATGAGATCGGAGGGCTCCGGCAGGCCCTCGACGATGTGCGAAAGGTCGGTGTCGCCCTCCAGCCCCTCGGCCGCCTCGGCGGCGGCGTTCGAGCCGCCCTCGTAGGCGGTCTGCAGCAGCGACTCGAAGGTCTCCTCGCTGACTTCCTCGAGCTTGAGCGGCACGCCGAGATGGCGGCGTACCTCGGCCACGCCGAGCGGGTTGGCGCCGTCGCGGACGATGACGCGCGCCCGGCCGTCCAGCATCCCCTGGTAGAGCACGCCGTGCCGGCGCGCGAAGGCGAACGACAGGCGCCGTTCCGCCGCGAGCGCGCCGGGCTCGGCGCTCACTGCGGAGGCGCCGCGGCCGTGCCGCCGACCGACGGCACGATCCCGGTCTCGTTGTCGGCAGCGGGTACGGCGCCCGCCGGTGGCGGCGGGGTCGGCGTGACGACCGTGCCCGGCGCCTGGATCTGCTTCGACTTGTAGCCCTTCGCCTTCGGCAGCGAGCCCGGTGCGGCCGGCGGCTGCAGCGTGTTGAGGTCGGGCAGCACGGGCTGGTGCTCGCCCGGCAGGAGCTGCGCTTTGCCCTTGTTGCGCGCGAGTTCGATGTCGCGCACGTAGTTGTACTTGGCCGAAGTTTCGGTCGCGACCTGGGCGCCGTCGAGGAGCACGGTCGGGCGCAGGAAGACCATCAGGTTGTTCTTGGTCTTCTGCGTGTTCCGGGTGCGGAACAGCTCGCCGATGATCGGGATGCCGCCGAGGAAGGGCACGCGCTGCTCGCCCTCCTGCAGGTTGTCCTGGATCAGGCCGCCGAGCACGACCACCTCGCCGTCCTCGGCGAGCACCTTGGTCGAGATCGTGCGCTTGTTGGTGATCACGTCGACCGTCTTGATCGAGCTCTGCGCGAGGCTCGACACTTCCTGCTCGATCTTCATCATGATCGTGCCGTCGTCGGTGATCTGCGGCGTGATCTTGAGGATGATGCCGACTTCCTGGCGCTGGATGGTCTGGAACGGATTGACGACACCGCCGGTCGACTGGGTCGTGCCGGAGGTGTACTGGCCGGTGACGAACGGCACCTCCTGCGTGACCTTGATCTGCGCTTCCTGGTTGTCGAGAGTCGTGACCGACGGCGTCGAGATGATGTTGGTGTTGGCGTTGCCGGACACGGCGCGCAGGAGCGCTGCGAAGCTCGTGCCGTTCTTGTTCAGCTTGCCGACCGCGACCGTCGTGCCGGTCGGCAGGCTGGCCGTCGTGCCGGTGGTCGAGGTGGTCGAGGTCGAGCTCGACGAGCCGCCGGCGATCGCGGCGACGGTGCTCAAGACCTCGCCGATGCCGGTGCCGGAGACGGCCGAGTTGAACGCCGCGGCCGGGACGTTCGAGCCTTTGGCGTAGCTCGCCCAGTTGACGCCGAGGTCGATGCTCTTGTCGCCGGTGATCTCGACGATGATCGCCTCGACCTGCACCTGGGCGCGGCGGATGTCGAGGTGGTCGATGACGCCGTTCAGCGTGCGCATCACCTTCGCCGGTGCGGTCATGATCAGGGCGTTGGTGGCCGGGTCCGACCAGATCACGGTGCGTTCGCTCGCGCCGGTGCCGGCGGCCACGCCCGGCGCAGCCGCGGTCGCGCCGACGCCGGTGACCTGTTCCTTGAGCTTGGCCGCGATCTTTTCCGAATCGGCGTACTTGAGGTAGCGCACCTGGGTCTCGCCGCCGGAGGTGAGCGGCGTGTCGAGGTGGGTGACGAGCGCCCGCAGGCGCAGCCTGGCAGTCTTGTCGCCGGAGATCAGCACGCTGTTGGTGCGATCGTCGGCGATGAGTTTCACCGGCGTGCCGCCTTCGCCGGCCGGCTGGCCGGCGGAGAGCTGGTTGATGACCCGCACCGTCTCGGTCGCCGAGGCATGCTCGAGATGGATGATGTCGATGTCATCGCCGCTCGTCTGGTCGATGCGCTCGATGATCTTCAGCATGCGCGCGACGTTGGCGGCATGGTCGGTGATGATGAGCACGTTGGCCGAGGGGTAGGCCGCGAGGTGGCCGTACTGCGGGATCAGCGGCCGGAGTATCGGTACGAGCTGCGCGGCGCTGACGTTCTTGACGGCGATGATCTGGGTCACGAGTTCGTCGGAGGTGCCGCTGACGCGGTCGGGCAGGTCGTTGGCCGGCATCGTCCGGGCGTTGGCGTCCGGCACCACCTTGATGACCTTGCCCTGCGGCACGGCCACGAAACCGTGCACTTCGAGCAGCGCGAGGAACGCCTGGTAGAAGGCGTCCGGTGTCATCGGCGTCGCCGACAGCAGGGTGACCTGGGCCTTGACGCGCGGATCGACGATGAAGTTCTTGCCGGTCAGCTGGCTGACCGCCTCGATGATCTGGCCGAGGTC
>CAIMCI010000377.1 GCA_903839465.1 uncultured Pseudomonadota bacterium
CCGCGCTCGCGGCCATCGCGCATGACGGCAAGCGCCGCCGCGACACTGGCAGCCGCCCCCTGGCGGAGGCCGGAATGCACGGCAATCGCCGCGTAGATGTCGGGATACTCATTGCCAACGATCGTCGCCATCGCCCCGCCCGCCGACAGTCCGGCGACATAGATCCGATCGGCATCGAGGCCGTGGGCCGCGATCACCTCGCGCGTCAGGCCGGCGATGATCTCCGGCTCGCCGCGACCGCGTTGCTGGTGCTCGGGCAGAAACCAGTTCCAGCAGCCCATCGGGTTCTGCTCGCGGCTCTGCTCCGGATACAGAACCGCAAAGCCCTCCCTGCCGGCAAGCCGGTTCATGCGCGTGCCGACCGCGAAGTCCTCCGCCGTCTGGCGGCAACCGTGCAGCATGACGATCAGCGGCAGCGGCGCCGACGCGGTCACGGCGACCGGTGGCCGGTACAACCGGTAGTGGCGACCGCCGGCCGGGCCCGCATAGTCACCGCCGACCCAGGAGCCTCCCCCGGCAACCACGGCCGGGCCGGGCGCCGCGTCCGGCGACAGTCCGCCCGCACGGCCGACATCGACGGCGTCGGAGGCCGCAGGCGCCGTTGGCCGTCCGGTCAGTCGGTGCCACCACTGGCGAAGCCGGCCTGACAGCGAGGAAGGAGGCGGAGGACGGGGCATGGGCGGCGATCTCTGTCCGATGCCAGGGACAAGACAGCCCTCGGCGACTTTGGGTAGCATACACGCAGCTTGTTGCAATGCCGCATGATCGGCGGGAGGCGCGTTGGCGCCGCGAACCGCACGCGGTCACCCGCCGCCCGCCGCGCCAGGAAACCGCTCCGATGCCCGACTCCGAACCGTTGAATGCCGCGCTGGAAGCTGCCGAAGCCGCCGCCACCATCCTGAAAGCCGGCTATCGCTCGGGCGTGGCCGTGACGATGAAGGCCGACCGGACGCCGGTCACCGAAGTCGACATCGCCGCCGAGCACGCGATCCTCGCCGTGCTCTCGCGCCGGTTGCCGAACTACGGATTTTACGGCGAGGAGACAGGCCGCTCCGGCGACACCTCTACCGCGTGGATCGTCGATCCACTCGACGGGACGAAGTCCTTCGTTCGCGGTTATCCGTTATTTTCCACGCAGATCGCCCTGATGAGGGACGGCGAGTTCGTGCTCGGCGTTTCATCGGCACCCGTGTACGGCGAACTGGCCTGGGCCGAACGCGGTGCCGGCGCGTGGCTGAACGGGCAGCGCCTGAACGTCAGTACCACGAACTCGCTGGCCGACACCGCGCTCTCTGGCGGCAATCTGAAGAGCCTCGCCCGGAGTTCCGCCTGGTCGCGCTGGGGCAGCATCGTCGGCTCGGTGTCGCGCATCCGTGGCTACGGCGACTTTCTCCACTACCACATGCTGGCCTCCGGCATGATCGATGCAGTCGTCGAGTCGGACGTCAGCATTTGGGATATCGCCGCACTGGCGACGATCATCGAGGAGGCCGGCGGGCGGTTTACCGACCTGGCCGGCGAACCCATCGGCCTGGCGACCACCTCGGTCTTGGCGACCAACGGCCACCTGCATGCGCCGCTGCTCGATGCGCTGCGCTACGAGGCGCCCTGACACCCGGACGGCACGCGGCGACCGCGCGTGCGCGCGGCACTAGACGAGTACGCGCTCGATTCCCCCGCCATTGGCAGCGGCAACGTAGTCCCGCGCCCAGTTGGGACCTAAGATGCGCTGCGCCATCTCGACGACGACGTAGTCGGCCTTGGCACCGACATCGTCCTCGAACCGGCTGAGACCCTGCAGGCAGGACGGGCACGAGGTCAGGACCTTGACGGGCCCCTCGTGGCCGGCGGCGCGGATTGACGCCGTGTTGCGCTCCAGCTCCGCTTCCTTGCGAAAGCGCACCTGGGTCGATATGTCGGGACGTGACACGCCGAGCGTGCCCGACTCGCCACAGCAGCGGGCACTGGCAACCACCGGTCCGTTCACGGCGCCGTTCATGAGCTCGTTGACGAGCTTCAGCGGCTCGTGCTGCTTGATCGGTGAGTGGCAGGGGTCGTGGTAGACATAGCGCACCCCTGAAATGCCGTCGAGACGCACGTCCTTCTCGAGCAGGAACTCGTGGATGTCGATCAGACGGCTGCCAGGGAAGATCTTGTCGAACTGGTAGCCGGCGAGCTGGTCGAAGCAGGTGCCGCAGCTGACGACAACGGTCTTGATATCGAGGTACGTCAGCGTGTTCGCCACCCGGTGGAACAGCACGCGATTGTCGGTCACGATCTGGTCAGCCTTGTCGAACTCGCCGGCGCCGCGCTGCGGATACCCGCAACACAGGTAGCCTGGCGGCAATACCGTCTGTACGCCAACGTGCCACAGCATCGCCTGGGTCGCGAGACCGACCTGGGAGAAGAGCCGCTCCGAGCCGCAGCCCGGGAAGTAGAAGACCGCCTCGGAATCGACCGTCGTCCGGGTCGGGTGGCGGATGATCGGCACGTAATCCTTGTTTTCGACATCCAGGAGCGCACGGGCGGTCCGCTTCGGCAGTCCGCCCGGCATCCGCTTGTTCATGAAATGAACGACCTGCTCGCGCGCCGGCGGACGGCCGGTCGTGGCCGGCGGGTTCTGCACCTGACGGCGCGCCGCGGCGCGCAGGAGCGACGTCCCCAGCCGCTGCGCGCGATAGCCCACGTCGACCATCGCCAGTCGCGCGGCCTTGATGGTCTGCGGGTGCTTGGCGTTCAGGAAGAACATCGCGGCCGCCGTGCCGAGGTTCCTGGGCTTCCTGCCCATCCGCCTGAGCAGGTTGCGCATGCCCATGGACACCTCGCCGAAGTCGATGTTGACCGGGCAGGGGCTGAGGCATTTGTGGCACAGCGTGCAGTGATCGGCGACGTCCGCGAATTCGTTCCAGTGCTGCAGGGATACGCCGCGCCGGGTCTGTTCCTCGTAGAGGAACGCCTCGATCAGGAGCGACGTCGCGAGGATCTTGTTGCGTGGCGAGTAGAGGAGATTGGCGCGCGGCACGTGCGTGGCACAGACCGGCTTGCACTTGCCGCAGCGCAGGCAGTCCTTGATGGCCGCCGAAACGTCGCCGACCGCCGACTGCTGCATGATGAGCGACTCGGCACCCAGCAGGCTGAAGCTCGGCGTGTAGGCCCGACGCAGGTCCGCTCCGGCCTCGAACTTACCGGCATTGAATCGGCCCTGGGGGTCGATGCGGGCCTTGTAGTCGCGAAAAGCCGCGGTTTCTGCCGCGGTCAGGAACTCGAACTTCGTGATGCCGATGCCGTGCTCGCCGGAGATGACGCCGCCGAGCTCGCGCGCCAGCTGCATGATCCTCGCCACCGTGGCATTGGCCCGCCGCAGCATCGCGTGATCGTCGGAATTGACCGGAATGTTGGTATGGACGTTGCCGTCGCCCGCGTGCATGTGCAGCGCGACGAATAGCCTGCCCTTCAGGACCTCCGCATGCAGCGCGGCGATCCGCCGGAGCATCGGCTCGTAGGCAGGGCCGGAGAAGAGCCGCGTCAGCGGTTCGCGGATCTCGCGCTTCCAGGACAGCCGCACGAGCCGCTCCTGCAGAAGCTCGAGCAGGACCGTCCGGTCATCGATATCGGCGCGCCTGGCGAACTCGACCTGCAGGCGACCCGGTTCTCGGGCGATCAGCGCACTGCGCACGCCGCCGAGCGGTGAATCGAGATGGTCGCGCAGGTATCGCCAGTGCTCGCGGGTGGCGCGCACGACGCCGATGGCCTCGGCCACGCGCGCCTCGTGGCTCAGGTCGCCGGCGGCATCCGCCGGCTCGCCAGCCATCTGTGGCGGAGCAGGCAGGGGCCCGCCAAGGTAGTTCTCCAGCGCGTCAAGCATCTTGAGCTTGTTCTCCGTCGACAACTCGATGTTGATGCGCTCGATTGCGTCCGTGTACGCCCCGAGCCGCTCAAGGGGTATGACGACGTCTTCGTTGATCTTGAAGGCGTTGGTGTGGCGCGCGATCGCCGCCGTCCGGGCGCGATCCAGCCAGAAACGGCGCCGCGCCTCGGCGCCGACCGCGGTGAATCCCTCGCCGCCGCGGGCGTTGGCGAGGCGGACGACGTGCGCGGCACTCGCTGCCACCGCCTCCGGCTCATCGCCGACGATATCCGCCAGCAGGATGAGCTTCGGCAGTCCGCCGCGTTTGGACTTCGGCGTGTAGTCGACGGCGCGCAGATATCGCTCATCGAGATGCTCAAGACCCGCCAGCCGCACTCCGCTGCCACCACTGCGGGTGTCGAGATAGGTCTTGATCTCGACGATGGCGGGAATCGCGTTGCGCGCCGGCCCGTAGAACTCGAGGCATACCGTGCGCACGTGCGCCGGACTGCGATGCAGGATCCACCGTGCCGCGGTCACGATGCCGTCGGTGCCCTCCTTCTGCACGGCCGGGAGCCCGCCGAGGAACTTGTCCGTGACGTCCTTGCCGAGGCCGGCGTGCCGAAAGGACGCTCCCGGCAGGCTGAGTCGCTCGGTGCGAATGACCGGGGCTACGTCGGGGGCATGACGGCCGTCCTTCCAGGTCAGGTCAAAGACCGCTGTTTCGACGTCGTGGATCTTGCCGAGGTTGTGGCCGATGCGCGCGACCTCCAGCCAGTTGCCGTCAGGATCGACCATCCGCCACCAGGCGAGGTTGTCCAGCGCCGTACCCCAGAGCACGGCCTTCTTGCCACCCGCATTGACGGCGATGTTGCCACCGATGCAGGACGCGTCCGCCGAGGTCGGGTCGACTGCGAAGACGAGGCCGGCCGCCTCGGCGGCGTCCGCAACCCGCCGCGTCACGACGCCGGCGCCGGTCGCGATCGTCGGCACCGCGCCGGTCAGCCCCGGCAGCGGCGTGGCGGCGACCGGTCCGAGCGTCTCGAGCTTCTCCGTGTTGATGACCGCGCTCATCGGCGACAACGGCACGGCCCCGCCCGTGTAGCCGGTGCCACCGCCGCGCGGAATGATGGTCAGGCCGAGTTCGATGCAGGCCCGCACGATGCCCGGTACTTCCGCTTCGCTATCGGGATTAAGGACAACGAACGGGTAGGCGACACGCCAGTCGGTTGCGTCGGTCACGTGCGAGACGCGGGCGAACGGATCGAAGCGGATGTTGTCGGCCCGCGTATGCCGCCCCAGTACGCGCCGGGCCCGGCGTCGCAGCCGTTCGGTGCGGCCGAACGTCTCGGCAAACTCCGTCGTCGCCCGGCGTGCCAGTTCCAGGAGACGCACGACCCGCGGGTCACCGGCCGCGTCGCGACGCCGGTCAATCTCGCGCAGGCGGTGCTCGAGTGCCTCGCAGAGCAGGCGCCGGCGCTTGCGGTTGGCCAGCAGGTCGTCCTGCAGGTAGGGATTCCGCTCCACGATCCAGAGGTCGCCGAGCACCTCGTAGAGCATGCGCGCCGAGCGGCCGGTGCGACGCTCGCGCCTGAGCTCCTCGATCAGCCGGCGGCCCTCGGCGCCCAACAGTCGCTCGCAGATTTCGAGGTCGGCCAGCGACGTGTAGTTGTAGGGGATCTCGCGCAGGCGCACGCCCTCGAGCGGCGGTGTTGCCGGCTCGGGTCGCGTTCCGACGTTCACGTTTTCAGCTGTCATGCGGGCGTGGCGGCGTTTCGGGTGGAATCCGGCCACCTCTCGGGGGCGGTCGCGCCAGAATGGCACATCGCCGTGCATCGCCGTGCAGGCAGCCAGCACCACCGGTGCTTGCGACCCAACCGACGGTTAGTGTCCTAGCGGACATCGCCCGACAGCGCGGCCTCTTCGGCATAGGCCCAGTCAATCCAGGGCAGGAGCGCGGCGATGTCGCTCGTCTCGACGGTGGCGCCACCCCAGATGCGAAGGCCGAGCGGTGCGTCCGGGTAATGGCGGATGTCGACAGCGACCGCGGCCGCCTCGAGTCGCGTCACCACGCCGTCGACGATCTGGCGCCGGCGGTCCTCACTCAAAGCGAGAAAATCCGCTGCGCAGAACTCAAGGCAGATCGAGGTGACCGACCGGGTCGCAGGATCGCGGGCCAGAAACCGCAGGTAAGGACTCGCCGCGACCCACGCCTCGATGCAGGCGAAATTCCGCAAGGCCCGGCCGTGAAGCTCCGGCAGGCCGCCGATCGCGTCGGCCCAGCGCAGCCCGTCGAGGGCGTCCTCGACGCACAGCATGGAGGGCGTATTGATCGGTGATCCCTTGAAGAGCCCCTCGTTGAGACGGCCGCCGTCGGCGAGCCGGAAGACCTTCGGCAACGGTCGCTCAGGCCGGTAGCTCTGCAGCCGCTCGACCGCGCGCGGCGACAGCGCCAGCATGCCGTGAGCGGCCTCGCCACCCAGGACCTTCTGCCAGCTCCAGGTCACCACGTCGAGCCGGGGCCACGGGACCGGCATCGCAAAGACCGCCGAGGTGGCATCGCAGATGGTCAGTCCCGCGCGATCCGCCGGAATGGCGAATGACGCCGGCATCCTGACGCCGGAGGTCGTTCCGTTCCAGGCAAAGACAAGATCGTGCGCAAAATCGATCGAGGCGAGATCCGGCAACTCCCCGTACGGGGCCGCCAGCACGCGGGCGTCGAGGCGAAGCTCGCGGGTGATGTCATGGGCCCACGTCCGGCTGAAGGTGTCGAAGGCGAGCACATCGACCGGTCGCGCGCCGAGCAGCGACCAGAGCGCCGCCTCGACCGCGCCGGTATCGGACGCCGGAACGATGGCGAGGCGCATGTCGTCCGGCATTCCAAGCAGGCGGCGGCTGCGCGCCAGCACTTCCTCGAGGCGCTGCTTCGCCGGCGCGGACCGATGCGAGCGACCGGTCAGTGCGCCGGCCAGCGCATCGACGGTCCAGCCCGGCCGCTTGACGCAGGGACCCGAACCGAACTGCGGGCGCTTCGGCTTTTCGACGGGACGAGCTAAACGTGCGTTCAATTATGGGCAGCCCAGGTGCCTGCGGTCGGCCACCATGGTATCGCTCCGCGCCGGCGCCTGCCGGTCGAAGGCGCGGCGCCGGCGGGTGGAGAGAGCCCCTAGAAGCGAAAGCCCACCGTGATCGGTACGTATTCGATCGGCCGGGCGGTCTCGATCCGATTGAAGCGCGCCTCGATGAACCACGCCTGACCGTAATAGAGCGGGAATTCCACACCGAGGCCCGCATTCCAACCGAACCGGGTCGTCGCGTCAGAGGCCACCACGAGGTCGCCACCGGCCACGCCCGGATAGCAGTAACCCCAGTAGAAGTCACAGTACGTGCCGCCGACCAGCACCCGCTGGGTCAGCGACAGATCCGAGTGGTACACGCCGACGCCGGCGATGCCATAGGCGCGCACGCCGCTACCGAGCGGAATCCGGTAGACCCCGTTGACGGTCAGTGACGTGAACGTGCCCCGGCCGTCGTCGATCTCGTAGCTGGTCTGCTGTTGGCCCGCGTCGATCAACTGGTGAGTGGCCCGGTTGTCCGCGTAGGCGAAATCCACCCGCACGTCGAACGGTCCGCCGCGCGCGGGTGAGAACGAAAATCCGCCGCCGACCGCATAGCCGCCACCTTGCAGCAGGTCGCCCGTGCTGCCGGCAGGCTGACTGAACCCGGCCGTCACGTGCCAGCGCAGCGGCACGTAGGGCTCAGCGGCGCGCGCCGCCGGGGTGCCGAGTCCCGTCGCCACCAACAAGCCGACACACACCACCGATTTACCGTAATGCATTCGTGCACTCCGTCGCCATCCACGCACCGCCGACAAACCTCTGCCGACTATGTCACAAGCGCTTGCGTCGTGATTCGGTTGACGACAGTGCACGAACCACTTGCGACATTGTCCTGTACGAAAGCGCCGGCGCGAAAGAGCGCAATTTCCGCCGTCCGAAAGTGTGACGTACGGCCGGCTCGCGCGTTGAACCTCTCGTCATAGTCGCCGCTCCTAACCGCAGGGCCAGCCCATGCCGAGTCCGTTCCCCGCTGTCCTCCGGCACGCCGCCAGCCGTGTGCCGGCGACCGTCGTGCTCTGCCTCGCACTGGCCGCCTGTGGCGGCGGCGGCGGTTCATCCGCCCCCGGCGTCGGCGGCGCGGGCCTGAAGACGACGCCCAATCCCGCCGCCCCGACCGCGCTCAGCGGCAGCAGCGTGACCGCCACCAGCGTCACGCTGACGTGGACGGCGGCGACGGATACCGGCGGACCCGGCATCGCCGGCTACCGTGTCTACCGAAGCGGCACGACTGCCGCGATCGCGGCCGTCACGACGGGCACCGCCTATACGGACAACGGCCTTTCGCCAGCGACGGCCTATACCTACCAGGTCGAGTCGTACGACCGGAGCAATCCGGCTCTCGCCTCGCAAAGCCGCGCCAGCCTGACGGTCACCACAGCGTCCGCCCAGCCGCATCCGCAGGCTCCCGGCACGCCGGGCTCGGTGACGGTGAGCGCCGTGTCCTCGACGAGCGCGACACTGACCTGGGCCGTGGCCAGCGACGGCTTCGGACCGGGTGTCGCCGGCTACTACGTCTACCGCAACGGCAACACCAGCGTTCCGGTGGCCACGGTCACCAGCGGCACGACATATACCGATGCCGGACTGACATCGGCGACCGTCTATGAATACCAGGTTGCGGCCTACGACAAATCCGTCCCGGCGCTGGTCTCGGCACCGAGCGCTGTCGTCACGGCGACCACCACCGGTACGGCCGGCGGTCCGTCGGCGCCGTCGACGCCGGCCGGTCTGAAGATCAGTGCGGTCACCAATTCGGGCCTCACGCTGTCGTGGGCCGCAGCCTCCGACGGCACGGGACCTGGGATCGCCGGCTATCGGATCTACCGCAACGGCAACACGACGGCGCCGGTGGCCGTGACGGCCTCGACCTCGTTCTCGGATAGCGGTCTGACCGCCCAGACCAGCTACAGCTACCAGGTCGCGGCCTACGACAAGTCCGCGACGCCGGTCCAGTCCGCCCTCAGTGCCACGGTCTCGGCGACGACGCTTGCCAATCCTCCGCCACCGGTCTCCGCCATCGACGCGGCACGCCTTCTCGACCAGGCGACGTTCGGTGCCACCCAGGGCGATGTCGGCCACGTCCAGGCGGTCGGGGTCCAGAAGTACCTGCAGGAACAGATGGCCCTTCCTGCCACGCTGTACTCGATCCCCTACGCACCGCTGCCGATGCCTACCAACTGCACGTTCAACAGCGCCGATCCGGTCGCTACGCTTTGCGCACGCGAGACCTACAGCTCTTACCCGCTGCAGCGGCAGTTCTTCCAGCGGGCCATAACCGCGTCCGACCAGTTGCGGCAACGGGTGGCCTTCGCGCTGTCGCAGATCTTCGTGGTATCGGATCGCGACTTCTATCCGACCTACGCGATGGCTGACTACCAGAACATGCTGGCGCGCGACGCATTCGCCAACTACCGGACGCTGATCGAGGACGTGACGCTCAACCCGGTGATGGGCAAGTACCTCGACATGGCCAACAACGACAAGAGCAACCCTGCGAAGGGCACCACGCCGAACGAGAACTACGCCCGCGAGATCCTCCAGCTCTTCTCGATCGGCCTGGTGCAGCTGAAGGCCGATGGAACCGTCGTCACCGACGGCAGCGGCAACGCGGTGCCGACGTACGACCAGAACGTGATCGAGGGCTTCGCCTACCTCTTTACAGGCTGGACCTATCCGCCGGTTGCCGGCGCCACGTCGAAATGGACGAACGCCACGAACTACGGGGCGCCGATGGTATCGTTCGCTGCCCACCACGAGACGGGCACGAAGCTCCTCCTGAACGGATTCACGGTGCCGGCCGGTCAGACGCCTGACCAGGACCTGAAGGTGGCGCTGGATACGATCTTCAATCACGCGAACGTCGGTCCGTTCATCGGCCGGCAGCTGATTCAGCATCTAGTGACCAGCAATCCGAGCCCCGCCTACGTCGCGCGGATATCGGCCGTGTTCGCCAACAACGGCCACGGCGTGCGCGGCGACCTGGGCGCGGTCGTCGCGGCCATCCTGACCGACCCCGAGGCGCGCGGCGACCAGCCGTCCACGCTGAGTTTCGGCAAGCTCCGTGAACCGGCGCTCGTCCTGACAGCGGCGCTGCGTACACTGGGCGGCCAGACCGACGGCGTTGCGCTCGAGTCCGTTGCAAACAACATGGCCCAGCCGATCTACTCGCCGCCGACGGTGTTCAACTTCTTCCCGCCGAGCTACCAGATACCCGGCTCCACCAATCTCGGCCCGGAATTTTTCATCGACGACGCGGCGACCAGCCTGACGTACACGAACTACATCAACCAGCTCGTCTTCCACGGCGGCTACACGCCGGTGGCGAACGTCGCGAACAGCACCGGCACCACGGTATCGCTGGCAGCCTACGCGGCGATCAGCGACCCGGGCGCACTGGTCGATCGCCTGAACGCCGTGCTGATGCACGGCTCGCTGTCGGCACCGGCCCGGGCGGCGATCCTGACCGCGGTGAACGCGGTACCCGCGACGAACCCGCTCGGCCGGGCCCAGACCGCCGCCTATCTGCTTCTGTCTTCCGGCCAGTACCGGGTGGAGCGCTGACATGGACCGCCGACAATTCCTGCGTCACTCAGGCGCGATCTCCGGTTCGCTCGCCTTCGGGCAGATTGCAGCGCTCTCGACGCGGGCCGCGGTACCCGGTGACTACAAAGCGCTCGTCTGCATCTTCCTCTACGGCGGGAACGATTCGAACAACATGATCGTCCCGGTGACGACAGCCGGTTATCAGAGCTACGCGGCCGCGCGCGGTCCGCTTGCCCTCGGTGATCCGAAAAGCGGCAACCCGTTCGGCGGCGTCGACGCCGGTGGCAACTCGACCGCGCTGCTGCCGCTCGTTGACGGCTCCGGCCAGGCGACCTACGGAGTGCACAACGCCTTACCGGGCGTCCGCGACCTGTGGAATTCGGGCGAGCTTGCCGTCGTCGCCAACGTCGGCACGCTGACCGCACCGCTGACGAAGCCCGACTACCTCAGCGGCAAGTCGCGACCGGAGAACCTCTTTTCCCATATCGACCAGCAGCACCAGTGGCAGACGGCGGCATCGTCAAGCGCCGACATCGCCTCCGGCCTTGGCATAACGGGCTGGGGCGGTCGGCTGCTCGACCGGCTCGCCGCGCTGAATACCGGCTCGTCCGTGCCGGCCATGATCTCGACTGCCGGCAACAACCTCCTGATCACGGCGCCGGCCGCCCGCTCGCTGGTGGTTCCGGCAACCGGGTCCTTCGGCGTCCAGGGTTTCTCGAACTCCAGCGCCGATGTCGCCCGCCGGAATGCCCTTGCGCAGCTCCTTAGCATCGACAACCAGTACGATCTTGTCCATGCCACCGAGGGCGTCATGTCCAGCGCGCTGACCAGCAGCGCCCTCGTGAATCCGCTGCTGACCTCGACCACGACAACGTCCGCGACCTATTTCAGCGGCCTGACGTCGGGATTCGCGCAGCAGATGCTCGCCATCGCGAAGCTGATCGAGGGTCGCAGCGCACTCGGTGCACAGCGGCAGCTCTTCCTCGTCAACCTGGGCTCGTTTGATACGCACACGAACGAAATCGCGACGCACCAGAAGCTCTATACCGACCTTGGCGTAGGCCTCAACGCCTTCCACGCCGCGATGACGGCGATCGGTGCAGCGGCAAACGTCACCTCGTTCACGCTGTCCGACTTTTCACGCACTCTCAAGCCGAACACGGGCGGCGGTTCGGACCACGGCTGGGGCAGCCACCACCTCGTAACAGGCGGCGCGGTCAAGGGCAAGGCGATCTACGGCACCATGCCGACGCTGCAGCTCGGCGGAACCGACGACGAAGGCGGCGAAGGCCGGTGGATCCCGACAACGGCCGTGGACCAGTACGCGGCCACACTGGCCACGTGGTTCGGCGCAAGCCCCGCCGATATCGCCGTCGCCCTGCCGAACTTCAAAGCCTTCCCGGCGGGCGTGCTGCACTTCCTCTGAGCGCGGGCGCCAATTAACGGCCCAGCCGCTCCTCGTAGGTCGCCACGGGCCCGGGCGTCGCGTAGCTCAGGCCAAAGCCGACCGGCAGTGCCGCGTCCTCGATGGCGTTGAAATACGGCGGGTCGCTCAGGCGCAGCGGCCAGCGGAACGGCAGGCGGCCGGAAAAGTCCCGGCGCGGCTTGCCGGTCGCATCGCCGACCAGCACGTCGGCAATACCGCCCGCCTCGGTGCCCGGCCACCACGCCGCGACGAAGGCATTGCTCGCGTTCAGCTCCGGGTTTACCCACAGCGGTCGCCCGGACAGGAAGACGCTCACCACCGGGATCCCGCGCCGCCTGAACTCGCGCAGCCGGGTCAGCGGCGCCCGGGCGTCGTACAGGCTGAGCTTCAGGTCGCCGAACATCTCGGCGTACGGCGATTCGCCAAAGACCACGATCGCGACATCGGGCCGCTGGACCTCCACGTCCTCGGTGTCTGCGATCACGGCGCCGCCGCCGGCGCTGAGGACTTCCTTCAGTCCGGCCAGCACCGACTGCGAGTGCGGGAAGTCGGCCTTCGTGTTGTGGTTACCCTGCCAGGATATGGTCCAGCCGCCCGACTGCAGGCCCACGTCGTCGGCGAACGGGCCGGTAACCAGCACGCGCGCGCCGGCGCGGATCGGCAGGACGCCATCGTTCTTGAGGAGCACGAGGGACTTGGCGACCGCCTCCCGGGCGAGCGCCCGGTGCGACGGGCTGCCGATACGTGCCAGCTCCTGCTCGAAGGGGCGGTCGGCATCGAAGAGTCCCAGCCGGATCTTGACCCGCAAGATCCGCCTGACCGCGTCGTCGAGCCGCGCCATGGGCAGGGCTCCGGTACGCACATCGGCAATAGTCCTGTCGAAGAGCGACTGCCAGCCGAGCGGCGCCATCAGCATGTCGACGCCGGCGATCAGGGCCTTCGGACAGTGATCCCGCGTGCAGCCCGGGATCTGCGAATGACCGTTCCAGTCGCCGATCACGAAGCCGTCGAAGCCCATGCGACCCTTGAGCACGTCCGTCAGCAGCGCCTGATTGGCGTGCATCTTCGTGCCCTGCCAGGAAGAGAACGACGCCATCACGGTCAGGACCCCGGCGTCGAAGGCGCCGAGATACCCGGGGAGATGCGTGCCGATCAATTGCTCCTCGGACGCCAGGCTGTTGCCTTCGTCCTCACCCTCGAGCGTGGCGCCATCCCCGATGAAATGCTTGGCGGTCGCCGCCACGTGCCCGGACTGGATCACCCGCGGTGCACCGGGCGCTCCCTGCAGGCCCAGCACGGCGGCCTGCCCGAGTCGGCGGACGATCGCCGGGTCCTCCGAGAACCCCTCATAGGTCCGCCCCCAGCGCCGATCCTGTGGAACGGCGAGCGTCGGTGCGAACGTCCAGTCGATGCCGGTGGCCGCCACTTCCTCGGCAGTAGCCGCACCGATACGGCGCACGAGCTCACTGTCGTTGGCGGCACCGAGCCCGATGTTGTGCGGATAGAGCGTCGCACCGACGATGTTGTTGTGCCCGTGCACCGCGTCGATGCCGAAGATCACGGGCACCGGTACGTGCCCGGGCCGCTTCTCGACCGACACCGCGCGGAAGGCCCGCGCAAGGGACTGCCAGTCGGCCGCCGGCGCGCGCTCATCGCCATCGACCCCGCTGTCGCCGCCGGCCAGCACCGAGCCGAGCGGGTAGCGACGCAGATCCTCCGGCGTAACGGCGCCGATGTCGACCTGGATGATCTGCCCGACCTTCTCCTCGAGGCTCATTTGCCGCAACAGGGTCTCGACCCGCGCCTCGACCTTGGAATCGGGCCTGGGGCCGGCCGCGCCCGCCGGCCAGCGCCGGGGATCGACCGTCGGCGCAGCCGCACTTGCCAGGCAGACAAGCGCCGTGAGGATCGCAGCGCAGGATTGTTGAATACGCATCCGGTAGCCCATCGCCAGTCAGTAGTTCCGGACGCAAGTCTAACCGCACATCGTTACCGGCGGACGGGGACCTGGCCCCGGGGGGAGGCGTTCGAACGGCAGACGCCGGCCGGTCTCAGTCGTAATCGAACGACGGGCTCTTGTTCTTTTTCTGGGCGCCGAACGTCCACGTCAGGCCGACATAAAAGATCCGCCCGACGATCTGCCGCTGGTAGGTCTGCTGCAGGGTCGGTGTACTGGCGTAGCGCCGGTAACGCTGGCCGTTGAAGACATCCGACGCGGTGGCGACAAGCGTCAGCTCCCTGTTGAGGACCCGCCTGTAGCCGAGGTTGACGACATCGATGGCGTCGACAAAGCCCTGGGGTGTCAGTCGCTTGTCGGAGCGGGTGAATGTCAGCTGCGCGGAATCCGCCGGCCGCGGATGGAAGTCGAACTGGGCCTTCAGGTTGATCCCGGCCGTCGACCGCAACCCCGGGTAGCCGAGAGACGACGCGTCGATCTCGCTGTGAAAGGCGTTGGCGCTGAGATTGTAGGAAAGCGCCGCGGCCAGGCGACCGCTCAACGCGGCCTCGAGGCCGAAGGCGTCGTTCTTCGGCAGGTTTGCCTTGGTCGTCAGCGAAAATCCGCCACCGAGATAGCGCGTCACGTCGGTGACAGTGTCGGCATTGCGACGGGCATAGGCGGTGAGCGAATACGCATCAACCGGCGTTTCACGGGCGAACGTGAGCTCGACGCCGCGCGTGTCCTGCGGGCGCAGGTCCGGGTTGCCGGCGCGGAGATTGGGCGTGTACTCGCGATCGATGTAGGGATTTAAAGAGTCCGGATCGGGCCTCGCGATCCGCCGCGAGGCACCGAATGACAGTGTCGCGGTCTCGGACAGCGTGCGCTCGACACGAAGCGACGGGTAGATCCGGCGGGCCCGGTGCCGGGACTGTTCGTTGTCCGTCAGTTGCCGCAGGCGGAGCGTCTCGTCCTCGAGCCGCAGTCCGCCGAGGCCGCTCCAGGGCCCCGCGCTGTCGCGCAGGCTCACGTAGGCGGCATGGATCTGGCGGACGACCTGGAATTCATTGCTGAGATTGGGGTCCGTCACGAACGTTCCTGTGCCGTCCTTCTCGGGCGCCGTGGACGCTCCGGATCGGTAGTTCTCCTCGCCGGCGTCATAGCCGGCCTTGAAAATCCGCGTCTTCGTCAGCGGCAGGACGTAATCGACCGATGCCCCGTTGTTGAGGGAATCCTCATCCAGCCGGAAGCGGCTGCGCGATTCCACCGCTGCCGGAACGTAGGCCGTGACGAGGTAGGCGTAGTCCTCGCGCTGGTAGAAGAACGAGCGGCTGACGGTCAGGGTCAGCTCTTCGCCCGCCGTTGCGAATCGGTGCCCGTAGCTGAGTTCCTGCTCGGAAGACATCGACCAGTCGTGTCCTGCACTTTGCCTGCGGTAGCTCGCCACCGTCGCCCCGTCGGCGTCGGCGCTCGAGCCCAGCTGGGTGTAGTAGCGATTGCCGGAGCGTACGGTCCGCGCGGCGGACGCGCTGACGGAGTCGGCTTCGGTGGGATCAAAGCCGATCGAGGCTTTAAACACCGGGACGTGGCGGTGGATGGTCTCGTCGATCGCATTGACACTGGTCAGTTCGGACCCGCCGGAGACCGTCGGGGCGACGAGCGTCGAATTCACGAGACGGCGACGCAGGTCCGAGCGCAGGGTCGCGTGGACGGACAGCGTCCACGGCCCGGACTTCCCGGCCAGTTGCCCGCCGTAGGTGGAGCGGCCACCGCTGCCGGCGCCGGCCTGCAGGCCGCCGGACGTGCCGGCGCCGGTTTTGCGCTTGAGAACGATATTGATGACGCCCGCCGTGCCCTCGACCTTGAATTGCGGCGGCGGAGTCGTATAGACCTCGATCCGGTCGATATCGTTCGCCGGAATCTGTTGCAGGGCATCGCCCGCGGCCGGTCCGGAAAGCTCGGCGGAAGGGCGGCCATTGATCAGGATCAGCACGTGGCTGTCACCGCGCAGCGAAACCGACCCCTCGCCATCGACCTCGACGGAGGGAATGTTGCCGAGGATGTCGGCCAGCGAGCCGAAATCGGCCTGCGCGTCGTCGGCGAGGTTATAGACCTTGCTGTCGAGCCGCGTTTCGACGCGAAGCCTGCCCGCGGTCACCACGACTTCGCGGCGGGTCGTGTCAGCGACCGGTACTGTCGCGTCCTCGCCGCTGGCGGCCCTCGCGGCGAGGAGCGACGCCGCCACGGTCAGGGTCGCGACGCGACCCGGCCACCGTCGACGGTGTATCGCGATGCTGCGGACCGCACTCGGGTCGTTACAGTGCCGTGACATGGGATCCTTGGCGTGGAGTGCGTGGCGCTCGACCGTTCCTGATGACCGCCTCTCGGGCTCGCCAGCCGGCAGCGGGCGACGGCCGCCCGGAACGACGGGGCACGGCCAACACGCATCAGGGACGGCAAGGTTAGGGCAAACGGACCGGTCTGGGTACACGCTGCGTTCCGTCAAACGTCGGCTCCGGCGTGGTCCGGTCGGGCGATGACACGACGGCTAATGCGCGGTTAATACTTCGCCGGCACTGTACGGCCCGTTACCATACCGCCACGCGCTTCGCAGCCGTCCCGGATCCGGTTCGGTCGGCGTCCGTGACCGTCCGAGCCCCTCCGAGCAGACCATGCCGAATTCCCGACGACCCCGGCCGATCCGCCTGCTGACGCTAGGCCTCGCGATGGCGCCGCTGCTGGACGCCTGTGCGCTGTACCACGCGGCGCCGCTGGACGAGACGGCCGGCAGGCCACTGGCCTCCCTGACCGTCCCGGCGGCGACGGCGCTGCCCGGGGGCGGGCGGGTGCACGCCTTCGATGCCACCGACGGGCTCGACGCCACCGAAGTGGCCATGGTGGCCGTCGTCTACAGTCCGCAGCTGCGCATCCTGCGCGCGCAGGCCGCGGTGGGCAAAGCCCAGGCCTTTGCGGCCGGGCTGCTGCCGGATCCGGTCTTCGGGCTCAGCCGTGACCAGCCGAGCACCGGACAGGTGGGCGCATCGACCGCCTATACACGCGGCGTGAGCTGGGATTTCGGCCAGCTCGTCACCTACGGGGCACGGCAGTCGGCCCGGGGCCACACGGACGAGCAGGTCCATCTCGACGTGCTCTGGGGTGAGTGGCAGGTGGTCAGCCAGTCGCGCCTGCTCTTTGTCAGGATCCAGCGCGGCCGCGCACTGGTTGAGCGGCTGGAGAAGGAAACGGAGGTGCTGCGTCCGTTCCAGCCGCGACTCGCCGCGGCACTCCGCCAGGGCACCCTTACTTTCGATGTCGCCACGACCGGCCTGACCGCGGCGTCGGACGTCGCCCGGCAGCTCAGCGATGCCCGGACGTCGCTCTCGACGGCCGAGCACGACCTGCGAGAACTGCTGGGACTGGGCGCCGATGAACCGCTGCGGCTGGTAGGAGACGGCGAGCCACCGGCGCTGAGCGAAGCCGACGTTTACGTCGCGCTCAGCGCCTCGCCGCCGCGGCGCCCGGACCTGCGCGCGCTGCACGAGGGCTACGCGGCGCAGGACGCCCGTCTGCGGGCCGCCATTCTGGGCCAGTTCCCGATGGTGAACTTCGGCATCAACCGGTCACGGGACAACAGCAACATCTCGAGTTCCGGGTTCACGCTGTCCGTCAGCCTGCCGATCTTCGACCGCAATCAGGGAGCCGTGCGCATCGAGCAGGCGACCCGCGAGCAGCTGAATGCCGAGTACAGCCAGCGACTGCTGGCGGCGCATTCCGACGTGTCGCGATTGCTCGCGGCCGAGAAGATTCTGCTCGATCGTGAAGCGACCCTGGCGCCGTACGCGAAGGACCTGGCGACGACGGTCGAGCACGCCGAACGCGCCTACGCCAAGGGACTGATGGACTGGACGACCTACCTCGGCCTGCGGCAAAGCGCGCTCGCCGCCGACGTCGAGCTGGTCGGCGTGAGGCTCCTGCTGGCCGAGACCCGCATCGGCCTTGCGACGCTGGCCACCGGTGACTGGCCGGCATGAAGCACGAGAGAACCCGGAGTCCGACTATGATCAACTGGCTTACCTGGCGCTGGTCGCTGGCCGTCGCGCTTGGCGTGATGCTGGCGCTGACCGCGGGCCTTCATGCGAGCCGTGCGACCGACGGTCCCGACGCCAAGCCGGCAGCAGGCGGTGCGGCGCCCGCGTCGGCCACCGAGCCGGCTGCCGACAAGGCAGCGGAACCGGGCCCCTCGTCATACCCGATCGTGTCGGTCCTGCCCGTCGAGCGCGACGTGGCACAGACCGTCCGCGGCTTCGGCACGGTCAGGGCGGATGCGCGTACGGCCAAAACGCTCACGAGCCCGACCCAGATCGTGGTCACGGCGGTGCACGTGATCCAGGGCGAGCGGGTCAAGCGCGGCCAGCCGCTCTTCACCACGGAGCCTGATCCTGCCGCTCACCTCGCCTATCAGCAGGCACTCAGCGCCGCGCGCCTCGCGCGCCGGGAAGTCGATCGCCTGGTGGCCCAGCGGGCCGACTCGCTGGCCACCGAAAGTCAGGTCGATGCCGCCCAGAAAGCACTCGCCGATGCCAACGCCGGCGTCGAGGCAGCCCGTCGACTCGGTGCCGACGCCGGCAGCACGACCGTCGTCGCACCGGCCGATGGCGTCATCGTCGCGATCCTCGTTGCCGCGGGCGACCGGCCGGCCGTCGGTACGCCACTCGCCCAGCTCGCGCCGGATGCCGAGCGCATCAGCGTCGGGATCGAACCGGGCGCACGGCGCCTCGTCCATGTCGGCGACCGGGTCACGGTGCGCTCCGTGCAGACCGCCGACCCGCCGCGCACGGGCCGTGTCGCCGCCGTCGGGGCGGCGCTCGATCCGGAGACGCGCCTCGTCAACGTCGCCGTCCGGCTCGATCCGGGCGCCGGCGAGGCGCTCCTGTCCGGCCTGGCCGTGGACGTCGTGATCGAGGTTGCGAAGGTGCGGGCCTTCTCGCTGCCGCGCGCCGCCGTGCTCAGGGACGACAGCGAGACCTACGTGTATGAAGTACACGACGGCAAGGCGCGGCGGGTCCCGGTCGGCATCGTCGCGGACGAAGGCGCGCGGATTGGCGTGACGGGCGACCTGTCGACGGAACGCCGGGTCGTGACGACCGGCGCCTACCAGCTCGAGGACGGCGTCGTCGTGGAGGAAAGCCGGCCGTGAACTTCATGGCATGGCTGCAGAGCCACCGTCGCTCGGTCCTCTTCCTCGGCGCCCTGCTCGCCCTGGGCGGGCTGGTGTCGATCCCCGTCCTGCCGGTCTCGCTCTTTCCCATTGCCGACTTCCCGCGGGTTGTCGTCGCCGTCGACGCCGGCGACCGGGCAGCCGAGCAGATGGTGCTCCTGATCACCCAGCCGATCGAAGAGGCCGTCCGCCGCGTGCCTGGCGTGCACGCGGTGCGGTCGAGAACCAGTCGCGGCGCGACCGACGTATCGATCAGCTTCGACTGGGGCACGGACATGGCAACCGCCACCCTTGAGGTGAACGCCGCCCTGAGCCAGGTGCTGCCCAGCCTGCCCGCCGGCGTCACGACGACGACCCGGCGCATGGACCCGACGGTGTTCCCGATGCTGGCCTACAGCCTGCGCAGCGATACCCTGACGCCGACGGCGCTGCGTGATCTCGCCGCCTACCAGCTGCGGCCGCTGCTCGCGGGCATCGACGGGGTTGCCCACGTCGACGTCCAGGGCGGCGCGGTCGAGGAATACCATGTCGACGTCGACCCGCGCCGCCTGCGCGCGACGGGCGTGGCGCTGGACGACGTCGTCAACGCCGTCACCGCCTCGACCACGCTCGACGCGCTCGGTCGGGCGGATGACTTCTACAAGCTCTACCTGATGCTCGGTGACAACCATCCGGCCGACATCCCGGCGCTGGCGGGCATCGTCGTCAAGTCGACCCCCGGTGGCCTCGTTCGTGTCGGCGATGTGGCCACGGTCACCACGGGCGCCGTTCCGCAGTGGATCCGGGTCACGGCCGACGGCCGCGACGCCGTGCTGCTGCAGGTCTATCAGCAGCGGGACGGCAATACCTCGGCCATCGCCCGGGCCGTGACCGCCCGGCTGGCGGCGTTCAAGCCACGCCTGCCCGGTGGTGTGACCGTGTCGGAGTGGTACAACCAGGCCGACCTGATCGCCGCCTCGGCAGGCAGCGTGCGTGACGCGCTCGTCATCGGCGTGATCCTGGCCGGGTTGATCCTGTGGGTGTTCCTGCGCAGCAGCCGCATGATCGCGCTCGCGCTCCTGGTCGTGCCGGCCGCCCTCGCCGGTACCGTCGTCGTGCTGCGCATGCTGGGGCTGACCTTCAACCTGATGACCCTGGGCGGCATGGCAGCGGCCGTTGGCCTCGTCATCGACGATGTCATCGTGATGGCCGAGCACATCGCGCGCCGGCTCGCCGAAACGTCGGGTCCGCTCACCGCCAGGATCAGCACGGCCGCCTGGGAATTCACGGTGCCGCTCGCCGGTTCGTCGGCGGCGACGATCGTCATCTTCTTGCCGCTCGCATTCCTCGGCGGCGTGACGGGTGCTTTCTTCAAGTCGCTGTCGATCACGATGGCGAGCGCGCTGATCATTTCGTTCCTGCTGTCCTGGCTCGTCGTTCCGCTGCTCGCCGGCGCGATCCTCGGCCGGCACGCGCCGGGCCATGGGCTCGCCCGACCGCTGGCCCGGATCGACCGGGCCTTCGCGTCGCTGTCGGGCCGCCTGTCCGCCTCACCGCTGCTGCTCGCGGGCGCGCTGCTGCCGCTTCTCGTCCTCGGGGGCGTGGCCTTCCAGCGGGCGGGCACGGGCTTCATGCCCGCCATGGACGAGGGCGGTTTCGTCCTCGACTACCGCTCCGCACCGGGCACCTCGCTCGAGGAGACCGACCGCCTGCTGCGGCGGGTCGAGGAGATCATCCGCGCCAACCCGAGCGTGGACACGTACTCCCGCCGTACCGGCCTGCAGCTCGGCGCGGGACTGACGGAGGCCAACGAGGGCGACTTCTTCATCCGCCTCAAGCGCGGCCAGCGCGCGCCGGTCGAGGACGTGATGTCGACGATCCGCGCCGAGATCGCCGCGAAAGTGCCTGGTCTGGACATCGAACTCGCGCAGCTGATGGAAGACCTGATCGGCGACCTCGTCGCCGTGCCACAGCCCGTCGAGGTGAAGCTCTTCGGCGACGACCCGGCGGAACTTGAAGCCGCCGCGCTTGCGACGGCGAAGCGACTGGCCGCGCTGCCGGGCATCGTCGACGTCAAGAACGGACTGAACCCGGCCGGCGATGCCCTCATGATCGCAGTGGACCCGACCAAGGCGGCCACCGAGGGCATGACACCGGCAGCCATACACCAGCAGGTCGGCGCATTCGCCGACGGCACGGTCGCCACCCAGCTGCCACGCGGCCCGAAGACGGTGGGCGTGCGCGTCTGGATGCCGCCCGAGGGCCGCCAGCGGCTCGCCAGCCTCGGGCACCTGAATATCACGGCACCCGATGGCCACGTCTTCAGCCTGTCCCGGGTGGCGACGATCCGGGAGGTCCGCGGCCAGCCGGAAGTGACGCGGGATAACCTGAAGCGACTCGTCGCCGTGACGGCCCGCATCTCCGGTCACGACCTCGGCGCCGCGGTGGCCGCCGTGAAGGCGAGCCTCGACCGGCCGGGCAGCCTGCCGGCCGGGGTCTACTACGCGATGGGCGGACTGTACGAGCAGCAGCAGCTCGCCTTTCGCGGCCTGCTGGGCGTGCTCGCCGCGGCCATCGCCCTCGTCTTCACGTTACTGCTGTTCCTGTACGAGAGGATGCGGATCGCGGCCCTCGTCCTCGCGATGCCGCTCCTCGCGCTGCCCGCCGTCTTCATCGGCCTGTGGGCCGCGGGTCTGACGCTCAACATCTCGGCAATGATGGGGCTGACCGTGGTCGTCGGCATCGTCACCGAGGTTGCCATCTTCTTCCTCTGCGAGCTTCAGGACCAGCTGCGCACCCAGCCACTCGCGGCGGCCATCGTCGCTGCCCGCAGCCACCGGATCCGGCCCATCATCATGTCGGCGCTGGCGGCCCTGCTGACGCTGCTACCCCTCGCCTTCGCCCTCGGCGAGGGCGCCGAGATGCAACAACCCCTGGCGATTGCGATCGTCGCCGGCCTCTGCCTCGAGGTGCCGCTGGTGCTCGTGATCCTGCCGGCTCTGCTGCAGCTGACCCTCGGCGCCGGGGCGACGTCGTTGCGGGGCAACGTCGCCGACACCTGAGCCCGGACCGGGCCCGGGGCGACCTCAGTGGCGCCGGGCTACGACCTGCACGACGGCGCTCAGGCCGCGATGCCCGACGCCTTCGGCGACGGGCCGCTCGGTCTCGAGGCCGTGGACGATATCAAGCCCGGCCAGGTCCGCGCAGAGGTCCGCCAGCGACGGGGTGAGATCCGGATCCGCCGGTCCGCCGCCGCCCCGGCCAATCTGCGCCGCACGGTAGGATTCCAGCAGGAATACGCCGCCGGGCTCCAGCGCGCGCACCACCTCGCCCAGCAGGCGCCGACGGATCACCGACGGCACGTGGCACCAGATCGAGACGATTCCCGCCCAGGGGCCGGGGGCGACAGCGTAGTCGGCCAGATCGGCAACGCAGGTTTCAATGCGCACACCGCGCGAGGCGGCGAGGCGCTCTGCCTTCGCGAGTCCGACGGCCGACTGATCGAGGGCGACGACCCGGTGGCCGAGCCCGGCCAGATAGACGGCATTGCGGCCCTCGCCTTCGCCGAGGCTGAGTATCCGGCCCGCACGCGGCAGCAGGGCGGCATGGGCGACGAGGAAGTCGTTCGCGTCCGTGCCGTACAAGAAGTCCATACCGGAATATTTCGCGTCCCATTTTCCGCTCATCACACGTCTCTCCAGGCCGCCCGGCGGCGCTGCCTATAGTAGACTCGAATGCGGTCCGGGCCGCTCCCTGCACGCATATCAGCCGCTGCACGATGACAGCGCCCGCCCCAGTCACCGCGCCGCATCCTAAAGGAGATCGCCTTGCGCCCTGCACGTATCGCAACCCTGGCCCTGGGCCTGCTCGTCGCCTGCGCGACGTCGTCGGCAACGCCGCCACCGATCCACCACGTCTTCGTCATTGTTCTCGAAAACCAGGGCTACGAGGCGACGTTCGGCACGGCAACCAAGGCTCCCTATCTGGCGCGCGAGCTTCCCGCGCAGGGCGCCCTGCTGCGCCAGTACTACGGCACGACGCATTTCAGCCTCGGCAACTACATCGCCATGATCAGCGGCCAGGCCGGGACCCAGCAGACGCGCGACGATTGCGAGATCTACGCGGACTTCGAGCTGACCGGCGTGACCGTGGACGGCCAGGCGGTCGGCCGTGGTTGCGTCTATCCCGCCCGCATCCCGACGCTCGCCGATCAGCTGACGGCAGCGGGTCGTACCTGGCGCGCCTACATGGAGGACATGGGCAACGACCGCCAGCGCGTCGCGCGTCGCTGCGGCCACCCCGCGCTCAATGCCAAGGACCCGACCCAGTCGGCCGAGGGCCGGTCGGACGCCGTACCGGAGGGCGATCAGTACGCGGTGCGCCACAACCCGTTCATGTACTTCCACTCGGTGATCGACTCGCCGGAGTGCGCCAATCGCGTCGTCCGCCTGGAGGAACTCGAGACCGACCTGAAGACGGCCGCAACCACGCCCGCGTTCGCGTTCATCGCGCCCAATCTGTGCAACGACGGCCACGATGCGCCGTGCAAGACCGGCGAGCCCGGCGGCTTGGTATCGGCGGACGCGTTCCTGCGCCAGTGGGTGCCGAAGATCCTCGCCTCACCCGCCTACCGCGACGGCGGCCTCCTGGTCATCACGTTCGATGAGGGCGAGACACCGGAGGTGCCGGACGGGCACGGTGGCTTCGTGATTACGGCCGACGGCGCGACCTGTTGCCACCAGCAGCCGGGGCCCAATCTGGGTGCCTTTCCGCAAACGGTCCGGGACGGAAACTACCTGGAGACCTTCCAGAGCTTCGGCGGCGACCGCACGGGAGCGGTACTCCTGTCGCCATACCTTGCACCAGGCACCGTGTCCGACGTGCCGTTCAATCACTACGCGCTGCTGCGCTCCGTGGAGGACGCGCTCGTGGGCGGCCGGCACCTCGGCTACGCGGGGGCACCGGGGCTGATCGGGTTCTTCGATGGCAAGGCGGCGGGCCTCGCGTTTCGCGGGCTCGGTGGGCCGGCGTCCGGCCACTGACCGCGGCCGCTACTTGTCGGAGTTGTCGGCCGCGGCCTTCTTGACGGTGATCCAGCGCGAAAGCGCCTGCAGGTCGGTGGGTCCGCGGCGTACGCCGGTGGCGTCCGAGGGCCCCTTGTACTCGTAGTACGGGCTGCTGCTCCGGACCATCCGGCCGGCGACACGCTGCCCGGCCGACGGCTCGATGCTGAGCGGCACGTCGGCGAGCGCGTCCTGCGCATCGGTGGAGCGGGTGCGGACCCAGACCGCCGTCCCGCGAGCGTCATGCTCGACGCGACCACCCGGACCGCCCTGACGGCGCTCGCTCGGCAATCGCGGAATTCGGACGGTATCGACCATCACGTCCTCTGTGTGGCGAGGAGACCCGGCGACCGGAGCGTGCCGGAGTCCCTGATGACCCTGTTTTAGATATTTTGTGTACCCGCGTCAATGGGTTGCATACGTTATGACACGAAAGTGCGCGGTGTTTCACATTTCGCAGCCGAAGCCCCGGCGTTAAGTGAAACGACCAAGGCGGCGCGGCCCCGAGCGGCAGCCTCGGCCGTGAGCTGGCGCACATCCTCGTCAGGAAAGGCCCCGTCGCGGGTCGTTTGCGGTTTTTACCTATCGCTCTGTCCTGTACAGTTTTGGCTGCACGAGTCCACCGCCCGACCCGGACGGCCGGCCCGCCTCCGCCGAGTTCAGCCCAGGGATTGGTCACCATGGTTGCCGCCATCGCACGATTGCAGCCCGAGCCGCAGGCCCTTCTGCCCGCGCTCCCGGCTCTGCTCGATGCGGTGGCCTCGCGGCAGACGCTCGCCTTGCAGCTCGATGCGGTGACGCGCTTCGTCGAGCGGCTCGCACCGTCGCTGCGCTGTTCGATTCTCCTTGCCGACACCGCGCACGGCACGCTGCACAATGGCGCATCGCCCCACCTGCCCGCCGGCTACACGGCGGCGATCGACGGCATGGCCTACGGCGAAGGACGTGGCTCGTGCGGCACGGCGGCCGCGCGCCTTGACATGGTGATCGTCGCCGACATCCAGCAGTCACCGCTGTGGATCGACTTTCGCGAGCTCGCGGCGGGATTTGGCCTCGCCGCCTGCTGGTCGATGCCGATTGCCGACGCCGATCGCCGGCTGCTCGGCACCTTCGCCATGTACTACGGCGAACCCCGGGAGCCGACCGCGGCCGAACTCGAGGTCCTGCGCGTGGCCGCGCCGATCACCGCCCTCGTGATCCAGCGCCACCGGGACAGCGTGCGCCTGCTCGCCAGCGAAATCCGCTACCGGGAACTGGCCGAGCGTTGTCCGGACGGCCTGCTCGCCCATCTGGCCGGCGACGTCACCTACGCCAATCCGGCGGCGGCCACGCTGCTCGGCTACGGATCCGCCGACGAGCTCGTCGGCCGGTCGCTGCGGTTGTTCGAAGCCTCGCCCGACGATGACCGGCTGCGCCACCACCGCTCCGGCACCCAGAGCGGCTGGCTGCGACGCCGCGACGGCACGCCGTTGCCGATCGAGACGACGGCCAACGTCTGCGAACTGGGCGGCGTCGAGTGCGTCCTGCTGACGATCCGCGACGTCACGAACCGGCGCGCCCTCGAGAGCGCCCTTTCCGAAGCCTCCAGCCGTGAACAGGAACGCGTGGGCTACTCCCTGCATGACGGCCTGTGCCAGGAGCTGACCGGCATTTCGATGCTGGTGAGCGCCCTGTCCGGTCGCGTGCGGCGGCTGGACAGCGCTTGCGGCAACGAGCTGGACGCGCTCAACGACCTGCTGACCCGCACCATCGGCGACACCAAGCGGATCGCGACCCGCATGGCGCCCGTGACCGCGGAAAGGGCGGGACTCACGGGCGCGCTGACGACACTGTGCGACCAGTTCGGCCACCGTCACGGAATCCATATCCGCCTGCGTATGCCGCCGGGTATCGACGGGGAGCTGGCCGCGACGGAGGCGACGCACCTCTATCGCATCGCGCAGGAGGCGCTCGCCAACGTCGCGCGCCACGCCGGTGCCCGTCGCGTACAGGTCCGCCTGACGGCCAATCCGGTGCGCTACTCCCTCGTGATTTCCGACGACGGCCGGGGCCTCGGCGCCGGAACGACAGGCAGCGGCCTTGGCATGGCCGGCATGCGCTACCGCGCCGAACAGCTCGGTGGCTTCATCACCTTCGAGGCGCGCCGCCCGCACGGCACCCACGTCCGCGTGCTGTGCCCGCGCCACGCGGGGACCGTTCCCTGATCGGGCCTTCGGCATCGGTCACGGACGCGCCACTCGCGGCCGTGCTGGAGCGGCCCGGCACCATCGCCATCGTCGGCCTGTCGGTCGACGAAACCCGCGCCTCCCATCGCGTCGCGCGCTACCTGCTGCAGGCGGGTTGCGAGGTGATACCGGTCAATCCGCTCTACGAGCGGATCCTCGGCCTGCGCTCGTTCCCGACGCTCGCGGCCGTCGACCGGCCGATCGATCTCATCGACGTGTTCCGCCGCGCCGAGGAGTGCCTGGCCGTCGCCGAGCAGGCGAGCGTCAGCGGCGCGCGGGTCCTGTGGCTGCAGCAGGGGATACGCCATCCGGCCGCCGAGGCCCTCGCGGAAGCCGCCGGTCTTGTCGTTGTCGCCGACCGCTGCCTGATGGTCGACCACGCAGCTTACCGGGCAAGCCGCGGGGCCGGGAGTTAGCCAACCGCCCGCTCGCGACGGATCCCGAGATGCTGGCGGATCTCGGCCACGAGCTCGTTCGGCCGCTCCGCCATCAGCATGTGTCCTGCCCCGGGCATGACCGCGAGCCGCGAGCCCGGCACGGCTGCCGCCAGTGCACGGGCGCCCTTGAGCGGCGTCATCAGGTCGAGCTCGCCGGCAACGATCAGCGTCGGCACGCCAATCGCCGCACCGGACGCCAGACCTTCGGCATAGGCGTTGCAGGCCGCGAGGTCCGCGTGGAGGACACCCGGGGCGGAGGCCTCGAGGATCCGCTCGCCGATGCCCGTCATCCACAGGCCCGGCGCCGCGTTGGCGCCGATACCGGCGCGCGCCCCGTGGCCCCACAGGTTGACCATGTCGACGGCATCGTGGCGGTTGTCCTTGGCAGCACCGAGGAGCGCCGCACCGACCGGCATGGCCGCCGCCGCACCGATGAGCACCAGCGACGAGACGCGGCTGGCGTGCCGTGCCGCGCACTCGAGCGCGACGAGCGCCCCCATCGAATGGCCAACGAGTGCCGCCCGCTCGATACCGGCGGCCTCCTGCAGGCGGACGACCCAGTCGGCCAGCGCGGCGATCGACTCGAGTGGCGCCCCGGCGGACCTGCCGTGGCCCGGCAGGTCGACGGCCAGGACATTGACCCCGCGAAAGGCCAGCCAGCGGCTCTGCAGTGCCCAGACGGTGTGGTCCATGCCGGCCCCGTGCAGGAAGATCACGGCCGGCTGGCCCGGGCGATGGTCCTGTCCGCAGGTCGAGGCGTAGATCGCGGCGCCGTCGATATCAAGGTGGAATTGCACGGTTCGCTCCCTAGACGCGCGTCGCCGCGCGCAGCGCCTGCGCGAGGTCGGCGACGATGTCCGCGGCAGACTCGATGCCGACCGACAGGCGCACCATGTCCTCGCTGATGCCGGCAGCCGCCAGCTGCCCGGCACTCATCTGCTGGTGGGTCGTCGTCGCCGGGTGGATGACGAGGGTCTTGGCGTCACCGACGTTGGCGAGATGGCTGGCGAGCTTCAGGCTCTCGATGAACCGGGCGCCGGCGCGGCGGCCACCCTTGACGCCGAAGCTGATCATCGAGCCCGCGCCACGCGGCAGGAGTGTCTTCGCCAGCTCGTGGTCCGGGTGATCGGGCCGCTCCGGATGGGTCACCCAGGCGACGGCCTCGCTCGTGCCGAGGAAGTCGAGCACCTGGCGCGTGTTGGCCGCATGCCGTTCGATGCGCAGGCTCAGCGTCTCCACGCCCTGCAGGAGCTGGAACGCGTTGGCCGGCGACAGGCAGACGCCGAACTGGCGCAGGCCCTCGGTGCGCGCGCGCATGAGGTAGGCGGCCGGACCGAACTGTTCGGTGAAGACGATCCCCTGGTAGCCGGCAACGGGCTTCGACAGCGTCGGGAATTTGTCGGACGCCGACCAGTCGAACCGCCCGCCATCGATGATCGCGCCGCCGATGGCAGTGCCGTGGCCGCCGATCCACTTCGTGACCGAATGCATGACGAGGTCGGCACCGAACTCCAGCGGCCGGCAGAGATACGGCGTCGCGAACGTGCTGTCGACCAGCAGCGGCACGCCGTGCGCATGGGCGATGTCGGCGACGGCCGGAATGTTGAGAACCTCGAGCCCCGGATTGCCGATCGTCTCGCCGATCACCAGCTTGGTCTGGGGCGTAAGCGCCCGCCGGAAGCCGTCGAGATCGCGCGGCTGGACGAAGGTCGTCGTGATGCCGAAGCGCGGCAGCGTGTGGGCGAGCAGGTTGACGGTGCCGCCGTAGAGCGAGCTCGAGGCCACGATGTGATCGCCGGCACCGAGGAGGGTCGCGATGGCCACGTGCATGGCGGCCATGCCGCTCGCCGTGCACAGCGCACCGACCCCGCCTTCCAGGGCCGCGAGGCGCTCCTCGAGCACCGCGACCGTCGGGTTCGAGATCCGGCTGTACACGTAGCCCGGACGCTCGAGATTGAACAGCGACGCCGCCTGGTCGGTGTCCTCGAAGACGTACGAGGTCGTCTGGTAGATCGGCACGGCGCGGGCCCGGTGCACGGGATCCGGATGCTGGCCGGCGTGCAGACTCAGGGTATCGAATCCGGGTGGTTTGGGACCGGCCATGCGTGCAGTTCCTGGGCCGCTGGCGGGGCGAGCCCGGGCGCGACGGGTGTCAGACGAAACGATTTCCACGTGTCCGGGACAGGTTCCCGGCCCGGCCGCCGTCGCCGCCGGGGCGGGTCGGCGCCGAGCCGCAAGAATACCGCATTTCATGTCCTGGATTCGCTTGGGGGGTCGTTGCCAAGCGGCTAGACTTCAGGCGAGGGACACCGCCGTCCGCTCCTTCCGACCCACCGTACTCGAGGCACCCAAACGATGTACCGCGCGCCGCTGAACGACATTCACTATGCCCTCGATACCGTCATCGGCGCGGATGCGCTGGCCGGTTGCGACGCGTTCGCGGATTTCACGCCGGAGCTTGCCCACGCCGTGCTGGAAGAGGCTGGCCGCTTCGCCGAAGGCGTCCTCGATCCGCTCTACACCAGTGCCGATCGGGAAGGCGCGCGCTGGTCGGAAGCCGGCGTGGCGACCCCGGCCGGGTTCAAGGCGGCCTACGAGGCCTTCGTCGCCGGTGGCTGGCCGCAGCTGCGTGCCTCGCCGGACTACGGCGGCCAGGGCCTGCCGATCCTGCTCGTAATCGCCGTCGAAGAACTGTTCGCGGCGGCCAACCTGTCCTTCCGCCTGTGCCCGATGCTGACACAGGGGGCGAGCGAGGCCATCGCCCACGCCGGATCGGCGGCGATCAAGCAGCGCGACCTGCCGAAACTCGTCAGCGGCGAGTGGACCGGCACCATGAACCTGACCGAGCCGCAGGCGGGCTCCGACCTTGCCCAGGTACGGACCCGCGCCGTGCCCGAGGGTGATCATTACCGGATCTTCGGCCAGAAGATCTTCATCACCTACGGCGAACACGATCTCGCTCCGAACATCGTCCACCTCGTCCTGGGCCGCGTCGAAGGCGCGCCCGCCGGAGTCAAGGGAATCTCCCTGTTCGTCGTGCCGAAGTTCCTCGTCAACGACGATGGCTCGCTGGGCGAGCGCAACGACGTCCGCTGCGCCTCGATCGAGCACAAGCTCGGCATACACGGCAGCCCGACGTGCGTGATGATGTACGGGCAAAAGGACGGCGCCATCGGTTATCTGGTCGGCGAGGCCAACCGCGGCCTCGAGTACATGTTCATCATGATGAACGCGGCGCGGCTGTCGGTCGGCCTCGAGGGATACGCCAACGCCGAGCGTGCCTACCAGCGTGCCCGGAGCTGGGCACGCGAGCGGGTCCAGGGTCGCGCGCAGGGACCTGCCGAGCGCCAGCCGCTGCCGATCGCCTACCACCCGGACGTGCGGCGCATGCTGCTTCTGATGAAGTCACAGATCGAGGCCATGCGCTATCTCGCGCTCTACGCGGCGACCCAGCTCGACATCGGCGGCGGGCACGGCGATCCCGCGGTGCGTACGGCGGCCCGCGCCCGCGGCGACCTGCTGATTCCCATCGTCAAGGGGTTCTGCACGGAGACGGGGCTCGATATCTGCTCGATGGCCGTGCAGGTCCACGGTGGCATGGGCTTCATCGAGGACACGGGCGCGGCGCAGTCGCTGCGCGATGCGCGTATCGGCACCATCTACGAAGGGACGACCGGAATCCAGGCGCTCGACCTGATCGGTCGCAAGCTGCAGCGCGACGGTGGCGGAGCGCTGAACTCGCTGCTCACCGACATCCGCGCCGAACTCGGTGCAGCGGCGGGCGACGGGAATGACATCGGCGCGGCGGTACTGGCCGCGGTCGACAGGCTCGAACGGGCGGCGCGCCACATCCTCGCGCGTTCGGGCGTCGACGCGCAGGAGGCCGCCGCCGTCGCCGTCGCGTTCCTGCAGCTCGCGGGCGTGACGCTCGGTGGCTGGCTGATGGCGCGCGCCGCCCGTCGTGCCGGGGCGAGCCGGAGCGGCGATGCGGCCTTCGTCCGCCTGAAGCAGCAGACCGCGTCCTTCTACACGACGCACGTGCTGCCCCGCTCGCTGTCGTACCTCGCCGAGGTCGAAGGCGGCGCGGCGTCGGTGCTCGCCGTCGACCCCGAGGCGCTCTGAACGCGGCGACGGCGTCACGGCGCGGGCCCGCGCCGACAGACGGCGAACGCGCGCGCCTCACGCAACGCTAACCGCCGGCGATCGCCCTTCACGTCATTCGCGTACTCGCATTCGTACTTCCACGTACGGATGGCGGCGCGCCCTATAGAATCGCCGGCCGCCGCCGACAGCGCTGTGGAGAAAGCCAACAACGGGCTTGCAGCGAGGTCCTGCCGTGCGCGTCAATCTGCCGGTCACCAGCGACGAGTATCTCCTCAAGGAGAACTCCGTCATCGTCTCGAATACGGACCCCAAGGGCCGCATCACCTACGTCAACCAGGACTTTCTCGACGCCAGCCAGTTCAGCGAGGCGGAGCTCATCGGCAAGGCCCATAACATCGTCCGCCATCCGGACATGCCGCCGGAGGCGTTCGCCGACCTGTGGCAGACCCTCGAGGCCGGCAAGCCGTGGACCGGTGTCGTCAAGAACCGGCGCAAGGGCGGCGGATACTACTGGGTACTGGCCAACGTCACGGCCATCCGTGCCGGCGGTACCGTGACCGGCTACATGTCGGTGCGCACCCGCCCCGACCGCCAGACGGTCGCTGCCTGCGAAGAGATCTACCGCAAATTCCGCGACAAGCAGGCCGCGGGCCTCGCCATCCGCGACGGCAAGGTGGTCAAGGCCGGTCGCTGGCGCGAGGTGGCGAGGCTCGCCAACCTCCCGCTCGCCGGGCAGGCGGCCCTTGCCGCGGCGTTGCTCGCCCTGCCGTCGCTCCTCCTCGCCGGCTTTGCACTCAGCCGCTCGGTCCACCTGCCGGTGGCGCTGTGGGCCGGCGCCGTGGCGAGTGCCGCGCTCGGGTTACTTTCACTCGGCAGCTCGACGCGCCGCAGCCAGGCGGTGCTGGCCGCATCCGCGGCGCGGGTCGAGGCGATGACGCAGGGCAACTTCAACGACATCTTCCCGAGCGACGGCGAAGACGAGATCGCCGTCCTGCAGCGGGCGCTGCAGTCGCTCAGGACCAAGATCGGCTTCGAGCTCATCGACAGCCAGCGTCGCGCCGCCGATGCGACGCGGATCCGGGTGGCTCTCGACAATGTCGCCTCGGCGGTCCTGGTGGCCGACCGTGCCGACAACCTGATCTACCTCAACGACGCCGCGCGCACCCTCCTCGCCCGCATCGAGCCGGCCCTGCGGGCGACCCAGCCGGACTTCTCGCTCGACAAGGTGCTCGGCAGTCCGTTCGACATCGTCAGGGGTGCCGCCGGCGGCAGCGTCGACCTCACGCTCGGCGAGAGCAACGTGCGCGTCCTCGCCTCGCCGGTCGTCGCCGCGGACGGCGAGCGCATCGGCACGATCGCCCAGTGGATCGACCGTTCGGCCGAGGTCCTGACCGAACGGGAAATCGGTGCGGTGGTCGACGCCGCGAGCGCGGGCCATCTGCACTCCCGCGTCCGGATGGACGACAAGGCCGGCTTTTTCGCCAGTCTCGCCGGCGGCATCAACGCGATCCTCGATGCCAACGCCAACCTCGTCCGGGAGATGCAGGCCGCGACGCGCGAAGTGGCGATGCGTGCCGACGAGATCTCGCGCGGCAACCTGAACCTCAGCCAGCGCACCGAAGAGCAGGCCTCGAGCCTCGAGGAAACGGCCGCCTCGATGGAACAGATGACCTCGTCCGTGCGCCAGACCGCCGACAACGCCGGTCAGGCGAACCAGCTCGCGGCGGCAGCCCGGACGCAGGCGGAAAAAGGCGGCCAGGTCGTAGCCGAGGCCGTGTCCGCGATGCAGGGCATCAACGTCGCGAGCAACCGGATTGCCGACATTATCGGTGTCATCGACGAAATAGCCTTCCAGACGAACCTGCTGGCGCTGAACGCCGCTGTCGAAGCCGCGCGGGCCGGTGACCAGGGTCGCGGCTTTGCCGTCGTCGCCGCCGAGGTCCGTAACCTCGCCTCCCGCAGCGCCGAGGCCGCGAAGGAGATCAAGCACCTGATCCACGACAGCGTCGAGCGGGTCGCGCAGGGCTCGCGCCTGGTGGACGACTCCGGTGCCACGCTCGCGGAGATCGTCGCGGCCGTGAACAAGGTGACGGCCATCGTCTCGGAGATTGCTCTGGCGAGCAACGAGCAGGCGACCGGCATCGACCAGGTCAACAAGGCGGTCACGTCGATGGACGAGGTCACCCAGCAGAATGCCGCGCTCGTCGAGGAAGCGGCCGCGGCGGCCGAGGCACTGCTCAAGCAGGCCCGCCAGCTCGACGAACTGCTGGCCAAGTACGATGTCGGCACGCCGGCAGTGGCGGCGCGCGAGCCGGCCCCGGCCGGCGCCGAGGCCCACGGCGGGTCGCG
>CAIMCI010000378.1 GCA_903839465.1 uncultured Pseudomonadota bacterium
AGGCGCCAACGGCGGGGAAGCCCACGCGAGCTATGGCGAGAACCGCACCCACTTCGCGCCCGCCAACACCGAGATTACCGACGGCCGTAACCGCGTCCTGGGCTTCGACTACGGCCTGCCGTTCGCCGGCGATGGCACCTTCCACTTTGGCGCGGGCTACCAGAAGCGCGGCTCCACCAACCGCAGCGGACCCACCGACGCCCATGCCTCCTACAATTACACGCCGGCCGACCAGGCGCTCGACGGCAAGATCGTGTTCCGCTCGGGCGATCCGGTGCTCGAGAACAAGAACCTCTACTACGACGCCACTCTTCCGCTGGCCGGCGGCAGTACGTTCTATTCATTCGCGACCGCCGGCTGGAAGGACACCGAAGGCGCCGCCTTCTTCCGCTACCCGGGCGACCCCAGCAACGTGCTGTCGATCTACCCGCACGGATTCCTGCCGGTATCAACCGGCAAGAACCACGACGTCGGCCTCGTCGCCGGCCTGAAGGGCAGCGGTGCCGACTGGCACTGGGATCTCAGCGCGCGCGAGGGCTACAACTCCTTCGCCTACGGCCTTCGCAACTCCTTGAATGCCTCGCTCGGCGACGCGAGCCCGACCAGCTTTCACGTGGCGGACTTCACCTACGAGGAGCGCGCCCTCAACCTCGACCTGACGCGCTCCCTCCCCGTTGGCGGCGACACGCCGCTGAACGTCGCGACCGGCCTGGAGTACATCCACGAGGCCTACCACACCTCACCGGGCGACCCCGCGTCCTATGCGGCCGGCCCGGTCACGACGAACCAGCCCGGCTCGCAGGGCGACAACGGCCTGGCGCCGAAGGATGCGGTACACCTGTCGCGCAGCGTGTACTCCGCCTACCTCGACCTCGACCAGGAGCTGACCCGCGAGTGGCTTGTGGGCCTCGCCGGCCGGTATTCACACTACAGCGACTACGGAAGCTCCACGACCGGCAAGTTCACAACGCGCTATAACCTGACCGACAATTTCCTGGCCCGCGCCTCGGCATCGACCAGCTTCCGGGCACCGGCCCTGGCCCAGACCGGCATCCGTTTCGAGACGCTGAGCTTCAACTCGACGGGCACCGGCCTGCAGAACAACGCCTTTCTGCCGCCAAGCGACCCGCTCTCGCAGGGTCTTCACGCCCGGGCCCTGACGCCGGAGAAGTCGACCAACCTGACGGCCGGTTTTGCCTGGCGGTCCGGCCCGCACCTCGCCGCATCCGTCGACGTCTACCAGATACGGATCAAGGACCGGATCGCGCCCACCGGCATTCAGCCGCCCGCGGATCCCACGGTCGACCCGACGATCGCCGGCGTGCAGTTCCTGACCAACGGCCTCGATACGACGACGAAGGGCCTCGACCTCGTGGCGAGCAGCAGCCACCGCCTTGCCGAAGGCAGCCTGAAGCTCGCGGCATCGTTCAACCGCAACTACACGCACGAGGACAGCCTGCGCGGCGCGCTGGCCCAGTCCAGCAGCGAAACGGTGCTGATCCCGCTGATCTACGGTTCGCCGTCGACGAAGCTGGTACTGACACTGGACTATGCATCCGATAACCGCTGGGGCTTCCAGCTGCAGCCGACGCGTTTCGGGTCGATGTACGCGTTTTCCTACGACAGCGGACTGCCGACGCTGGATGGCGCCAACGTGCAGAAATACGGTGCCGCATGGACGCTGGACGCGTCCGTGCGCTACAGCTTTGTGCCGGAGGTCA
>CAIMCI010000379.1 GCA_903839465.1 uncultured Pseudomonadota bacterium
GTAATAGACATCGGCGTTCTGGATCTGGAAATCACAGTACTGGCCCGTGCCCGGCGCGCATTCGGCGACCGCCAGCGTGTCGACCAGCCGCCCCGTCTGCAGTCCATGGGAATACTGCGGGCGGCTGCCGAGCAGGTTCGCGTCGGTGAACGTCACCGCCTGGCCTGCACCGTCGTCGAGAACCGCGTTCAGCGGATCTGCGGTATAGGCAACGACACTGGCCGCCGCAGTCGGACTCCAGTTGTTGAACGTCGCATCCGTAAACGGCGAGGCGGACGACGAACCGTTGGCGAAATAGGCCGTCATGCTCGCCGTCGTCGGGCAGTCGCGGACGCAGTAGAGGGTCGCCGGCATCTCGTTCGGATAGACAATGTTCTGCGTTCGGTAGACGACGTTGACGCTGGAAGACGCCGCCGGCAGGCTCTGCCCGTGCAGGTCGATGAAGAGCTCGCCGCCGAGCGACGAAGACCAGCCCGCGACGCCGCCTTCCGCCGACCAGAACGACAGGTCGACGCTCTGCTGCGAGGCGGCATCGAAGGAGTGGGTCTGGCAGCCATTGTTGCCGCAGTTCAGGTACCCGGCCACGATGACCATCTGCGACGCCTCATCCCAGTAGACGTCGTAGTTGGTGTTCTGCACCGCCGACGGGAAGAAGTTCGCGGCATTGCTGCCGATCCAGACATTGAAGTGGATCTGGTCGAGGCTCTGCAGCGTGCGGGTCTGCTTGGTGTACTTCGTCAGCTTGCCCGACGAGAGCACGGCGGTGTAGCTGGTCGTCGTCGCCGAGCCGCTGCCGTAAACGACCTTGGCGATCGTCGCGCCGTTGGTCAGGGCGGCCGAGGCATCCGGCGGCAGGGACAGGCCCCAGTAGCTCAGGTAGCCGCTGTAGGACTTGCCGGCCGCCGTGAACGAGATCGGGAAGCCGGAGTTCCGCTCGACCCGATCGCCCGTGGTCGGGTCGTACAGTCCGTAGCGCCAGACGGACAGGCCCGTTGCCGGGTCGGAGGCGTCGCGTGAGAAGCACTGGGTGGCGCTTCCATCCGAGCGCAGGAAGTAGTTGGGATCGTAGGCGAAGCTGAACGTGCCCGTGGAGCCGCCGTCCGAGCGCAGGATGTCGCCCGCGCCGCTGTCGGTGCCGCTCGGCGCGAGCTTGAGCGCCGTGGTGGACGGTCCACCGCCGCCGCCGTGCGCGGCTTCGTTCTGGAAGTAACTCAGGGAGCCGTCCGCCTTGCCCTCGACGTAACCCTGCATCATGCACGGCTGCGTGAGGTCGCCGTGGCCGCAGAAGTCGAAGCGGAAGACGCCGTAGGGATTCGTTGCGCTGGGCGCCTGGGTCGCGCTGACGTTCACGAAGATCAGTCGCTTCTGCGTGTCGCTCGTGTCCTCGAACCAGATCTTGACGCGCATCGGGTCGGAGTTCGACGCGCGCGTCGAACTGACGACCGCGCGCATGTAGTTCGGCGCCTGGGCGCCGCCGCCGCTGGCGCCGGAGTTCGCGGCGCTTGACTGCGCGTTCTTGTCACACTTGTTCTGGTCCGCGTAGGCGACGTAGGTGGGCTGGTTGACCAGCTGATCGGCCGCCGTGGCGTGCAGGTAGCACATGATCATGTTGACCGTGCCGATGCTCTGCGAGGTTGCGTCTTCGACGTGCGAGCTCTGCGGATCGGTGTCGTAGGCCGAGGTGGCGGGCGGTGCGGCATTCGCGCTGGCGAAGGCCACGGTGGCTGCAGCAATCAGTCTCAGGGACTTGGAAGTGATCATGGTCCGTCTCCTGCTAGCCGGCGTTCTTGGCGGTGACGACCGACACCTGGGTCGGTGTCACGATGCCGGTGACAGCCGTCGGTTTCGGTGCCGGCGGAGTGACGGCCGGAGCCGGCGAACTGGATCCGCCGCCGCAGGCGCCCAGCAGACAGCCGGCGGCCAGGACCGCCAGCGGTGAAAGAATCTTCCGGGTCATGGATGAGCTCCCTTTCCGAGACGTGGTGGTTCCGGGCCCGTCGGCCCTGTCCCGGTAGGCGGCGGGCCGGCGCGGTTCCTTAGGCCCTGCTGTTACATAAGCGGGCGCCCCGGACGGACTGCGCTTGCGGTCACGGTTCGCGGCCGTGGCCAGTTATGAATAGGATGAATCGGGGCGCGGCGGTGGATGAGCAGCGCCTGCGCGAATCCCGCCGGGCCGGACGACCGGGCGCGCGCACGCTAGACTTCAGGTCGTTTGCCATCAGGGGTGGATTCGTATGCTTACCCGCCGCCAGCTGCTGACCAACGGACTGACGACGGCGGGCGGGCTGGCCGCGTCCGGCGCCGTGGCGGCGCCGACGGCGCCGCCGGCCTCGAATCTGCCGCCGGCGATCGCCCGGCTGTCGTCGAGGCACGGCGAGGCAAGGCCCATCGGTCGTGCCGAACGCGAAGGCCGCCAGGCGAAGGCGCGGGAGCTGGCCGCCGAGGCCGGGCTGGAAGCGGTCATCCTCGCCGAGGGCACCAGCCTCAACTACTTCACGGGCGTGCAGTGGTGGGGCAGCGAGCGGCTCTTCGCCATGGTACTGCCGGCCCGTGGTGCACCGTTCTACGTCTGCCCGGCGTTCGAGGAAGGCAGGGCGCGCGAGCAGCTTGCCGGCAGCACCGACCCCGCACAGGCCGAGCTCCGCGTCTGGCAGGAAGACCAGAACCCGTACGACCTCCTGGCGCACGGCCTGCGCGACCGCGGGCTTGCGACCGGCCGGATCGGCATCGAGGAGAACGTCCGCTACGTCTTCGCCGACGGGATCGCGAGGGCGGCACCGCAGCTGCACCTGTCGAGCGCAACCAGCGTCACGGCCGGATGCCGGATGGTCAAGAGCAGTGCCGAGATCGCCCTGCAACGCCTGGCGAGCGAAGTGACGCTGGCGGCCTACGAGGCAGCCTACCGCTCGCTGAAGTCCGGCATGTCGCAGCAGGACATATCGGAACTGACCCGTCTTGCGCACGAGCGGCTCGGCTTCGAGGGCGCTGCCGATCTCGTGCTGATCGGCGAGTCGGCGGCCTTTCCGCACGGCTCGACGGCGCCGCAGGTGCTGCGCGAAGGGTCCATCGTCCTGATGGACGGTGGCTGCGATGCCCAGGGCTACAAATCCGACATCACGCGAACGTTCGTCTACGGCCGCGCAACGCCGCGGATGAACGAGGTCTTTGCGACCGTGCTGCGCGCGCAGTCGGCGGCCCTTGCCGCCGCGAAACCCGGCGCCGCCTGCGGCTCGGTCGACGCCGCCGCCAGGAGCGTGATTACGGGCGCGGGGTTCGGACCGGACTACCGCTACTTCACCCATCGCCTGGGCCATGGCATCGGCCTGGACGGCCACGAGTGGCCGTACCTCGTGCGCGGCAATACGGCCGTGCTGCGTCCGGGCATGACCACGAGCAACGAGCCCGGCATCTACCTGCGCGGCGAATTCGGGATTCGCCTGGAGGACGAGATGCTGGTCACGGCGACGGGAGCGGAGCTCTATACGCCACAGAGCCGCTCGCTCGAAGACCCCTTCGGGCACGGTTGAGCACGGCCGCGCCCGGCGAGAGCCCGCCCCTTCGATGGAGAGAACACGACCATGAACACCGCAGTACCGACCGTGCAGCTCGAGAACGAGCGCGTCATCGTCACGGAATGGCGCTTTCCGCCGGGCGCCGAGACCGGCCACCACGTCCATGGCCACGACTATGTGGTCATACCGCTGACCAGCGGGACCCTGCGCCTGGAAGAAACCGGCGGTACCCGCGATGCCAGCCTCACCGCCGGACTGTCCTACGCTCGACCGGCCGGCATCAGCCACAACGTCATCAACGTCAATGCCTACGAGTTCCGCTTCATCGAGGTCGAGCTCAAGTAGCGGCGGTGCCGGACGCCCTGTCGACGGCGGTGTAGACGATCTCCGAATACGAGTCGGTCGGGAAGACGTAGAAGAATTTCAGCACGCCCGCTCCGGTGTTGAGCACACCGTGGGGATAGTCGGCTGGAATGGACACCGTGACACCGGGCTCGACGTCATGCCGGACGTCGCCCAGCCAGACGACTCCGGTGCCTTCGAGGAAATAGTAGATTTCAAGCGCCGGGTGCCGGTGCAGCGCGAGCTCCGCGCCCGGCGCCATCCGGCACACACCGCTCGTCAGTTCGCGGGTTGGCGTACGGTCCGCACTGGTGAGCGTCTGCCAGGTCACCCCCGACTCGTCCTCGCGCTCGATGGGTACCGCGCGCTCGTGAATGACGAAAGGGTACGACGACATCCCGGTCTCCCGTGCGGCCTGCACCGGCAGGGCGCGTGCGCGGTCGCCAGTATACGCCGCCGCCCGCAGCCGAGCGCCGCCGTCCGGGAGCGCATGCGGCGCTGGTTCACGGAACTGACCGGTCAGGCGGGCTATAATCGCACCGCATCATGCCCACCCGGGCGGGCTCCGATGCACTCCGATCCGGCGCCTCCGACCCGCCACCGTCACCATTGCCTCGACGAGGAACCCATGAGCATCCACGACGTGCCTGCGGGCGACGACCTGCCTGCCGAGTTCAACGTGATCATCGAGATCCCGATGAACGCCGACCCGATCAAGTACGAAATCGACAAGGCGACCGGCGCCCTGTTCGTTGACCGCTTCATGATGACGGCGATGCACTACCCGGCCAACTACGGCTACGTCCCGCACACGATCGCCGATGACGGCGATCCGGTCGACGTGCTGGTGCACGCGCCGTTCCCGCTGTTGCCGGGAGTCGTGGTTCGCAGCCGCGCGGTCGGCATCCTGCGCATGGACGATGAAGCCGGCGGCGACGCCAAGATCCTGGCGGTGCCAACTGACAAGTCCTGCCCGTTTTTCCGCCACTGGAAGTCCATCAAGGACGTGCCGGAAATCCGGCTGCACCAGATCCAGCACTTCTTTGAGCACTACAAGGATCTCGAGGAAGGGAAATGGGTGAAGGTGCTCGGCTGGTCGGACGTCGACGCCGCGCACGCCGAGATCCTGGCGGGCATCGAGCGCTTCAACACGGCGAAGACCAAGCCCGTCTTTTAAGGACCCGTGCGCGCCCGCTTAAGCGCCTGCCTGGCGAACTCCGCCAGCGCATCGATCGCCGAGCGGTCGCCGTACAGCGTGCCGACGGCGCCGCCGATCCGGCGGCGCACCTGCGCTGCGTAGCCGGCATCGGTCGCCAGCCGCACGGCGAGATCGACATAGCCCGCCGGCGTGTCGGCGACGAGCTCACCGAGCCCGAGGTATTCCAGGGTGCCGCTGGCGAGCCGCCCCCGCATCCGCTTCCCGGCGTAGGCCACCAGCGGCGCGCCGGCCTGCAGCGTATGCACGGCCGTGTTGAAGCCCGAGAACCCGATGGTGTCGAGCACGGCCGTCGCCTGCTGGCACAGCGAACGGAACGCGGCCTTCGGCTGCCAGGGCAGGAGCCGCAGGTGGCGGGTCCAGTCCATGCCGCGCGCCGTGAACGCCCGCGCCAGCCGCTCGAACACCTGCACCGAGAGCTCCGGCCGCTGCGCAAGCTCGAACAGCACGATCTGGCAATCGCCGGTTCGCGCCACGATATCCACCAGCACCTCGTCGGTAGCCGGCAGGTATTTGAATGGCGTTCCGGGACACAGGAACACGGGCACCTTCTCGTTGATGCCGAGGCTCGGCAGGTGCACGGTCTGGGCAGGCGCTGCCGACGAGATCAGCGTGCCCGGCTGCAGCAGGCAGCCGAGGTTCGGCAGCCGCACCAGGGTTTCGCTGTAGTGCTGCGCGGCGTCCGCCGGTTCGAAGGCCGCACCGGACAGGAAGTAATCCATCGTCGGCAGGCCCGTGGTCAGCGGATGGCCCCAGGCGACCGCCTGCACCGGCGCGAGCCGCAGGGCGGCGAGCTTCAGCGTCAGGTCGTCCATGCCGACTTCCGGATAGAACAGCAGGTCGTTGTCGTCGCCGACGATGGCCCTCGCCCAGCGGTCGACGCTTTGCGGCCCCTTCAGGCACGACCTGGCGCGGGTCGCGGCGTAGCTCGTCTCGGCGTCCGTCTCGGCGGACAGCGAGTACAGGCGGATGTCGAGGCCAGCCTGCTCGAGGGCCGTCAGCATGCCGCTCGTGATCACGTCGTAGACCGAATGCTCCCGCAGGTGCGCCGTGACGATGCCGACGCGGCCTCGCCCGGCGGCCGGCCGCGCCCGTCGTCCGTCGAGGCCGCGCGACGCCTGCCAGTGCGCGAGCTGCCGCGCGAGCCCGCGGCCGAAGCGGTCGAGCAACCGCTCCACCGGCTCGTCGCGGTAGGCGAGATAGAACATCTGTGGGCCGCCGGTGCGCTCGACCCCGGTCGGCAGCGGGCAGGTGGCGGCCCAGTGCTCGAACTGCATCAGGGCCGCGGCGAACTCGCCACCGGCCGTCTGGTATTCCAGGGCAGACTGGGCGACCGGCGTCAGTGCCGATTGCAGGCGGCCGACGGCCGCCGGCTGGCTGGCCGGATCGATACCCGCGGCCCGGGTGAACGCCTCGCGCGAAAGCACTCGATCGCCGGCCTCGAAAGCGCTCGAGCCGAGGCCCAGCCACGCCACCTGGCTGGCGGGCTCCTGCAGCGTAGCCGCCCGGAAGCCCTCCACCGCATCGGCGAGGCGCCCGAGCTTGACCAGCGCCTCGCCGCGCCGGACGAGGGCTGCCGCACTGGCCGGTGCGGAGGCGAGCGCCGCGTCCGCGCTCTGCAGGGATTCCTCGAGCCGTCCCATCGCCGCGTAGGCCACCGACCGCCCGACCAGCGCCGCCGGGTCACCCGGAACGAGCTGCAGGGCCCGGCCGTAGTAGTCGAGCGCGAGCTCCGGCCGGCCGGCTTCGGTATGGGCATTGCCGAGGTTGACGAGCGTGGCGGGCTGGCGCGGGTTCAGGCCGAGCGATTGCTCGAAGAGCGCGACGGCCCGCGCATGATCGCCCTCCTCGGCCGCCAGCACGCCCAGCAGCTGCGGCGGATCCGGGTTCTCCGGCGCCAGCGCCATCGCCCCTTCATAGAGTGCCCGGGCATGACCGCGGTGGCCGCCCTGGTGCAGCTGCACGGCCCGGCCGATCGTCTCGGCATAGAGCGCCTCGCGACGGGGGTCCGGACGGCTCATGTCTCCGGCCAGGCTCGCTGACCTTTCTTGACGTAGCCATTCCGCATCGGGTGTGCCTCACTCGGGGGAAAATCGGCGAAACTATCGGCGGTGAGTTTAGCGAGATCTCCGTGACCCAGCTCCCCGATCTTCCCGGCGACCGAGGCCGTGTGACCGAGCGTGCCAACGATCCGAGCCACCGGACGCTGGCGCGCGCCCTGCTCGGCTGGTTGCGGGAGGACGAAGCCACCCGCTGGCTGGCCGGCAACGAAGCGGCGGCGACGCGGAACCCGCTGCACCGGGAGCTTGCGCGCCGGGCGCGGGCCGTGGTCGAGGCGCGGCCGGCGTTTACGCTGCCGACCGATGCGGTCGCGCCACTGCCGGCGGAGATTGCCCACCACATCGACCTCCTGCGGGCGCACCCGGAGAGCGGCAATACGATCGCGCAGATGGGCGAGCCGCGCCTGATCGACCTCGGCCAGGTGATCGGCGCGCAGAAGCAGATCGTCGTCGGCGAGGCCATGGACCGCGTCGCGGGCGCGGCGGCCGCGGATCTCCTCGGCATTGCGCGGGTGACCCTGCCGCTGCCGAAGCGGGAACCGATCAGCTGGAACTTCGACGCGCAGCGCAACGCCTTCGTGCTGAACTCGCCGAACCAGAACCTGCGGGTGGTCGGCCACTTCAATTCCACGGTCGGCGGCGAAACGCCCGGGGTGGTGTTCGACAGTTTCGGCTTCGCGCTGTCCTACCAGCGGTCGTACATGCAGGTGGCCTCGATCGGCGGCCGGCTGCTGCTGCGCGACGGCTATCACCGCGCGTACGGCCTGCTGCGGGCCGGAATCCGCCACGTGCCGGCCTTTGTCCGCGAGTTTTCGGCCTGGGAGGAGGCTAGCCTGCCGGCCGGCCTGCTGCCGCCGGAAGTGTGTCTCGGCATGCGTCCGCCGATGCTGACCGATTACCTCGACGATGCCGTGGCGATCGACCGCTGGATCCCGCGCACGAGCAAGCTGATCGTCCTGCAGGCGATCGAGCTGACCGTGCCGGCCTAGGACTCAGCGGCCGCCCGGCACCGGGCGCAGGACCTGCACGCCGGCGACGGTCACAGCATCGAGCGCGAGGCTGTCGCCCGGCGTCGCCAGCCGGTAGTCGATCAGCGCGAATTCCCGTTCCGACAGTTCATAGGTCTGGCGCCAGGGCTCGGTCGGCAGGAAACGCCTTTCCTCGATCCGGTCCGCGGTGCAGTCCGCCAGCACGCGGCCGAGGAGGTCGAGGTCGCGCCGCTCCAGCTGCGTGAACAGCGTCGGGTCGAACGGGCCGCGGGCGTGCAGCGACAGCAGCCGGCAGCCGTTACTGAGGACGAGATTGTTGAGCTGGAACTGCTGGACGAAATCCTGGTCGGGAGACGCGAGTTCGTCCTCAAGGGCAAGCGGCACGGGACCGTCGGCGCTCGCGTAGTACTCGAGGCCCGTGACCGGCAGCGACGTCGCGCCATAGACCCTGAAGTCCAGCAGGTAGAGCAGCCAGTACAGCTTTGCCTTGCCACAGTGGGTCGTCCGCGTGGCGAAGTAGGTCATCGCCTGCAGCAGTTTGCTGCGGCGAAGGGATTCGGCCATTGGTGCTCTCCGTGCCTTGCCTTGGCTGTCGGCGGCTTAGAGAGAATCTTTAGAATAATGTCTCGGGAAAAACCCGACCGACCGCGGTCGAGATCGGCTGCCGCGTCGTCACAGGCCGGGCCCCGCGGCTCAGATCAGCGGAATCTGCGGCGCGGCCTGCCGGTCGAGCACGCCGAGCAGGCGCGGATCGTCGGCGATTTCGATCTGGCGGCTGACCGGCACGAAACCGGACCGCTGGTAGAAGGCGAGCGCCTGAGGATGGTCGAGGGTGCAGGTATGGACCCACAGGCGGCTGACCGGCCGGGCCCAGACCCGCTCGAACGCCCGGTTCATGAGCCAGCGTCCGGCGCCCCTGCCGCGCGCCGCGGCGGTGAGCCCGAAGAACGCGAGTTCACAGGTATCCGCCTGGCGGAAGTCGAGTTCCAGGAGCCCCTCGTCCGCGCCCCGGACGCTGACGGCGTAGACCTCGACGTTCGGGTCGTGGATCACGGCCTCGAGTTCCTCGCGCGGCATTCGCAGCCGGGAGAACCACAGCCACTCCTCGCCGACGCGCCGGTAGAGTTCGCGATACCAGCCCGCATCGGGCTTCCCGACGGTGCGCAGCTCGACGTCCGGCAGCGGCTGCTCGGCCGTGACCGCGGGTCGTTCGCGCAGCTCCAGCGAGGTGACGACCGAGGCGATCTTGCCGGGCGGCAAGTCCAGATACCCGTCCGCGATCAACGCCATCCGCCCCGCCCCGCACCGTGACCCGGACCCGTGCGATCCGCGCCGCGCAGTATACGCCGGCGCGGCGGTGCGGATCCGGGCTCAGATCAGTCCGCGCGCCCCTCGTGAAAGCCGGGCAGCGAGAGCTGCGGGTGGCTGCAAACGACATCGACCGCGGACGCGCGGCCCCAGCGCCGCAGGACCGGCGGCAGCTGGGCCTCGAACTGCGGCCTGCCAAGCAGGTAGCCCTGTGCCCGGTCGACGCCGAGGCTGCCGAGGAGATCCAGACTGGCGTGGGTCTCGACACCTTCGGCGACGACCGTCATGCCGCGCTGATGGGCGAGCGCGACCACGTGTTCGACGATGCGCCGCTGTTCGTCCATGCACTCCAGACCGAGCACCAGCGACTTGTCGATCTTCACTTCGTCCACGTCCAGGCTGTCGAGCCGTGTCTGGGTCGAGAAATGCGAACCGAAATCGTCGAGCGCGACCCGTACCCGATGCCTGCGCAGCCGCCAGATGTTGCGTGCGGCACGCCCGAGGTCGGCGATCGGCCCGCTCTCGGTCAGCTCGATGGTGAAGCGCTCAGGATCGACGCCGGTCACCTCGAGGAGCGAGAGGATGGTCCGCGGCAGGTCGTCGTCCTGCAGGGCCTCGGCATGCAGGTTGACGCTGAGTCCCAGGCGGAAGCCCTGCACGCGCAGCGAGCGCCAGGTGGCGAGCGATTCGGCGAGGACGAACATGAACAAGGGCTGCAGCAATCCCGCGCGCGCGATCGCCGGCAGCAGCCGGTCGGGGCGCAGCACGCTGCCGCTGGCGGCGCGGGCCCGCACCAGGGCCTCGATGCCGTCGACCTGCCAGTGCTCGTGATCGCTCGCCGGGGTTCGCGCGACGATCGGCTGGAAGGCCACCGCGAGGTGGCGCCCGGCCATGACCTCGGCCAGCGCATCGACGGGCGAGACCATGGCGTGGCGCGGTGAATCCGTCAGGGTGACGACCCGACCCAACCGGCGTGCGACGCTGCTCATCAGTTCCCCCGAGCGGAATCGGTGAGGTCCGGCGCCGGTGCCTGACCTTCAACCCGTCCTGCGATGGGGCCCAGTACAGCACCCGCGCCGTGCGGGTACCGTGAGAAATCCCCTGAATGGCCGGGGCGTGGGCGACGGCTATTGGCAGCGGCAGGCCGATGCACGGCCACCCCGCCGGCGATGCAGGCGCGGGCGAGTGGAGCGGACCTCGCGCGGCCGCTAGCGGGCCACCGGGGCCGCGCGCACCGGTGCCGGACCCGTGCAGCCACGGTGTTCAGCGCAGACCGTGTTGACCGGACAGACGACCGGTCGGCCGGCCACGCAGCCGCGCGCGTCGGCGCCGGCGGCCGCTGGCGCGCAGCGCTCCGCACCGTTGCAGTCGAGCCCGTCGCTGCAATCGCTGTCGGTACTGCAGCGCCCGTCGCCGTCGCGACGCTCGGCACTGGCGAGGTCGCGGCCCACGGCCACGACGCCGGCCAGGTTCGACGCGAGCAGGCGTTCGCGACCGGCGGAACCCTGCCATTCGACATAAGCAGCCTCGACATCCCACGGCGCCGCGTCCGCGGCAGCGGCCTCGAGCGCAAGCGCGAAGCGGCGCACGCGCGTCGACTCGAGCGGGCGGTCAAGGACGAGGCGGACGATGCGGGTCGCGCCGGCCGGCCACTCGCCCTCGCGAACCACGGTCAGCACGCGCGGCAGCGGACCCTGCTCGTAGACCTTGAGCAGAAGCGTCGCCCTGGCCGGGAACGGCCGGTCACCCGCGGTGACCGTCACGTCGAGCGCGCGGACCTGCTCGGCGCAAACGGGCGCAGCAGCGCTGAGGGCGAGGACGCCGATGAGGCAGCCGACAAGCAGGTCGCGGCGGTAGCGGTTGCGCATGGAGTCCGGCCTCCTGCCGGTAGGGGTCACGCCCGCGATCATAGCCGACCGATCAGTTCTGCGACGGGCCTCGCTCGTGACATACCATAGCAGTCATGCTCGACACTCCCGCCAGCCCGCCAAGGGCGATTCGTTCCTTTGTGAAACGCGGCGGCAGGACGACGCTGGCCCAGTCCCGCGCCATCGCCGAACTGTGGCCGCGCTTCGGCATCGATCCGGGCACGACGGCGCTCGACTTCGAGCAGGTCTTCGGCCGCCGCGCGCCGGCGGTCGTTGAGATCGGCTTTGGCGACGGCGAGGCCCTGGTCAGCCGGGCCGGTGCCTCGCCGGACCGCGATTTCCTCGGCCTCGAGGTACACCCGCCGGGCGTCGGCCACTGCCTGTTGCTGGCAGATGCGGCGAAGCTCGCGAACCTGCGGCTCCTCCGCCAGGACGCGGTTGAGGTGCTGGGCACGCGGCTCGCGCCGGCCTCGCTCGACGAGGTGCTGATCTGGTTCCCCGATCCGTGGCCGAAAAAGCGCCATCACAAGCGCCGCCTGCTGAACGGCGCGTTCGCCGACCTCCTGGCACGGCAGCTCCGGTCCGGCGGCGTGCTGCGCTTCGCCAGCGACTGGCAGCCCTACGCCGACGAGGCCCTGGAGGTCCTGAACGCACACCCGGACTTTCGCAACGAGGCGACGGACGGCGGCTTCGTCGCGCGCCCCGCCGAGCGGCTGCTGACGAAATTCGAGCGGCGCGGCCTGCGCCTCGGGCACCGGGTATCCGATCTTATGTTCAACCGGCGCTGACGCCGGCCCTCGCTAGCCGGTGCGCGCGGCCGGATCGGCGTCCAGTGCCCGCACCCGATCGCGGACGATGACGAGCAGCAGCACCGCCGGCAAGCCGGTGAGCGTGGTGACGAGAAAGAAGTTCTGCCAGCCGAGGGCCGGCAGGGTCAGCGTGCCGAGCGCGAGCGAACCCAGATGCAGGTTCAGCTGCCCGCCCTCGACCAGGCCGCCGGCCAGGGGACCGAGCCAGCTGCGGCCGAGCGCACCGAACGACGACAGGAGGGCGAACTGGAACGCCGAGTAGCGCAGGTCGCACAGCGCCATCAGGAAGGCGCCAAACGCCGCGGCGCCCAGCCCGCCGGCGAAATAGTCGAAGCCGACTGCCACGATCATCCGCGGGAAGTCGTGCCCGGCGGCGGCAAGCCACGCGTAGAGCAGGTTGGTCACCGACTGCAGGAGGCCGAAGACGACCAGTGACCGGTACAGGCCGAGCCGGCCGAACAGCATGCCGCCGACCAGCGTGCCGGCGATGGTGGCCACGATGGCCAGCACCTTGGCGACCTCGCCCACCTCGAGCGGCGTAAAGCCCGCGCCCTTGATCAGAAACGCGCTCCACAGCGACAGCGCGAAGGCATCGCCGAGCTTGTAGAGCACGACGAGGACCAGCAGCGTGCGCACGCCGGGCCGGCCGAACAGCTCGCGCAACGGCAGCACGACGGCTTCCTTCAAACCGCGCGGCGGCACGACCCGACGCTCGGGCTCCGGAGCAAGCACGGTGGCGAGCGCGGTCAGCATCATCAGCACGGCCATTGCCAGGTAGGTCGCCCGCCAGCCGATGAGCCCGGACAGCACGAGCGCGAGCGCGCCGCTCACGTAGGTCGCCGCGCGCCAGCCGAGTTGCACGGCCGTCGAGCCGATGCCGCGCTCCTCGGCACGCAAGAGGTCGGTGCGGTACGCATCGACAACGATGTCCTGGGAGGCGGACAGGACCACGATCGTCATCGACAGCACGAACAGCCAGCTGAGGTTGCCCGGCGGGTGCTGCAGAGCGAGCACGCCGATGACCAGCGCGAGGAGCAGCTGGAAGGTCACGATCCAGCCGCGCCGCCGGCCGAGGAACGGCATCGCGTAGCGGTCGAGCAGCGGAGCCCACAGCCACTTCACCGAATAAGGTACCGCCACCAGCGTGAATACGCCGATCGTCTTCAGGTCCACTGAGGTGGTGGACAGCCAGCTCTGCAGCGTGCCCTGCGGCAGGTTAAACGGCAGCCCGGACGCGAAGCCCGTCGTCATCGCCGCCGCGACTCGCCGGTTTGCCAGCAGACCCGCCAGCGCCGCGCGGCGGGTCCCGGCCTCAGCCATGCTCGTAGTCGACGATGAGCGGGGCGTGATCGGAGAACCACTGCCCGGTGTAGATCGACGCACCCTTCACCCGGCCGGCGAGGTCCGGGGTCACCACCTGGTAATCGATGCGCCAGCCGACGTTCTTCGCTCGCGCCTGCCCGCGGTTCGACCACCACGTGTACTGGTCCGGTGCGTCGCAGACGAGGCGAAACGCGTCGTGGTAGCCGCCCGACTCGAACAGTTCATCGAGCCAGGCCCGCTCCTCGGGAAGGAATCCGGAGTTCTTCAGGTTGCCGCGCCAGTTCTTCAGGTCGATCGGCCGGTGCGCGATGTTGAGGTCGCCGCACAGGATGTGGGCGCGCTTGCGGCGCCGCAGGGCCTTCAGATGCGCGCGAAACGCCGCCAGGAACCGGTACTTCGCCTCCTGGCGCTCGTCGCCGGACGAGCCCGAGGGAAAATACGCCGAGATGACCGCGACGTTGCCGAAACGCGCTTCGAGGTAGCGGCCCTCGGCATCGAACTCCGCGCAGCCGAAGCCGTGCACAACCTTGTCCGGTCGTTGCCGGGAGTAGACGGAGACGCCGCTGTAGCCCTTGCGCTGTGCATGGCAATGCACGGCGGTGTAGCCGTCGAGCGAAAACTCCGGCGTCCCGAGGTCGACTTCGGCAGCCCGCGTCTCCTGCAGGCAGATGACGTCCGCGCGCTGGCCCGGCAGCCAGTCGAACAGTCCCTTCTTTGCCGCCGAGCGGATGCCGTTGCAATTGAGAGTCAGTACACGCATCGGCCGATCATACCAAGCACGCCGTCTTGCCGGGCACGGGACTGCCCGCCAAACTAGCCTGTGACTGCCCCGGCGGGCGTCCGTCGACAACTGAGGATACGGCCATCCACGACTACCAGCGCGAATTCATCGAGCTTGCCCTGCGCCACGAGGTCCTGCGCTTCGGCCGCTTCACCCTCAAGTCGGGCCGCGAGAGTCCCTACTTCTTCAATGCCGGGAGGTTCGACACCGGTGCTGCCATCGCCGGCCTCGGGCGCGCCTATGCCGCGGCGCTGGTCAACTCCGCGGTGCCTTTCGACATGCTGTTCGGGCCGGCCTACAAGGGCATCCCGCTGGTCACGGCGACCGCGGCGGCGCTTGCCCGCGACCACGGACGCGACGTCCCGTATGCCTTCAACCGCAAGGAAGCCAAGGACCATGGCGAGGGCGGCCTGATCGTCGGCCGTGGTCTCAGTGGCCGCGTGCTCATCGTCGACGACGTGATCACGGCCGGCACGGCCATCCGCGAATCGACCGCGCTGATCGAGACCAGCGGCGCCAGGGTCGCCGGTGTCCTGCTCGCCCTCGACCGCCAGGAGCGAGGCGCGAGCGGCGAGCGTTCGGCGGTCGGAACGCTGCGCGCCGAGGGCATTCCGGCCGTCTGCATCCTGACCCTCGCCGACCTGATCCGCGCGGCCGAAGCGGGCGTCGGCAACCTGCCGGCCGATGCGCGTTCGGCCCTGGAGCGGTACCGGGCCGCCTACGGCGCCAGCGACGGGTGAAACGTGACCGGGTTCGCGCCGGTTTCGGTAAATATGTGCAAAATGGCTCCATGTTCAGCTGTCGAGCCGTAATCCGGTCGGTCGCCGGCCCCGTGCGTCCGCCGCACTGGCGGGGCCTGTGGCTCGTCGTGGCGCTGCTGCCGGCACCGGGTCTCGCGCAGAAGCCGTCCCGACCGTCCAGTGACCACGCGACCGCGCTCTACAAGTGGGTCGATGAGCAGGGCGTCACCCACTTCGGGGACGCCGTACCGGCGCAGTACGCCGACCGCGAGAAGGCCGTCCTCAATGCCCAGGGCGTGCAGGTCGGCACGATCGCCGGCCGGCTGTCGCCGGAGGAGGCGGCCCGCGAGGCCGCCGCACGTGCGGCCGAGGAAGGTGCGCATGCGAGCGCGCTGCACGACCGCGAACGGGACCAGCACCTCCTTGCGACCTACCTGACGGTCGAGGAAATCGAGGGCCTGCGTGACCGTCGGGTAGAGATCCTCGATGGCCAGGCACGCGTGACGCAGCAGTACCTGGAACACCTGCGCGACCACGAGCACCAGCTGCTCGTGCAGCTGCAGCGCTACAAGCCCTACGCCGCATTGCCGACCGCCGGCCCGATGCCGGATCGGGTCGCCGAAGACATGGTGCGCACCGAGAGCGACATCATCAACCAGCAGCACAATCTCGACGGCAAGCGCCAGGAAGCCCTGTCGATGAAGGAGCAGTTCGACTCCGACATCGCCCGGTTCCGGCAGCTGAAGAAGGTCGAGAGCGAGATGAACCGCGGCCTGCCGCGGTGACGCAAGCCCTGCGCGGACTGGCCCTGCCTAGCCGCGCCCCGAACTGCCGAAGCCACCGGCGCCGCGCCCGGTTTCGGTAAAGGCTTCGACCACCTCGAAGTCGACCTGCACCACGGGCACGACGACCAGCTGCGCGATGCGCTCGAACGGCGCGATGGTGTACGGCGCCGCACCCCGATTCCAGGCCGAGACCTTGAGCTCCCCCTGGTAGTCGGAATCGATCAGGCCGACGAGGTTGCCGAGCACCACGCCGTGCTTATGCCCGAGTCCCGATCGCGGCAGGATGACGGCCGCGAGGCCCGGATCCTCGAGGTAGACGGCGAGGCCCGTCGGAATGAGCTCGGTGGCGCCCGGCGCCAGCAGGAGCGGTTCGTCCAGGCACGCCCGCAGGTCGACGCCGGCGGATCCCGGCGTGGCATAGGCCGGCAGCGGCTGCTCACGGCCGAGGCGGGGATCGAGCAGGCGGACCTGGAGACGGCGGCGGCCGCTCACGCGAGCACCGTCAGCGCCGGCTGCGCACCGGCACTGAGGAGGTAGCGCTCGGCGATCACCGCCACCAGTTCATCGGCCAGTTCGCACTTGCGCTGCTGGCTCAGCTGCCGCCTGCCGTCGGCCCAGAGCACGATGAGCGCGTTGTCGTCGCGGTCGAAGGCCCGGCCCTCGCTGACGTCGTTGGCCGCGATCATGTCCAGCTTCTTGCGCTCCAGCTTGTCGCGTGCGTTTCGTTCGACATCGTTGGTCTCGGCCGCGAAGCCGACGACGAACGGGCGGCGCGCCAGGGCTGCGACGGACGACAGGATATCCGGTGCGCGCGTCAGCGTGATGTCGAGACAGTCGCTGGTCTTCTTGATCTTGCGGTCGGCGCACTGCGTCGGCCGGTAGTCGGCAACGGCGGCCGCGCCGATGTAGATGTCGACGTCGGCGATGAGCGCGTGCACCTTGCGGTACATCTCGTCGGCGCTTTCGACGTCGTGGCGCTCGACGCCGGGCGGCGTGGCCAGACACACCGGCCCGCTGACCAGCGTGACCCGCGCTCCGGCGGCGGTCAGCGCCGCGGCCAGCGCGAAGCCCATCTTTCCGGAACTGCGGTTGCTGATGAAGCGCACCGGATCCACCGCCTCGCGGGTCGGCCCCGCCGTCAGGAGCACGTGCCGGCCGCTGAGCAGCCCGCCGTCGGCACCGGACGGGTCCCGGAGCGCGGCGAGGATGTCCGCGGGTTCGGCAAGCCGGCCGGGACCTACTTCGCCACAGGCCTGCTCGCCGTCGGCCGGACCGACGAAGCGCAGCCCGCGACCGCTTAGCAGCGCGACGTTGGCCTGCGTCGCCGGGTTCAGCCACATCCGGTGGTTCATCGCCGGTGCCAGCACGATGGGCGCGGTCGTCGCCAGGCAGAGCGTTGCCAGGAGATCGTCCGCCCGGCCACCGGCGAGGCGGGCCAGGAAGTCGGCACTCGCCGGCGCCACCACGACCTGCTCGGCCCAGCGGGCAAGCTCGATGTGGCCCATCGCGGCCTCGGCAGCCTCGTCCCACAACCCGGTCCGGACCGGCTTGCCCGACAACGCCTGCAGCGTCAGCGGCGTCACGAAGCGGGTGGCGGCCTCGGTCATCACCACCTGTACGTCATGACCGGCACCGCGCAGGAGGCGTACGAGTTCGGCGGCCTTGTAGGCGGCGATTCCACCGGTGACGCCGACGAGGACGCGGCGGCCGGCCGGCGGCCGCGTGCCGGCAGCGACGGGCCTCGGGCGGGAGAGTGTGTTCATGACCCCATTATCGGTCCGGACGGCCGCAACCTCCATCGGCCCGACCCTCAGCGACCCAACTTTCGGTTATGGCCGGCCAACCGGCACCGGGCGGTGCTGGCCGCGCCGGCGAGTTAATGGCGGTTCCCGGCCGATTGGTCACTGCCCCGTCGCCAGACCGGGCGGCACAGTACCGGGCCATGAGCCTGCTCGACTGGCCTGCCGCGGAACGTCCCCGGGAAAAGCTCTTGCGCTACGGAGCGGAGGTCCTCTCGGACGCGGAGCTGCTGGCGCTGTGGCTCGGTACCGGCTGCGCCGGCGAGGACGCGGTGTCGCTCGCCCGCGCGCTCCTGGCCGACTTCGGTTCGCTGCGGGTCGTCCTCTCGGCACCGGCCGAGGTCCTGTGCGCCCGCCGTGGCATCGGACCGGCCCGCTATGCCCGCCTGCAGGCATCGCTCGAACTCTGCCGCCGCCATCACCTGGAGGCCCTGAAACACGGCCCGTCGCTGGTCAGCCCCGGGGCCGTCCGCGAGTTTCTGGTCGCCGCCCTGCGCGACCGCGACTACGAGGTGTTCTGCTGCCTGTTCCTCGACAACCGGCACCGGCTGCTGGCGTTCGAGGAGCTCTTTCGCGGCACGATCGACGGCGCGAGCGTCTACCCGCGCGAGGTGGTCAAGAAATCGCTCGCCCGCCGGGCAGCGGCGGTGATTTTTGCCCACAACCACCCGTCCGGCATCGCCGAGCCGAGCCACGCCGACGAAGTCATCACGCGGCGCCTGAAGGAGGCCCTGGCGCTGGTCGACATCCGCGTCCTCGACCATGTCATCGTCGGCGACGGCGCGTGTGTCAGCCTCGCCGAACGCGGCGCGCTGTGAGCCGCCGGACGGCCACCGCCGGCCGGGGAACGCTACGCTGCCGGCGGGGCATTTGTACTGGACATAAGCGGCGCCCGGGAAATCAGTTCCTTGCGGAGCGCCGCGCCGGGCCCGCCGCGACGGCCGGCGCCGGGGCCGGCGGCCGGGCCCGCCAGCCCGGAAACTGCTTGCGCGAGCCCCCGGTCCGCTGGTTAAATATGCGGCTCGATCCTTCAGCGGTCGCCCTCTGGGCGGGCGCACGTTGCGCAAGGTGAATCCGATGTCACGAGTCTGTCAGGTCACGGGCAAGCGCCCGACGGTGGGCAACACCGTCTCGCACGCCAACAACCACCGCCGTCGCCGCTTCCTGCCCAACCTGCACGTGCAGCGTTTCTGGGTCGAGGCCGAGAAGCGCTGGGTCACGCTGCGGGTATCGAACGCGGGTCTGCGCACCATCGAGAAGCGCGGCATCGACGAGGTGCTCGCCGAACTCCGTGCCAACGGCACCAAGGTCTAAGGTCCAGAATCATGCGTGACAAGATCAAGCTCGTCTCGAGTGCCGGCACCGGCCACTTCTACACGACCACCAAGAACAAGCGCCTCCATCCCGAGAAGATGGAAGTGTCGAAGTTCGACCCGAAGGTCCGCAAGCACGTCGTCTACAAGGAAGCGAAGATCAAGTAGCCGCTTCCCCGCCGGCAGCCATGCCGGCCGTTCGAAGACCAGGCCGCCTCCGGGCGGCCTTGTCGTTTGCGGCTTCCAACACCACCGCCTGCGGTGCACACTGCGAACGTATGCCCGAGTTGCCCGAGGTAGAGACGACCCGCCGCGGCATCGCCGGCGTGGTCACCGGCCAGACGATCACGACCGTCACGATACGCGACCGTCGTCTGCGCTGGCCGATTCCGGCGGGCTTCGAGACGGCCGTCGCCGGACGCCGCATCCTCGCCGTCGAGCGTCGCGCGAAATACCTCCTGCTGCGCACCGACGGCGGCACGCTGCTGATCCACCTCGGCATGTCGGGCAGCCTGCGGGCGGTCGACGACGGGCCACCGGCCCGCCTTCACGACCACGTCGAACTCGGGCTTGGCAACGGACTGCGGCTCCGGTTCAACGACCCGCGCCGCTTCGGCAGCTTCCATTACGTGACCGGCGACGTCAGCCGGCACCCGCTGCTGGCGACGCTCGGACCGGAACCGCTGGCCGAGGACTTCACCGCCGAGCTCCTGTTCCGCCGCTCGCGCCGGCGCCGGGTCGCGGTCAAGCAGTTCATCATGGACGCACACGTCGTGGTCGGTGTGGGCAACATCTACGCCTCCGAGGCGCTGTTCCGGGCCGGCATCCGGCCGGGCCGCGCCGCCGGGCGACTGACCCTCGCCGACTGCGGGCGCCTGGTCGGGGCAATCCGCGCCGTGCTCTCGGCCGCGATCGACTCCGGCGGCACGACGCTGCGCGACTACGTCAACGCCGACGGGCTGCCCGGTTATTTCCGCCAGCGCCTGTTCGTCTACGAGCGCCGTGACGAACCCTGCCGCCGATGCTCGACGGCCATCCGCTCGCGGGTCCAGGGCGGCCGGGCGACCTACTGGTGCCCGAGGTGCCAGTCGTGACCGGGGTCCGGTTCGCCGCTTACGCTCAGTAGACGAGGCCGGCACCGAAGCCGCGCGGATCGGCTGCCGCCGAGATCCTGCCGCTGGCGTAGTCCCAGGTGATCACCTGCAGGTTGCCGCGCAGCGACCACTCCTTGAGATCGTAGCCCAGGCTCTTCAGCCCGGCGATCTCCTCGGCACTCAGCGCGCCAGGCTCGTACATCAGCCGGTCCGGGAGGTACTGATGGTGCAGCCGGCGTGCCGCGACGATGGCCTCGGCGCTTTGCCCGTCCAGCCAGCCCAGCACGCCCTGGGTCACCATGCTGATGATCGTGCTGCCACCGGGCGTACCGATGATCAGGAGCCCGCTGTCCGTCTCGACGAAGGTCGGCGTCATCGAGGACAGCGAGCGCTTGCCCGGCGCGATCGAGTTGGCATCGGCGCCGACGAGATTGAAGGCGTTCGGCACGCCGTTGGCCACCGAAAAATCGTCCATCGTGTCGTTGAGGAACATCCCGGTCCCGGGCGCGACCCAGCCGCTGCCGAACCAGAGGTTGATCGAGATCGTGGCGGCGACCCGGTTGCCGTCGTGGTCGAGCACCGAGAAATGCGTCGTCGTCGGCCCGTCGGCGAGGTTGGCTGCTATCGGCCTGAGGACGTTGGACGGTGTCGCACGATCCGGCCGGATCGAGGCGCGCTGGCCGGCCGCATACTGCGGACTGGTGAGCTGATCGACCGGGATGATGACGAAATCGGGATCGCCGAGGTACTCGGCGCGATCCCGGTAGGCGTGGCGCATCGCCTCGATCAGCAGGTGCTTGCCGGTCAGCGGCGGCAGCGACGGCAGGTCGTAGCCGGCGAGGATGTTCAGCGTATCGAGCAGCACCACGCCGCCGGACGACGGCGGCGGCGAGGTGACGATGCGCGCACCGCGATAGGAGCCGACCAGCGGCGCACGCTCGACGACGTGGTAGGCGGCGAGGTCGGCCTCGGTCCAGATGCCACCGCCGCCACGGACGGCGGCGACCAGCGCCTTGCCGAAACTGCCGGTGTAGAACGCCTCGGCGCCGCCATTGGCGATGACCTCCAGGGTCTTCGCGAGCTCCGGCTGGACGATGACCGCGCCGATTTCCGGCACTTTGCCATTGACCAGGAAGCGTCGCGCCGCGTCCGGCGACTGCTTGAAACGATCGACGTTGTAGCGCACGCCGTTCTGCAGGCGCGCGTACATAGGGAAACCTTCGCGGGCGAGACGGATCGCCGGTGCCAGCGACTGGCGGAGCGGCAGCTTGCCGTAGCGGCTGGCGAGCCACGCCCAGGCGGCCGGTTCGCCCGGAATCGCCGCCGCCAGCGGTCCGCTGGTCGACCGGTCCTCGACCGGCTTGCCATCGGCGCCGAGGTACATGTCGCGACTCGCCGCTCCGGGAGCTGCTTCCCGCGCATCGATGAACACGTCGCGGCCGTCGGCGAGGTGCAGGAGGTAGAAGCCGCCGCCGCCCACGCCGGAACTCGACGGCTCGACGACGGCCAGCGCCGCGCTGACGGCCACCGCGGCATCGAAGGCGTTGCCGCCGGCGGCCAGCATGTCCTGTCCGGCCTGGGTTGCCGCCGGATGCGCGCTGGCGATGGCCGAGTGAGCGGGCTTTGCGGGCGCCGCGGCACCGGCCGCGGCGCAGAAAGACAGCGCCAGTGCCGCGAGAAGGCCGGCCAGCCGGCCCGTCCTGCAGGCCACGGTCACTTCGGGGCCTGCGGCCTGGCCGCACCCGGCGCGAACTGCGGCGCACGCTTGCGCAGTTCTTCCGCGACGACCGGATGGACGAATTCGCGGACGTCGCCGCCCAGCGTCGCGATCTCGCGCACGAGCGTCGAGGAGACGAACGTGAACTGCTCCTGCGGCGTCAGGAACACGGTCTCGATTTCCGGGGCGAGGTGCCGGCTCATGTTCGCCAGCTGGAACTCGAACTCGAAATCGGACACCGCCCGCAGGCCGCGGATCACGACCTCGAAGCCGAGGCTGCGTGCAAACTGGTAGGTGAGTCCCGAGTAGCCCCGGACCTCGACGTTCGGCAGGTCGGCCAGCACCTGCTGCGCCATGCGCACCCGCTCCTCGAGCGGAAACATCGGTGCCTTGTTCGGATTGGCCGCAACGGCGATCACGATGCGGTCGAAGATGCTGGCGGCACGCCGCACCAGATCGTGATGGCCACTGGTGATGGGATCGAAGGTCCCCGGATAGACAGCATTGCGCTTCATTGCATTGGCTCCCGGAGGCCGCCTGCTGAGCGCGCGCCGGCGGCAGCCCGCTGCCGACGATCGCGCGCCGCCACGCGGCGAGCGCCTCCCCTAGTCAGTTCGCCTGGTCAGTTCGCCGGGCGCAACAGCCGCGCCGTCACCGCTCCTGCCGTCAGCGTGCGCGCGATCTGCCAGCCCCCGGGCAGCTCCGGCACGCCGCGATCCGACGGTCCTTCCAGATAGATGCAGGCGGACTTGCCGAGCCAGCCGTCCTGCGCCAGCAGTGTACACAAATGGCCGTCCTCGGCCGCCGCAAACGGCGGATCCAGAAGCACGAGGTCGTAGGCTCCGCCCAGCCGGGCGGGACCGGCGGCCAGCACCGAGCGGGCGTCGGCCTCGATCACGGCGACTTCCGCGGCGGTGGCGCCGAGTTTTTCGACCGATGCCCGCAGCACCGCCGCGACCGAGCGTTCCCTCTCGACGAGTGTCGCGTGCGCCGCGCCGCGCGAGACAGCCTCGAGGCCCAGCGCGCCGCTGCCGGCGTAGAGGTCGAGCACGCGACTGCCCGCGAGGCGACCCTGCAACCAGTTGTAGAGCGTCTCGCGGACCCGGTCCGGCGTCGGCCTGAGGTCGGGGGCCTCCGGCACCGGAATGCGCCGCCCGCGCCATCGGCCACCGATGATCCGCACGCTCCCGGCACCGCGCTTGCCGTCGTGCACTGCGGCAGAAGCGGGCGGTTTGCTGCGCCGCCTGTTCCCGTCCTTGCCAGAGTTTGAAGTCAAGCCGTACCCTTGGTGTCACACGACGTCCCGTCGCCGCGTTTCAGAATCATCCGATCTGAGGCCCGCTCGGTCGAGCGGTACCGGAGCTCCTCTATGAACAGAATTCTAAAGGTCTTTGCCCTTTCCATCTCGGCGGCCTTGCTGACGGCCTGCGGCGGCGGCTCGACCCCCGGCGCGGGCTCCCAGTCATCCGGCAACGGCGATCCGGCCGGCACCGGCACCACGACGCCGGCGCCGATGCGCCCGCTGTTCGTCGTCGCCACCGGCGTGTTGCCGTACCCGACCGACCTCTACTTCTTCGGCAGCACGGACGGCACGCTGCGCCTGCCGAGCACCCCGTTCCTGCCGAACGCGGCGGCGATCAACAGCCTCGACGGCTTCTCGACGACCGCGCCGATCACGGTCCGCTTCAGCGCACCGATCGATCCGGCGACACTGTCACCCGCCTCGGTCGTCGTCGTGCGCATGACGCTCGACAACGCCACGAAGGCCCCGCTGCTGCCGCCGGCCACCGGCGCACAGTTGCCCTCGCCACTCGCCTACGGCACCGACTTCAGCGCCAGCGTCTCCACCGACGTGGACGCGGGCGGTGCCACGCTCGTCATCACGCCGAGCCACCCGCTCGATCCGTCGGCCGGCGCCGTCAACATCGGCTACATGGTCCTGATCACCTCGGCACTGAAGGACAGCGCGGGTCACGCGGCAGCGCCCGATGCCGACTACGCGACGGTCAAGAACGGCGCGCTCGCCGATCTCGCCGCGCACGCCACGAAGCCGACCTGCGCCACCGTGTCGGACCCGACCCTGAACCAGATCTGCCAGCTGACCTTCGCGCACCTGGCGGTCGCAAGCGCATTCCACATCGACCCGACCACGGTGGCGCTGTCGTTCAGCTTCAGCACGCAGTCGATCAGTGACACCCTGCAGGTGCTCGCCCAGACCTATGCGGCGACGCCGGTGCCGCCGGGCGCGATCGTCGCCCAGCCGTCGGGCCTGACGACCCAGGTATTCACGATGCTGCCGTACGGCTTTGCCGACGTCTGGGTGGGCGACGTGACGCTGCCCTACTACCTGACGGCGCCGTCGGCCGGCAATCCGACCGCACCGCTGACCACGCACTGGACCGCCGCCGGCGCGTCGCCCGCCCCGGGGATCGACCCGACCAGCCGCAAGCTGACCCGCTTCAACCCGGTGCCGGCCAAGACCGCCGATCTGACGGTACCGCTCCTGCTCGGCGTGCCGAACGCCACCGCCAACGGCGGCGCCGGCTGCCCGCGCCCGGCCAATGGCTACCCGGCGATCGTCTTCATGCACGGCATCACCGGCAACCGGAGCAATGCGCTGGCGATCATGGATGCCTACGCCAATGCGTGCTTCGTGGTGGCCGCGATCGACCAGCCGCTGCACGGCATCGTCGCGACGGATCCGGCGAAGGCGCTGCGCCAGCCCGGGCATGAGCGCAACTTCGACCTCCTCGCCGCCGACGGCTCGGTGGCCTCCTCGGGCTTCTACTTCATCAACCTGACGAGCCTGCTGACCAGTCGCGACAACGTCCGCCAGGCCGAGTCCGACCTCCTGTGGCTCGCGCACATCCTGCCGACGCTGTCGCTCGGAACCGGCCACGCCACGGACATCGACCCGAGCCAGATCCAGCTGGCCGGCCAGTCGCTCGGCAGCATCGTCTCGGTCGCGCCGCTCGCGGCCCCGAACACGCCGTACCTGTCGGGCCTGCTGTCGGTGCCCGGCGGCGGCATCGCGAATCTCCTGCGCGATTCGCCGACCTTCTCCGGGCCGATCAACGCCGGCCTCGCCGCGCAGGGACTGACCCCGGGGCTGACGCTGTACAGCAACTTCTTCCGCGACGCGCAGACGGCCGTCGACTCCGGCGACCCGGTCAACTACGTCGCCGCCGCCGCGGCGCAGCGGCCGATCCTGTTCCAGCAGGTCGTCGGTGGTGGCCCGCTGCAGGACGGCACCCCGTCGCTGCCCGACCAGGTGATCCCGAACAGCGCGACGGCGCGGCTCTTGGCGGCAGCCGGCCACACGCAGCGTTACTCGGGTGCGGCCACCGTGCCGACGACGGCCGGGACGCTGGGCTACATCAACTTCGTCTACGGCACGCACGGCTCGCTGCTCGATCCCTCGGGTCCGGCCAACGAGCAGCCGTTCAACGGCGGCGCCACGGTCGAGATGCAGACCGAGGCGGTCGGCTTCGCGATCGCCCGTGGCCTGGCGGTCACGACCCAGAACGGCGCGCTGCTGCAACCCTAGCCGGCAACCGACCCGCGGCGCAGCGCATCGGCGGTGCGCCCGTGGGGTCCGTCGACAATCCTGCCGGTCGCCGCAACGCGTCGCGCGATACCCGGCACGGGCCTCCGGTAGAATTGCCGGAGGAGTACGCACTATGTTCGGTTTCGGCAAGAAGACACCTCCGGCCGGCGACGCCACGGCGCCGCCGTCACGCGGCTTTTTCGGGCGGCTGCGCGAGAAGCTGACGCGGACCGGCGGCTGGCTCGGCGAGCTGCTGCCGGGGCGGGCCATCGACGGCGACCTGCTCGACGAGATCGAGTCGCGCCTCCTGACGGCCGACGTCGGCGTCGACGCCACCGAGCGGATCCTGGCCGACCTGCGCCGGCGCGTCGCGCGTCACGAACTCGCCGACCGCGCCGCGCTCCGCGCGGCGCTGGGCACGGCGATGCAGGAGATCCTCGAGCCCGTGCAGCAGCCACTCACCGTCGACAGCGCGCGGCGGCCGTTCGTCGTGCTCGTCGTCGGCGTCAACGGCTCGGGCAAGACCACGACCATCGGCAAGCTGGCACACCGCCTGAAGGACGACGGTCGCACGGTCATGCTGGCCGCCGGCGACACCTTCCGCGCCGCCGCCGTCGAGCAGCTGCAGGTCTGGGGCGAGAGGAATGCCGTACCGGTCATCGCCCAGGCCACGGGCGCCGATCCCGCCGCGGTCGTGTTCGATGCGATGCAGGCGGCGGCCGCCCGCGGCATCGACGTGCTCTTGGCCGACACCGCCGGCCGGCTGCACAACCAGGGGCACCTGATGGAGGAGCTGCGCAAGGTCAAGCGCGTGCTCGGTCGACTCGACGCCACCGCGCCGCACGAAGTGCTCCTCGTGCTCGACGGCAGCCAGGGCCAGAACGCACTGGCCCAGGCAACCACCTTCAACGCGGCGCTGGGCGTGACGGGCCTCGTCCTGACCAAGCTCGACGGCACGGCGAAGGGTGGCATCGTCTTCGCGATCGCCCAGCAGCTGAAGATTCCGGTGCGCTTCATCGGCATCGGCGAGGGGGTCGAGGACTTCGGCGAGTTCAATGCCGCCGAATTCGTCGATGCGCTGCTCGACGGGCATACGCCGGGCGCCGCGTGATCCGCTTCGAGCACGTCGGCAAGCGATACCCCAACGGGCGCGAGGCCCTGAGCGACCTGTCGCTCAACGTCGATGCCGGGGAAATGGTGTTCCTGACCGGGCATTCGGGAGCGGGCAAGAGCACGGTGCTCAAGCTGATCGCGCTGATCGATCGCGCGACGCGCGGCCTGATCGAGGTCAGCGGCCAGAGCCTCGCGCGGATCGGGCGCCGCCAGGTGCCGCTCTACCGCCGCCAGATCGGCGTCATCTTCCAGGACCACAAGCTGCTGCACGACCGCCCGGTGTGGGACAACGTGGCGCTGCCGCTCGTCATCGCCGGCGCGCCGCGCCGCGAAATGGACAAGCGCGTGCGCGCCGCGCTCGACCAGGTGGGCCTGCTCGGCCACGAGCAGAGCCTGCCGCTGGAGCTGTCGACCGGCGAACAGCAGCGGGTCGGCATCGCCCGCGCGGTGGTCGCCAAGCCGCCGCTCCTGATCGCCGACGAGCCGACCGGCAATCTCGATCCGGACCTGGCGCTGGAGGTCATGCGGCTGTTCAAGCGCTTCAACGACGTCGGCGTGACGGTGGTCATCGCCAGCCACGACCTGCACCTGATCGAGCAGGTCGGTGGCCGTCGCATTGCGCTCGCCGGTGGCCGGCTGGCGGACGGCGCGGTGGCCCATGGCGCCTGAACCGGTCACCCGGCGGATGGCCGGGGCCCTGACGGGCTATCTCGAGCGCCACGCCCAGACCTGTGTGGCCTCGCTCGGGCGGCTGGCCCGCGAGCCCGTCGCCGCCCTGATGACGATCGGCGTCATCAGCCTGGCACTCGCCGTTCCCGGCTGCCTTTACCTCCTCGTGCAGAATGCGCGCGCCGTCAGCAGCGGTTACTCCGGGGCACTGGATCTCACCGTGTACCTGAAGCCGGGCGACAGCGAACTTCGCGCCCGCAACCTGGCCGAGCAGATCGGCCGGCGCGCGGAGGTCGCCTCGACGCGCCTCGTCACCGCCACCGAGGGACTGGCGGAGTTCCGCCGCTGGTCGGGCTTCGGTCCGGCGCTCGATGCCCTGAAGGACAACCCGCTGCCGCACGCGGTCGTTGTCCGCCCGCGGGAGGCAACGGCCGAGTCCGTCGAGCGCCTGCGGTCGGCCCTGGCGGGCCTGCCGGGCGTGGACGCGGTCAACGTCGACGCCGCCTGGGTGCGCCGGTTCCTGGCGCTGCTCGACGTGCTGCGCCGGACACTGCTCATCCTCGCCCTCGTGCTCGGCGCCGCGGTGCTCGTCGTCGTCGGCAACACCATCCGTCTCGACATCGACGTGCGCCGCCCGGAAATCGAGATCACGAAGCTGGTCGGCGGGTCCGACGCGTTCGTGCGCCGCCCCTTCCTGTACGGCGGGCTCTGGTACGGGCTCGGGGGCGGATTGCTCGCCTGGCTCGTGGTCAGTGCCTTCAGCCTCGGCCTGGCCGGCCCCATCAACCGGGTCGCCGCCGCCTACGACAGCCGTTTTGCCCTCACCGGCCTGTCCTGGCCGGCAGTCGCCGTGCTCGTCCTCGGCGGCGCGCTCCTCGGCTGGGCGGGAGCCTACGTCGCCGCCACCCGGCACCTGCGGGAGATCGAGCCGGCCGGCGAGCATTGACCCGCCGGCGAGGCGGGGTCGTAAAACAATAAATTATTGTTTCATAACCAATTATTTTCAGGAACTCTGCCGGTTCTTAGCACTCAAATCCGCCGAGTGCTAAGATCAGACCCAGTCAAGAACTGGCCGTCCATCGCGTATGGGAGTCCTGTGACCATGAGTACCGCCCTCGCCGCCCCGCTGAATCCCGCGATCGTCCTGCGCGGCCCGATCGGCAGCCTCGATGCCTACATCGATGCCGTCTCGCGGGTACCCATCCTGTCGCGCGAGGATGAGACTGCGCTCGCGCACCGGCTGAAGGACGACGGCGACCTCGAAGCCGCCAAGCAGCTCGTGTTCGCGCACCTGCGCTTCGTCGTGCACATCGCCCGCGGCTACGCCGGCTACGGCCTGCCGATGGGCGATCTGGTGCAGGAAGGCAACGTCGGCCTGATGAAGGCCGTCAAGCGCTACGACCCCGCGGTCGGCGTGCGCCTCGTGTCCTTCGCCGTGCACTGGATCCGCGCCGAGATCCACGAGTACGTGCTGCGCAACTGGCGGCTGGTCAAGGTGGCGACGACCAAGGCGCAGCGCAAGCTCTTCTTCAACCTGCGCAAGGCGAAGAAGAACCTCGCCTGGCTGTCGGCCGACGAGACGCGCAAGGTCGCGGCGGATCTCGGCGTGACGCCCGCCGAGGTCACGGAGATGGAGCGCCGGCTGTCGGCCCGCGACGTGACCTTCGATCCGGGTCCGGACGCCGACGATGACGACGGTGCGTCGTTCGCGCCGGCAGCCTATCTGCCGGCTCCCGACGCCGATCCAGCGCTCAAGGTCGAAGCGGAGGAATGGGAAACCGCCTCCTCGGAACGCCTCGGCAGGGCGCTCGCCGGCCTCGATGCTCGCAGCCAGGCGATCGTGCGGCGCCGCTGGCTCGGCGAAGACAAGGCGACGCTGCATGAACTCGCCGACGAGTACGGCGTGTCCGCGGAGCGGATCCGGCAGATCGAAGCCCAGGCCCTGAAGAAGCTGAAGTCCGCGCTGGCCTGAGGCGGGTCGCCGCGGCACCGCGGCGGCCGCCGCCACGGCGAGTGAACCCCGCCACCGCCGTGGAGCGCGCGTGCAGACAACCCGCGTCAGTCCTTCGCCCGCCCCGCCGTCCGTTGCGCGGGGCGCGCCGTTCCTGCTGCTGCTGGGCGCGCTGACGGCGTTCGCGCCACTGTCGATCGACATGTACCTGCCGGCGTTCCCGGCCGCGGCGGCCCACCTTGGCACCAGCATCGCCGCCGTCGAAAGGACGCTGGCGGCCTTCTTCGCCGGCATGGCGCTCGGCCAGCTCGGCTACGGGCCGCTCACCGACCGCTTCGGGCGGCGCCGTCCGCTGCTGGGCGGCTGCGCGCTCTACACGGTCGCGAGCGTGCTCTGTGCCCTCGCGCCCAGCGTCCACCTGCTGCTCCTCGCCCGCTTCCTGCAGGCGCTCGGCGGCGCCGCCGGCATCGTCGTGGTGCGGGCCGTGGTGCGCGACCTCTACCAGGTCGAGGACTCGGCGCGGATCTATTCGCGGCTCATGCTCGTCATGGGTGTGGCGCCGATCCTCGCGCCACTGCTCGGCAGTGCGCTGCTCGCGGCCGTCGGCTGGCGGGTGATCTTCTGGGTCCTCGCCGGCTTCGGCGCCGGCGCCTGCGCGGTGGCTTATGCCTGGCTGCCCGAGACCCACGCCGGCACGGCGGGTGCGGCCCATCCGGCGCGCGCGCTCGCGAACTTCGCCGCGGTGCTCGCCGACCGGCGCTTCCTGGCGCCGGCCGTGGCCGCAGCCTGCGCGCTCGGCACCATGTTTGCCTACATCACCGGCTCACCGGACGTCCTGATCAATCACTTCCACGTCGGCCCGGGCACCTACGCGCTCGTCTTCGGCGGCAACGCGGCCGGCTTCATCGCCTTCTCGCAGCTGAACGCGCATCTCGTGCGCCGCGTCGGCCCGCGCGAACTCCTGCGCCGGGGACTCGGCGCGCTGTCGCTCGTCAGCACGCTCGAGATCGCCTGCGCCTTCTCCGGCTTCGGCGGTGCCGGCCTCATCGTCGCGCTGTGGTTCCTGCAGCTCAGTTCGCTCGGCTTCGTGGCCGCGAACGCGACGGCGCTCGCGCTGGCCGACCAGGGTCCGCGCGCCGGCAGTGCCGCGGCGCTGCTCGGTGCCGGACAGTTCCTGTGCGCGGGCATTGCCGGCTCGGCGCTCGGCCTCGGCCGGCAGCTCGGCGGCACGGCACAGGCGATCTCGGTGCTGGTGGCAGGCGGTGCGCTCATCGCGCTCTCCATCCGCCCCTGGCGCGAGCGCGGCTGACGGCTAGGCGGCGCCGGCGGCTTCGCGCACGGCGCGAGTCACGGCCGCGTGCACGTCGCGGTCGAGCGGATCGGGCACGAGGTCGGTGCCGTGGGCGCGCGCGGCGATCGCATGGGCCGCCGCCATCAGCATCGCGTCGCTAAACGCCGTTGCCCGTGCCTCGAGGGCACCGGCGAACAGGCCCGGAAAACCGAGCACGTTGTTGATGCCCTTGCCGTCGGCCGCGAAGGCCGCGCCGTGCTGGAGGGCGAGGATCGGTTCGATCTCGGGGTCGGGGTTGGAGAGCGCCAGGATGATCTGCCCGGGCCGCACCAGCTCCGCCGGAATCAGGCCGCGCACGCCGGTCGTGGCGATCACGATGTCGGCTTCGGCCATGATGCCCTCGATCGTCGACGGCACGCCGCCGAGCTCCTTCAGGCGCGCGAACGCCGCCGGGTTGCGGTCGGCACCGAGCACGGCGCCGACGCCGTGCGCCCGCAGCAGCCGCACGATGCCAAGACCGGCGGCGCCGAGGCCGATCTGGCCGATGACGCTGCGCTCCAGCGTCCGCCCGACGCGGCGGGCCGCGTTGTGCAGCGCTGCCAGCGCGACCACGGCCGTGCCGTGCTGGTCGTCGTGGAGCACGGGCTTCCTGAGGCGCGTGCGCAGCTTTTCCTCGATGGCGAAGCAATGCGGCGCCGCGAAATCCTCGAGCTGGATCGCGCCGAAGGACTGCTCGATACCCATCACGATGTCGACCACGCGGTCCGGATCCTTCTCGGTCAGGAGGATCGGCACGCCGGTCAGGTCGACGAGCGAGGCGAACAGCGCCGACTTGCCCTCCATCACCGGCAGTCCGGCCAGGGGCCCGATGTCGCCGAGGCCGAGGATGGCGGTGCCGTTGGTGACGATCGCGACCGTCCGGCCGATGTTGGTGTACTCGTAGGCCCGGTTGGCATCGGCGCGTATCGCGAGGCAGACGCGGGCGACGCCCGGCGTGTAGACGTCGCGCAGCACCTGCAGCGTGTTGATCGGCAGCGTCGCGGTCATGCGGATCTTGCCGCCGCGATGGCGGTTGAAGACGCGGTCGGACTTGCCCACGAAGGTGGCGTTGGGCAGCGCGTCGATGCGCGCGTACAGGTCGTGATCGGCCTGCTCGTCCATTTCCAGCGTGATTTCCCACAGCGTCCGCCCCTGTTCGCGGCGCACCGCCGACAGGTGCTCGATCACGAGGCCGGCGTCGGCGATGACCTGCAGAACCCTGGCGAGGCTGCCCGGCTGGTGGACGGTCTCGACCATCAGGATCTCGGGAATCTTCATGCTCGGGCGGTCTCCCTCATGTCGGCCGGTCGCCGGCAAGTTCGGCGGCGGCGGCGAATACTTCCGTGTGCAGATCGGCCGTGGCATGCGGCGTTGCCGCGTAGCCACCGGCCAGCGTGATCACCATCGCCAATCCGGCCGACCGCACGGTCTGCAGCACCAGCCGCTCGCGGGCGGCAAGCCCGGCGCGCGTCAGTGAAAATCGACCATAGCGGTCGGCGGCCATCACGTCGACCCCCGCGAGGTAGAACACGAGATCCGCCGGGCAGTCATCGAGGGCCGTCTGCAGCGCCGGCCCGAGCGCGGCCAGATACGCCTCGTCGCCGGTGCCGTCGGGCAGCGCCACGTCGAGCGTCGAACGCGCCTTCACGGCGGGGTAGTTGTTGGCACCGTGCACCGACAGCGTGTACACGTCCGGGTCGCCGGCGAACAGCGTCGCCGTGCCGTTGCCCTGGTGGACGTCGAGATCAACGACCAGGAAGCGGTGCGCCCGGCCATCGCTCTGCAGCGCACGGATGGCGACGGCGACGTCGTTCAGCACGCAGAAACCCTCGCCGTGGCCGGCGAAGGCGTGGTGCGTGCCGCCGGCGAGATTCGCGGCCAGGCCGTCCTCGAGCGCGGCGAGCGCGCCAAGGTAGGTGCCGTAGCAGGCGAGCCGCGACCGGCGCCAGATTCGCGCCGACCACGGCATGCCAAGGCGGCGCACGGCGGCACTCGTCAGCGTGCCGTGCTCGAGGTCGCTGAGGTAAGCCGCCTCGTGCACGCGGGCGAGCATCTCGAGCGGCGCCTCGACCGGCGTCATGATCTGCGCCGCGCTGAGCAGGCCGCGTTCGAGCAGCATCTGGCAGAGCAGCGGGTACTTGCCCATCGGGTAGGGATGGGCCGGACCCAGATCCACGCGGTAGTCAGGATGAAAACTGGCCCGCATCGTCGCTCGTGCCGCCGGCCGGTCCGGCGCAGCCGTCACTCAGCCGCGCGCCGGCTCGTGCGGCTGGACGCCTAGCGTCTTCAGCATGGCCCGCGCCGCCTCGCGACCCTCGAACACCGCCGTCACCACGAGGTCCGAGCCGCGCACCATGTCGCCGCCGGCGAACACCCGCGGATGGCCGGTCTGGAACGGCGTCTGGGCCGATACCCGTATCCGGCCGTCGGCATGCAGGTCGATGCCGAGCTCGGCGCACCACGCCGGGGGGCTCGCCTCGAAGCCGAAGGCGACGACCACGGCGTCGGCGGGCACTACCTCCTCGGTACCGGGCACGACCTCGACGGTCCGCCGGCCGCGGCGCACGGTCGAGGACAGGCGGGTCGCGGCAAGGCGCACACCCTCGACGCGGTCGCGGCCGATGATCTCGAGCGGCTGGCGGTTGAACAGGAACTGCACGCCTTCCTCGACCGAACTCTTGTAGTCGCGCCGCGAGCCGTTGAGCTCGCTCTCCGCGCGCCGGTACGTGCAGGTCACGCTGGCGGCGCGCTGGCGGATGGCCGTGCGGTTGCAGTCCATCGCCGTATCGCCGCCACCGAGCACGACGACGCGCTTGCCGCCGAGGTCGACCCAGTCGGCGGCCGGCGCGAGGCCGAGCTCGTGATGGATATTGGAGATCAGGTAGCCGAGCGCGGGATAGACGCCGGGCAGGCGTTCGCCCGGCATGCCGCCCTCGACGGCCTTGTAGGTACCGGTGCCCATGAACACGGCGTCGTACTCGGCCAGCAGCGCCGAAAAGGCGATGTCCCGGCCGATCTCGCGGCCGAGTTCGAAGCGCACGCCCATGCCCTCGAGGATGTCCCGGCGGGTCTCGACGATCTCCTTGTCGAGCTTGAAGGGCGGTATGCCGAAGGTCAGCAGGCCGCCGATCCGCGGGTTGCGGTCATAGACGGTTGCCTCGACGCCGCTGCGCGTCAGGACGTCCGCGCAGGCAAGTCCGGCCGGACCGGCGCCGACGATCGCGACGCGCCGCCCCGTCGGCTTCACGTCCGACAGGTCCGGGCGCCAGCCGGCCTTCAGCGCCTCGTCGGTGATGAACTTTTCGATCGAGCCGATCGACACGGCACCGAACTGGTCGTTCAGCGTGCAGGCACCCTCGCACAACCGGTCCTGCGGGCAGATGCGCCCGCACACTTCGGGCAGCGAGTTCGTGCGGTGCGAGAGCTCGGCGGCCTCGAACAGCCGGCCCTCCTCGATCAGCTTCAGCCAGTTGGGAATGAAGTTGTGGACCGGGCACTTCCATTCGCAGAACGGATTGCCGCAGGCAAGGCAGCGGCTTGCCTGCGTGGACGCCTCCGCCGGGGTGAACTGCCCGTAGATCTCCTGGTAGGAGTCGATGCGCGCCTCGACGGCGGCCTTGGGCGGATCGGTGCGCGGCACCTGCAGGAAATTGAGCGTGGTATCGGACACTTGGCTTTACCTTTAGGCCGCGCGGCGCAGGTTGTCGATCAGCGTATCGATGGCCGCGGCCTTCGCCTTGACGAGCCAGAATTTCGGCAGGTAGGCCCGGAAATCGTTGAGGATCTCGCTGCCGAAGGCGCTGTCGGTCGCCGCCACGTGCGACTCGATCAGGTGGCGCAGGTGCTGCAGGTGCTGCTCCATGCCCTCGACCGAGATGCGGTGGATATCGACGAGTTCGTGGTTGTAGCGATCGACGAAATCGCGATCGACGTCCAGCACGTAGGCGAAGCCACCGGTGAAGCCGGCGGCGAAATTGAGCCCGGTCCTGCCGAGCACGCAGACCACCCCGCCGGTCATGTATTCACAACAATGATCCCCGGCACCCTCGATGACGGCGAGTGCACCGGAGTTGCGCACGGCGAAGCGCTCGCCGGCGCTGCCCGCCGCGTACAGCTCGCCGCCGGTCGCGCCGTACAGGCAGGTATTGCCGATGATCGGAGTGTCGGCCGCGACGTAGGTCGCAGCCAGCGGTGGCCTGAGCACGATGCGCCCCGCCGCCATACCCTTGCCGACGTAGTCGTTGGCGTCGCCCTCGACGTGCAGATGCAGGCCGCCGGCGTTCCAAACGCCGAGGCTCTGCCCGGCCGAACCCTTCAGGCGGATCTCGACGGGCCGGTCGCTCATCCCGTAGTTGCCGTAGCGGCGGGCGATCTCGCCGGACAGGCGGGCGCCGATCGAGCGGTGGAAGTTGAAGACCTCGTAATGGAAGGTGCCGCCGGTGCGAGCCTCGATCGCGGGCAGCGCCTCGCGGACCATGCGCTGCGCGAGGTCGTCGCCGATGCCGGGCTCGTTGCGCTCGATTCCGCAGTAGCGCGCGACCTCGTCCGGCACGCCGGCGGTCGACAGCAAAGGAGAAAGATCCAGGCCGCGCTGGCGGGCGGTATCGCCCGCGCGCGCCGCGAGCCGCTCGGTGCGCCCGATCAGCTCGCCGAAGCGGCGCACGCCGAGCGAGGCCATGATCTCCCGGCACTCCTCGGCGACGAAGCGGAAGTAGTTCTCGACCATGGCCGGCAGGCCGAGGAAGAACTTGGCCCGCAGCACCTCGTTCTGGGTGGCCACACCGGTCGCGCAGTTGTTCAGGTGGCAGATGCGCAGGTACTTGCAGCCGAGCGCCACCATCGGCCCGGTGCCGAAGCCGAACGACTCGGCGCCGAGGATCGCCGCCTTGATGACGTCGAGGCCGGTCTTGAGGCCACCGTCGGTCTGCAGCCGGACCCGGTCACGCATCTGGTTGATCCGCAGCGTCTGGTGCGTTTCGGCAAGCCCGAGTTCCCAGGGCGAGCCCGCGTACTTGATCGAGGACAACGGCGAGGCGCCGGTACCCCCGTCGTAGCCCGAGATGGTGATCAGGTCGGCGTAGGCCTTGGCAACGCCGGCGGCGATCGTACCGACGCCCGGTTCGGCGACGAGCTTCACCGAGACCAGCGCCGACGGATTGACCTCCTTCAGGTCATAGATCAGCTGGGCGAGGTCCTCGATCGAATAGATGTCGTGGTGCGGCGGCGGGGAGATGAGGCCGACGCCGGGCTTGGCGAAGCGCAGCTTCGCGATCATCTCATTTACCTTGTGCCCGGGCAGCTGGCCGCCTTCGCCCGGCTTGGCGCCCTGGGCGATCTTGATCTGCAGCACCTCGGCGCTGATCAGGTATTCCGGCGTCACGCCGAAGCGCCCGGACGCGACCTGCTTGATCTTGGAGTTCCGCTCGGTCCCGCGCCGTGCCGGGTCTTCGCCGCCCTCGCCGGAATTGGAGCGCGCACCGAGCCGGTTCATGGCGATCGCGAGCGCCTCGTGGGCCTCCGGCGACAGCGCGCCGAGCGACATGCCCGCCGAGTCGAAGCGCGGCAGGATCGCCTCGACGGGTTCGACCTCGTCGAGCGGGATCGGCGCCGCGCCGGGCTGGAGCGTAAAGAGATCGCGCAGGCAGGTCACCGGGCGCTCGTTGACGAGCGCCGCGTACTCCCGGTAGACCGCGTAGTCGCCGGTGTTGACGGCACGCTGCAGGGTCAGCACGACGTCCGGGTTGTAGGCGTGGTACTCGCCGCCGTGCGTGTACTTCAGGAGGCCACCCTGCTCGAGCGGCACGGTCCGGTCCCAGGCGCTCGCCGCCAGCGAGCGCTGGTCGGCGTTCAGGTCCTCGAAGCTCGCGCCCTGGATCCGGCTGATGGTGCCGCTGAAGCACGTCTCGACGATCTCGTCGGACAGGCCGACGATCTCGAAGAGCTGGGCGCTGCGGTAGCTCGCGATGGTCGCGATGCCCATCTTGGACATGATCTTCAGCAGGCCCTTGCGGATCGCCCGCCGGTAGCCGCGGCCGAGCTCGGCGCGGGCGGCCTCGTCCATCTTCACCGCGCGGCGGCGCATCATGTCGTAGAGCGTCTGGTAGGCCATGTACGGATAGACCGCCGTGGCCCCGTAGCCGATCAGGCAGGCGAAGTGATGCGGATCGCGCGCGGTCCCGGTCTCGACGAGCAGGTTGCACTTGCTGCGCAGGCCCGCCCGGACCAGCCGCTGGTGCACGGCACCGGTGGCGAGCAGGGCGTGGATCGGCATCATGCCCTCCACCAGGTAGCGATCCGAGAGCAGCAGCACCAGCTTGCCCTCGCGCGCGGCCGCCTCGGCCTGGTCGCAGACCCGCTCGAGCGCGACCTTCAGCGGCTCATCGACCGGGTGCTGCAGGCTCAGGAACTGGTGCGGTACGCCGTCGTTTTCCAGCGCCATGATCTGGCGCAGCTTGCGCTGCGAGAGCACGGGCGAGTTGAGCACGATCTGCTTGGCGTGCTCGGCGCTCGGCAGGAAGATGTTGCACTCCGGCCCGATCTGCGTCTGCAGCGACATGACCAGCGTTTCGCGCAGAGGATCGATCGGCGGATTGGTCACCTGGGCGAACTGCTGCCGGAAGTGGTCGTACACCGAGCGGATGCGGCCCGACAGCACGGGCATCGGCGTGTCGTCGCCCATCGACCCGACGGCCTCGCTTTCGTCCTCGGCGAGCACCCGGATGATCTCGTCGCGCTCCTCGGCGGTGACGTTGAACATCTTCTGGAACCGGAGCAGCGTGTCGCGATCGAACGGCTCGGCGGCCAGGCGCTTGTCGACCAGGTCGGTCTCGAGGTAGCGCACGCCGCGCTTCAGCCAGTTCTTGTAGGGGTGGCGGCTCTTCAGGATGTCGTCGATCGCCGCCCACTCGTGCAGGTCGCCGGTATCGAGATCGAGCGCCAGCATCTCGCCGGGTCCCAACCGGCCCTTGCGCACGACGTCCTCGGGCCGGTAATCCCAGACGCCGATTTCCGAGGCGATCGTGAGGTGGCGATCCCGGGTCATCACCCAGCGCGCCGGGCGCAGGCCGTTGCGGTCGAGCGTGCACGCAGCGTAGCGGCCGTCGCACATCACGATCGCCGCCGGACCATCCCAGGCTTCCATGTGCGTGGCGTAGAACTCGTAGAACGCGCGCACGTCCGGATCGATCGTGTCGACGGCCGCCCAGGCGGGTGGAACCAGGATCCGGCTGGCCTGCAGCAGGTCGATGCCGCCCATCAGCAGGACCTCGAGCATGTTGTCGAGCGTCTGCGAATCGGAGCCGGACAGCGACACCAGCGGTGCGAGCTCGCGCAGCTCCGGCAAGAGCGGTGACCGCAGCAGGGGGCCCCGCGAGACGGCCCAGTTGCGGTTGCCCTGGATCGTGTTGATCTCGCCGTTGTGCGCCAGCAGCCGGTACGGATGCGCCAGTCGCCACTGCGGCGTCGTGTTGGTGGAGAAGCGCTGGTGCACGATCGCGACCGAGGACTGCAGGCGCGGATCGGCCAGGTCCGGAAAGAACTCCGGCAGATGGCGCGGCATCACCATGCCCTTGTAGACGATCGTCGAGGCCGACAGCGACACGAAATAGCAGGACGGATCGATCCGCTCGACCGCCTTCTCAGAGCGCCGGCGGACCACGTACAGGCGCCGGTTGAACGTCGTCTCGTCGTATTCGCGCGGGCAGTCGACGAACAGCTGCTCGATGCGCGGCAGGGTTTTGAGCGCCTGCTCGCCGCAGGCCTCGGGCCGGGTGGGCACCACGCGCCAGCCGGCGAGCTTCAGCCCCTCCTGCTCGAGCTCGCGGGCGATCACCGCCTTGCAGCGTTCCGCCAGATCGCCAAACGGCGACAGGAACACGAGACCGGCGGCAAAGCGGTTGGCGACGGCGATCCCGGCCTCGCTCGCGACCGCGCGCAGGAACTCGGTGGGCTGCTTGAGGAGGATCCCGCACCCGTCGCCGGTCTTGCCGTCGGCGGCCGTCGCCCCGCGGTGCTCGAGCCGGGTCAGCGACACCAGCGCCGTCTGCACCAGCCAGTGGCTGGCGAGGTTGTCCATGTTGGCGATGATCCCGAACCCGCAGGCGTCCTTTTCAAAGGCCGGGTCGTACAGGCCGCGCCGGCCGGTCGGCGGGCTCGGGGCCCGATCGGCCGGGTGCGTCGTGTCAGGCGTCGTCATCGCGGTTCCTTCGGTTCCGGGGCAGGTCAGGGCAGTCCCGCCGAAGCGGCCACCGAGCGCGGACCGACAGAGATACCCGAGCCGGCATCCACGGTCAATGCTGCTATGCAGCATCTATGGTGCATTGCAGCAATGCTCACCGATTCAAGGCACCCCGGTCCGGGGCCGATATCCGCGGGGGAGGCGCTGCCGCGCCCGCGATCCTGCGCGCAGCGCGGGCGCCGTCCGTCGCCGGGGTCTGCCATCCGCACCATGCCGCCGTCCGCCCCTGCTGCCGCTGCCGCCGACCGGGTGCTTCTCGTCGGCCGCAACGGCGCCGTGCTCCGCGAGGAAGGTAGCGCCCTGCCCGTCGACGCGGCGATGCCGGAGCTGCTGCCGGCACTGGCGCGCCTCGCCCGGCGCGCGATCAGCAGCCGCACGGCGCAGGAGCTCTCGGTCGCCGGCCCCGCAGGGCGCGTCGACCTGCGCGCCAGTCCGCTCGGTCCCGACCGCGCGGTGTGCGTGGTGCGCCGCGTTCCCGTGCCCGGGGAGACGACGGACCGTCCGCAGTCCTGGCTGCCCCGCACCGCGTTCCTCGCCGGGCTTGAGGCCTCCATCGACGATGCCCGGCTGCGCGAGCGGGCGCTCGCGGTCGCCGTCATCGAACTGGACGGCGTGTCCCACCTCGGCCGCCTGCTCGACGGTCACCTGGCGGACGCCGTGCTGCGCGCGGCGCTCGCCCGCCTGGCTGCGCCCGGCAACGACGTCGCCGGCCAGCCGGCGTCGGTCGGCCAGCTCGGACCGCACACCGTCGCGCTGCTGCTGCCGCAGGCCGCTCCCGCCGGGCA
>CAIMCI010000380.1 GCA_903839465.1 uncultured Pseudomonadota bacterium
ACGGCTGGGGCGACCTGTCCTGCCCGTTCATGGCCTCGATCCTGATCGCCGACCAGGTGCCGGCGATGGGCACGACGCCCCGGATAACGGTGCGCGGCTACCCCGGCGGCCACATGTTCTACAGCCGCCCGGCGAGCCTCGCGGCGTTCCGTGCCGACGCGCAGCGTCTCTTCCTCGCCCACTAGCGCGAGGATCGGCACCGGGTCCAGGAGCTAGGCGGCCGCGACCTCGACCAGGCAGTCGTAGAACGTCGCGCCGCGACCGATGTCCGTCAGCGCCTGGCCGGTCACCTCGTTGGCGTTGGTGCCGGCGACGCCGAACTTCCGCCACCAGACGCCGAGGCCGACGACCACCCCGGGCCGCGCCCGGTCCGTGACCGCGAGCCGGCAGCGGTATTCGCCGCGGTCGTTGTAAGCCCGCACGACGACGCCGTCGCTCAAGCCCCGCGCCGCGGCATCGCTCGGGTGCATCTCGATCAGCGGCTCGCCCTCGATGCTGCGCAGGCTCGTCACGTTGACGAAACTGGAGTTGAGGAAGTGCCGGGCCGGCGGCGAGATCATCGCCAGCGGATAGCGCGCGGCGAGCTCCGGTGCGGACTGGCGGGATTCGTAGGGCGGGACGTAGGTCGCCACGCCGAGATCCGCCGGCGCGAACTGGGCCCGGCCGTTGGGCGTCGGGAAGCCGCCGTCCGAGAACGGCGCGGCCGGCACCGGGATGCGCACCCAGCCGACGCGGCGCAGCTCGGCGAAGTCGATGCCCTCGAAGGCGCTCGCCCCGATCTCCTCGTCGGTCTCCGCAAAGCACGGCTCCGTGAAGCCGAGCCGGGCGGCCAGGTCGCGGAAGACCGCCGTGTTCGGCCGCGCTTCGCCGAGCGGCGCGATCGCCGGCTCGTTCACCAGCAGGTAGTGGTGACCGTAGCTCGAGTGCACGTCGAAATGCTCGAGCTGCGTCGTCGCCGGCAGGACGTAGTCGGCGAAATCGGCGGTGTCGGTCTGGAACTGCTCGAGCACGACGGTGAAAAGGTCCTCGCGCGCGAACCCGGCCACGACCTTGCCCGAGTCGGGCGCGACCGCGATGGGATTGCTGTTGTAAACGATGACGGCTTCGACGGCCGGTCCGAAGTCCGCCGAGGACGGCGCGGTGAGCGCATCGCCGATCGTCGACATGTTGATTACCCGGCGCGGGCCGGTGGGCAGGAGGTCCGGGCGCTCGAGCGCGGCGCGCCTGACAGGCGCCCAGCCCCCGGCCGACAGCAGCAGACCGCCGGCCGGATCGCGCCAGGCGCCGGTCAGGCAGGGCAGCGCCGCGACGAGGCGCACGGCACTGCCGCCGCCGCGCACGCGCTGCATGCCGTAGTTGAGCCGGATGGCCGCGGGCCGGATCGTCGCGTAATCGCGCGCCAGCGACCGGATCTGGTCCGCTTCGAGGCCGCACACGGCCGCCGCGCGCGCCGGGTCCCAGGCGAGCGCCTCGGCGCGCAGCTCGGGCCAGCCGTCGGTGTGCCTCTCCAGGTAGTCGTGGTCGAGCCAGTCGTTCTCGATCAGTTCGTGCATCAGCGCGAGCGCCAGCGCGCCGTCGGTGCCGGGAAGGAGCGCCAGGTGCTCGTGGCACTTCTCGGCCGTCTCGGTACGTCGCGGGTCGATGCAGACGAGCTTGGCGCCGGCGCGCTTTGCGGCCTGGGCGATCGTCCAGAAGTGCAGGTTAGAGGCGATGCTGTTGCTGCCCCAGATCAGGATCAGGCGGCTGTCGCGGAAATTCTCGGCGAGCATGCCGACCTTCTTGCCGTAGGTCGCCGCGAGCGCCGTGCCCCCGGCATTGGCGCAGATGGTCCGGTCGAGGAGCGAGGCACCGATCCGGTGGAAGAAACGGGCGGCAATCGACTCGCCCTGGACGAGGCCCATGGTCCCGGCGTAGGAATAGGGGAGGATCGCGCGCGGATCGCGGCTGGCGATTGACTGCAGCCGGGCCGCGATATCGGCGAGCGCCTCGTTCCAGCCGACGCGCTCGAACCGGCCGCTGCCCTTCGGGCCGCTGCGCTTCAGCGGATGGAGGAGCCGCTCCGGGTGATAGACGCGTTCCGTGTAGCGGGCGACCTTGGTGCACAGCGCGCCGTTGGTCGGCGGATGGTCCGGATCGCCCTGCACGCGCGCGGCGACGCCGTCCTCGACCGTCACGCGGATCGCGCAGGTGTCGGGGCAGTCGTGCGGGCAGGCGCAGTGGACGGTGCGGGGGTTCATGGCCCGATTACAGCACAGCCGGGCGCCGCCGCCACCCCCGCCGGCAGCACCGGGCCGCCGGGCCGGGTCGCGCCCCCCGTCCCCTGGTAGGGCGACCCGTCCTTGTGTACGAAGCGGCCCCGGCCCTGGTAGCGGCCCTTCGTGAAGCGCATGTCGATGTCCGAGTATTCGCCCTCGTCCTCGTCGTGCCGCGAACCCACGACCAGGAGCACGGCCGCCCCGTCCGACCGGTTCTGCAGGCAGTGCCCGTCGCGGACGCCGGCCCTGAAGCCTGCCGAGTCACCGGGCCCGAGCCGTTCCTCGCCGGCGTCCGTGACGAGCACGACCGAACCCTGCAGCACGTACACGAACTCGTCCTCGTGACTGTGCCAGTGGCGCAGGCTCGACCACGTCCCCGGCGGCAGGGTCAGTTCGTTGACGCCGAACTGGGTCAGGCCCGCTGCATCGGCAAGGCGCAACCAGCGCCGCTCCCGGCAGGGCCCGGCGTGCTCGGCGGGGGGTAGCGGGTTCCGGAACCGGTCGGGGCGGTGGTCCTGCCGATACGGGTCATGGCGGCTCCTCGGCGGCTGCACTGACAGTAGCCGCCCGCACGGACGGCGGCCAGCCGGTCCGGCCTCGATTGTCTTTCCGCTGCAACGAGGCCGTCATGTCGGGCAACGATGCTGCCGGGCGTCCCGCATCGCGATACCGTCCACCGCCAGGGTCAGTCCATGCCGAAGCCGCTGCCGTCCGCCGCCCTGTTCGTCCTCGCCCTGATCGCCGCCCTCGGTGCGGCGGCAGGACCGGGTGGCCCGCACGTCATGCCGAAGACCACCGTGCGCCCGTTCGGCGCCCCCCCGCCGGCCGCGCCGGCGGGCGCGCACCTGACCTACTACGGTGGACGGATCGTCCCGCACATCCAGGTGATCCAGGTGCTGTGGGGCACGGGCTCCTACGCCACGCAGGTCTCCAGCACCGCGACGCCGAGCGTCGCCTCGTTCTACAACGCGGTCCTGCAGGGCAACACATGGGACTGGCTCGCCGAGTACAACACGCCGGCGTCCGGCGGCACGAACCAGCAGTACACGCGCGGCAACTTCGTCCGCCAGGTCACCATCACGCCAAGCACGTCCGCGACGACGCTCACCGATGCGACCATCCAGTTGGAACTTCAGGCGCAGATCACGGCCGGTCACCTGCCCGCACCGACGAAGGACGCGGCCGGCAATCCGACGACGTACTACGCGATTTTCTTCCCGCGGGGCGTGGTCCTTACCCAGGGCGGACAGACCTCGTGCGTAGCGGGGGGCTTCTGCGCCTACCACGGCACCGTATCAAGCCGGGTGCTCGGCGAGTTCTACTACGCCGCGCAGCCCGACATGCAGGTGGGCAGCGGCTGCGACACCGGCTGCGGCTCCGGCACGCCGTTCGCGAACATCACGGCGGTTGCCTCGCACGAACTCGCCGAGACCATCACCGACCCCGAGATTGGCCTTGCCACCGTGATCGGACCGCCGCTCGCCTGGTACGACGCGACGAACGGCGAGATCGGTGACATCTGCAACGCCCAGGACGGCACGTTCGTCGGCGGCGACGGCCAGGTCTGCGGCATACAGACGGAGTTCTCGAACGTCACGAACGCCTGCATCGTCACCCGCGCGGCTCCCGTACCGCCGGGCTCGACGTCGCCGGGCAACGCCTCGAGCACCGACGGTCCGCTGCCGCCGTGGGCCCTGGCGGGACTGGGTGCCGCCCTGCTCGCGATCGCCGGCGTGCGCCTGCGGGGCCGCTGAGGGGGCAACCGGTGCCCGGCGAGCAGCCTTCCCGGCGGAACTCGTCGGGCTCAACTCGTCAGGCACGTTCCGTCGCGCACGTCTCAACGGGCTCGGCCGGAGCGCGGAACGACGGGCCCGGGCCACTTGTGGCCCAGCGGCTTGCGCGAGTGCGAACTCCGCGAACCCGCCGGTTCAACGAATCGCCCTACTTGGCGGAAGCGCCGTAGTGGCGCCGCGCGTAGCGCGCAATGCGCAGGTCGATATCAGCTCCGAGTTCGAGAATCCCGCTCCGCAGGTCGGCGACCTGGGGAACATAGGGTTGTGGCATGGATCTCTCGTCCATGTCGGTGAGCGTCACGTCGATGCAGGCGGCCGCGTCGTAGGCGCCCATTGCCGCGAAGGCCAGCCTGGCGCTCTCCAGTGCGCGCCGGCTGTCCGGGCACAGCAGCGCCGTCAACTCGTCATGAGCCACCGCGGCGCGGAATTCACACGCCGTGACGAGATAGCGGCCGGATGCCGAGATCACCTCGTCGCGGCCCAGACGCCGCTCGAAGACGCCGAGCAGCGCGGCCACGGTGTCCGGCAGGTGCCCCGGCCATTGCCTGGAGAACCGATGGGATTCCGGGCGACCCGTAGCGATATGTGACAGGTGCATAGACCATCTCCCTGCGCGTCATCAGCCTCCGGTCGCGCCGGACGCGCCCGCACTGCCGCGGACGCCTTCTGCGTTGCGAGGCCGCAAACTCGCTCAGCCCGCGCGCCTCGTGCGCGCAAAGGAAACTCCGAGAAGGCCTACACCCAGCAGCAGAAGCGCTGCGGGCTCAGGTACCTGAGACGGGCCGCGGTAGAAGCCGGCGTTTCCGGTAACCGAACCGTTGGAGTTCTTGAACGCCTGGCCGTCGTAGCTGAGCAGCATCACGCTGCCGCTGTTGGAGAAGAGCTCGATCGTGCCAAGGTCCGTCGTCGACGGAATCTTACCGCTGCCGTTGTAGGTGAGCCGGTAGTCCAGAAGGGTCGGACTGTTGCCCGGCGCCGTCTGCAGCGCGGACGGCGACATGATGAGTGCAGTCGACAGCGTGAAGGCCGTGCCGAGCAGGCCCGTGAATACCGGCGGCGCCGCGGTCGGGCCAAAGTCATAGAGCGTCGCAAACGAACCCGGCGCCACGAACTGCTGCGCATCGAGATCGAAGTCGTAGGTATAGCCGAAGTAGGACTGACCGCCGATCTGCACCGGCGCGTCGCCGACGAGGTTCGGGATGATCGAGGCGCGCGCGGCACCCGACATCTGCAGCGCACCGATCACGACGAGGCCGAGCAGCAGCGACGGTTTTGTAGTTGGAACTTGCATTTGAAAAACTCCCCTTGAGCAAAAGAAAATCAGGCCATCGCCGGGCAAAACGACCTTCAGGCGACGACGCCACCCGGACCGCAGCGTGTCGTCACAGCGAGACGCTTTGCGCTACCCGACCTGCGACCCGGTACCGACGACAGGCACGCAGCCCGCACCCCGACCCGGCATCAGGTAGACCGTAGACTTCAGGAGGCGCGCTCACCGTGCGTTACCGAGCGCAGGTGATATTCAGGGGTGCGTGGGGATCGACGTGGCGATCGACGTGGCGATCGACGTGGCGATCGACGTGGCGATCGGCACGGACAACGTGCGCGAAGTTCAGGCGCCAACGGCGAGGTGCCGGCGATGCCGTTGCACGACACACGACCACGGCCGTGCAAGCGCGGTCTCTTGATGCGGCGCCGGATTGCGCCGCGGCGGCACGGACGGTCCGGTGGCTCCTATTTCGGCGGGCCGGAGGGATGTTCCGTGCGATCGCCCGGTTCAACGGTAAAGACGAGGCTGACGATCTTCCAGCCGTCGCCGGTCTTCAGCAGTACGTAGCAGTCCCGGCCGTTGTGGCTGAAGCGGCCGCCGCGGTGGAAGTCGTAGCGCGCCCAGACGACGGCCATCCGCCCGTCGATGAGGACCTCGGGTGACCAGATGCGCTCGATGTACGGCTCGGGAGCCTTGCGCGCCTGCTCGCTGAACTCCTCGATGTCCTCCTGGCCGAGCGCGTAGGTGGCCCCATCCGGCCGGCCGTACGCGAAGCGGGTCTTCGGCGCAAATGTGTCGCGCACGGCAGCATCGTCACGGGAGTGCATTGCCTTGAAGAACGCGTCGACCACGGCCAGCACTGCGGCGCGCTCACCG